>PUND01000130.1 GCA_003551645.1 Phycisphaerae bacterium | reverse complement strand
GCCTTGACCTGTTCGACAGTAACCTTCTTGTCTTCCATGACTTATCTCCTTGTCGCACCATTGCGATAAGCCACACTAACACAAGAGGTTACATCGCGCCACCAAAAAATGTCGCACACATTCGAACCGGGCCGTGATTCCCCGACCCGGCCTGCATCTGCTGTTGCGTCAGAGACCTCTATTTTGGACAATGGTGCCGTATCAAGACGTGGCGCGGATGCAGCCACGGGAGCTCAATAACGTGACGAAACGCCGCCGCCGCTCAAGCCACAGGCCTCCGCACGATAGCGTTGAGAATCGCCGGTCCGAACGACCCGCCCCTCCAGGACATGTTGCGCGCCGCAAGCTGGTCGTGGCGTTACTGCCGATGCTGTCGGTGGTTCTGCTGAGCTTCAGCTTTGCTCCGTTCGGAGTATGGCCGCTGGCCTATATCGCACTGGTTCCGTGGGGTGTGGCCCTTCTGGACAAGCAATGCCCGCGATGGTCTCTGTTGTGGGCCACTGTCGGAGGGACGCTGTTCTGGGCGGCGAACCTTTACTGGCTGTGGTGGATAACGCTGATCGGCTACGCGGCGCTGCTGGTGTATCTGACGGCCTACTGGCTGGTGGCCGGCGTTGTCGTCCGCGGCGCCGTAAGGCGGGGCCTGCCGGTGTGGCTGGTCCTGCCGGTGGTATGGGTGGCGCTGGAATATGCGCGGGCCTACGTCATCAGCGGTTTCCCGTGGTTTTTCCTGGCGCACAGTCAGTATGCGCAAACCCGCCTTATTCAGATTACGGACACGCTGGGACAGTACGGCGTTTCGTTTTTCGTCGCGATGGTCAACGGCCTGCTTATCGACCTGGCGACGGGGCGTCTCTTCGTCGCCGACATGGCGCCGCGGCGGCTCGCCCGCCGGGTGGTGGCTGGGGCAATCGTCTGCGTAACCGCGCTGGGCGGGCTGCTCGGCTACGGAACCTGGCGAGTGAACCAGGACACGCTGAGTGAAGGTCCGGTCGTGGGGATCGTCCAGCAGGCGTTCCGCAGTTCGCTCGGCGGACGCAGCGCACCGCCGGACAAGATATTCCACGACCACGCCGAGGCGACCGGGGCGCTGCTGGACAGCGACAGCGACCTGGTCCTCTGGCCGGAGACCATGCTGCCGCCTGGTCTGAACCCGGAGTTTCTGACAGCCGACTTCGACGCCATGAGCGAAGCTGAGCTGCGCTCGCTTACTTCAAATTTCGTGCACCTCCCCGAGGAAGAAAGGTTTCAACGCAGGTTCTATACCTATGTCCTCGAAACTTACCGCGACGGCGGGAGGATAGGCGGAGAAGGCAGGCCTGTCATCGGACGGCGCGAGTACGCCGAGAAGGTGGCGGAGCTTTCGAGGAAGCTTGACGCCCCCCTGCTTGCCGGCGGGGTGACGCTGCACGCCAATCCGCGCCCCATAGACGACTACGACCTGTGGGTGCCGCGAAACAGCGTGCTCTGGTTCGACCGCGACCCACTAGCCCAAGCCACGTACTCCAAGCGGCACCTGGTTCCTTTGAGCGAATACGTGCCGTATAAGCACTCATGGACGTGGTTGCACGAGCAACTGCGACGATTCGTGCCGCCGGTGATGCACCAGCTCGACCCCGGCCCGGAAGTGGTCCGATTCGGCCTGAAATCCAACGAAGGGCAAGAGTTCCGCCTCGCAGTGCCGATATGTTACGAGGGCACGTTCGCGAGAATCTGTCGCGACATGGTGATAGAAGACGGCCGAAAGAAGGTGGATATTCTGGCGAATCTGTCCAACGACGGCTGGTTCGTGTATTCATGGCGCGACGGCCCGCTCCGAGGAAGCACCGAGCAGCCCCAGCATATGGTGCAGTATGTCTTTCGTGCGGTTGAAACACGAACGCCGGTCGTCCGGGCGGTGAACACGGGCATCAGCGCTTCGATAAACCCGAATGGGCGCATCGAGGCGGTGCTGGAAAAATACGGCTCCGCGACAATGGTCCGCGGCACGCTGCTGCTTGACGGAAAGGAAAACGACGAACACGGCGATCCTGTCCGCGGCCCCAAAGTACTTGTGGACAGCCGCGTAAGCATGTACAGTCTTATCGGCGACGTGTTCGCCCAGGCCGTCAGCGCGGCGGCCGGGGTTATGGCAATATGGCTCTTATGGAAAAAACTGCAACTACGGAAGGGGCTCAAGCATTGAGACATATATTTACGGCTTCGATCGTTTTGTGGCTTGCGGTGCTGGTCGGCTGCGCTGACCCCATCGGCGAGATGGTGCTGGATCCGGACCGTGCCTACGTGGACGCAAGGTCAACGCTTCTCCAATCGATCGAAAGCGAAGATGCGGTCGTCCGGGCCCACGCCGTTGAGGCCATGGCCGAAACGCTAAAAGATGACGCCGGGCACGTTTTCGTCGAAACACTGGACGACGAAGGCCCTCTGGTGCGATTCGCCGCCGCGATGGCTATAGGCGACATCGCCCACGCCCCTGCCAAGGAAAAGCTGCTGACCATGGCCGAGCAGGCCGAACCGGACAAGCGGGTACTGACGGCGGTCGTGTACGCGCTTTGGACGCTTCAGGACGATACTTACGTCTCCCATCTGGCCCGAATGCTGTTCGACGACGACAAGGAGGTCCGCGCTAACGCCGCGATGGCGATGGGCAA
Organism: Phycisphaerae bacterium; assembly: GCA_003551645.1. GTDB lineage: Bacteria > Planctomycetota > Phycisphaerae > SM23-33 > SM23-33 > PUND01. The sequence continues at coordinate 8,769 of PUND01000130.1, read as the reverse complement.
GATGGGCGAGCCGTCGGCTATCGAGCCGCTGCGGCGGGTCCTCAGGGACGAGCAGGACATATCGGTGCAGATGGAGATCGTCGAGGCGATGGCCGCGCTCGGCGACCAGCGCAGCAAACATCTCCTTGAGGCCTACACCAAGACGCAGTTCACCGACGACCGGCTTCGTGGCATCCAGGCGATGGCGAGGATACGGCCGGAACGAGCGCCAATGGTGTTCGCCGACCTGGCCAGGGATCACCAGCCCCCACCGGTACGGGTCGCCGCCTTGGGAGCACTGGCGCAGGTTCGGGAAGTCTCACCGGACGCTTACAGATTTTGCGTGCGGGCGCTGCGAGATCCCGAGAGAATGCTGGTGGACGCCGGCGCTCGACGTGAGCAGATAGACGACATCGACGTCAAGCGGCTTCAGTGGCTGGCCGCAAGGGCTTTGGGGTGGATGGACAAGCCGGCCGCCGTTGATGTACTACATCCTATGCTGGACGCTCCGGATGGAACCGTACGTGTGGCCGCGGCGATGAGTATAATACGGCTGCTGGAAGGTCACGTCGAGCCACGAGACGAGGACGTCTCGGAGCGAGCGGCGGACCCTGCTACCGGGCCTGCCCTGCGCATCGCCGGCCGGCAAGACTAGCCGCCGCGGTGAAGCTTTCGAAATTTGCTTGACTTGATTGCACCACAAAATAGAATCACGAGCGGTTGAATGCACCGAAACATCGTGAGGTTTGCTAGCTTCATTAGGACGCAGTCCGTAGTCAGAGCGAGTGCCCTACCGGGGCACCGTGCAAGCGCCGAAGGAGATCACGGTTGGATACCCTGACAAAGATTTTTGTGGTGGTGCTGGTTGTATTGATCCTCCTCGCCTGCCCGGTAATCATCAACGTGATTGTTACTCACGAGAACTACCGGGAGCAGCGCGATCAGGAACGCCAGAGGAGCGCGGTGATGGAGCTGACCGCCAGAACGGCCATGACAGGCCAGGAAGCCGCTATCTCCGAGCGGGACCGCTACAGGTCCGACCTGGAGGAGGCCCGCGGGAACTTTGAGAGGCGTGTAGCCGAGCTGGAGTCCAGTTACAGCGACGAGCGCCTGGCTCGTGCCGACCTCCAGCAGAGCTACAACACCGTCTCCGCGCAGCTATCCGGCCTGAACCGCAGTCTGGAATCCAGCATTGATATGCGCAGGGAGCTTTCCGAGCAGTTGGAGACTGCACGCACCACCGCCAATCAACTCCGGCAGGAGCGAGCGGAACTCGCGGACTCCCTTCGCGACTCCGAAGCCCGGACGGACCGAATGTCCGGCCAGATTCGACTCCTGCGGGAACAGTTGGCCGCCAGCCAGCAGCGAGTATCCGAACTGGAAGATCGCCTGGCGCGGATCGATCCCGACGAAATGCGAGAGCCGCCGGTGGCCCGTCCCGATCTGGATATCACCGCCGAGGTCACCGCAGTGGATGAAAACATCGTAGGTATCAACATCGGCTCGGCCCAAGGCGTCCAGGAAGACATGCAGATGATCATCTACCGGGACGCCGAACTCGTGGCACAGTTTAGGATACAAGAGGTTGACGCCGGCTCCGCGGCCGGGATAATCACCACTCGACTGCTCGACCCGAGGCCCGGCGACAAGGTCACCACGACAATGGACTAGGAGACTGGCCGAATGGCACAAAGGCAAGTGCAACAGGCGGGCGCACGTCCGCAGCCGAATGTATACACGGTGATGCTTCTGGTCGCCATCATCGTGCTGCTTACGACCATCGTGTTGTCGCTGACGCATCTTATGTCCGGATACGGCATGTCCTTCGGCGACCTGTTCGAGCCGCTCGGCGGCGCCGGGGCGGGTCTGTAGGACAGTTGCGAACCGACGGTAACGGCAGGCCGCAGCAGCACCGTTGCTGGCCGAACGGCCCTGTGACGAAACGGTTTTTTCTGCAGATGAACGCGGCGGTCGGCCGACAGGACAAAAAACGGGTAATCCGGGCATCTTTTGGTCGGACAGGGACGACCGGCCCGCTTCAGAGGCGCAAAGGAATGATATCGCCATGATCCTAGATTCACTTCTCGGCCTGTTCTCAATGGACATGGGTATCGACCTGGGCACCTGCAACACGTTGGTCTGTGTTCGAGGTCAGGGGATCGTCCTCAACGAACCGTCAGTCGTGGCGGTCAAGCGCGGTACCAACCGCGTGCTTCAGGACGGCAATGCCGTCGGCCTGGTCGCCAAGGAAATGCTCGGCAAGACCCCCGGTTCCATCAGCGCCATCCGCCCGATGAAGGACGGCGTTATCGCCGACTTCGACATCACCGAGGCGATGCTCGGCTATTTCATCCGCAAGGTCCACCGCCGACGAAGGGTAATCAAGCCCCGCGTAGTCATAGCCGTACCAAGCGGCATCACGGCCGTCGAGAAACGCGCCGTGCTCAATTCCGCCGAGCGTGCCGCGGCCAGGCGGGTCTATCTGGTGGAAGAGCCCATGGCCGCCGCTATCGGGGCCGGCCTGCCGGTGACCGAGGCGACCGCGAGCATGATCGTGGATATCGGCGGCGGGACCACCGAAGTTGCCATCATCTCACTGGCCGACATATCCGTCTGCGATACTATCCGCGTCGCCGGGGATGACATGGATGAGGCCATCTCCAGCCACATGAAGCGGACCTACAATCTGATGATCGGCGAACCGACGGCCGAGCGAATCAAGATCGACATCGGCTCGGCCGCCCCGCTGGACACCGAAACCACCATGGAAGTCCGCGGCAGGGATATGATCTCCGGCCTACCGCGAAAGACCATGATATCTTCTGAGGAAGTCCGTGAGGCATTAAAGGAACCGGTCGGCGCCATTATCGACTGCGTTACACACACACTCGAGCGCGCCGAGCCGGAGTTGGCGGCCGACCTTGTGGACAAGGGAATCGTACTTGCCGGCGGGGGCGGACTGCTCCGGGGCCTCGACACAATACTCTCCAACGCATCCGGCCTGGATGTTCGCATAGCCGACGATCCGCTGACGGCGGTCGCAAGAGGGACGGCGGTATATCTCGAAAACCTCGAGGTGTGGAAAGACACCATGGAGTCTGCCGAGGACGAATACTGACCGACTCACCCAGCGAAGCGGGAAAAGGCATATACGGCGGCGAAGAAAGCCGCGTTTTCACCTTACCGGAGTCAGGGTTTCCTCACGCATCTGCCGGGCATCTTCCAGCAGTTCCTCGTCGTCGGGAAGCTCCAGCGGCTCCAGCTCATAGTGCAGATACCGTTGGTCGCGGTGGGTCCACGGGGCAATCGCAACCAGCAGATCCAGCGGCGGTATCTCATAGAAGGGCATGTTTATCTCCGCGCTGGTATCCAGCGTCTCGTAACCGTCCAGGCGGAGTATGATGTCGTAGTCCCCATACCAGGTGAACGGAACCGTCACCGGCGTGCGTCCGACTTCGATATCCGACAAAACAACCAAAGCACCCGCCGGTTCGGAAGTGATCGTCAGCTCGCGTTCGACACAGCCGAACAATACTACCGCACCCAGTACCGCCATGCTCAATCCCATTCGCCTCATACAGACATTATTTACCGTCGGCGATGCTGACGGGCAAGGGCAAAATCGGCATTCCCTACTGGTAACCTCAATGGCCCGCCCTTGCCGCCCGCGTGGATGAAGGTTACCTTAGCCGACCGATGACCAAGCTATACGACATTGCTATCCTGGGAGCAACACCGGCCGGCTTCGCCGCGGCCGCATATCTAGCCAGCGCGGGCCGCGATGTGGTGGTGCTTGATGGCCCGCGACGGCCGGTCGAATCCCCCCTGGCCGACTGGGTCCCCAGGGACTTCTTCCGTGCCGAGGACCTTCCGTCGGGGTTGTCGCGGAAATGCCGCGCCAAGCCCTTCCGGCGGCTGCGATTCCACGACGCCACCCTGCAGCGGTCCGTTAAGCACTCATTCCGTGCGGACGCCGGGCATTTTGTCCAGACAGAGGACCTGGCCGAGTCGCTCCGCAAAGCCGCCACAGAGGCGGGCGCCCAGGTGCGGCGCTCTCGTGGCCATCCCGCCATCCGGTTGTGCGAAGATCAGGTAGTACTGCTGGCCACCAGGCAGGCCCGTTCGCGGCTGCTGATCATCGCCCAGGACAACCCGACCGAGATCATCAGCGACCTGGCGCTGCCGGTGCGAAACGTGCCCCGCCAGCAACTGGTCGTCGCCGCGCTCGACGTGCCCCTTGAACACGATCGGCATGCCGAATCCCTCGGCGACGAGCTGCATATTGTCGAGTTCCCCGAGCGAAGCGAGATGGGCCTGCTGTTCAGGACCGCCTCCGCCATCCACGTTCGGGTCGTCAGCCATTCCGCCGCTCCCGGTTCCCGAGCTGAGGAGCTTTCGGAGCTTGTGGGTAAGCTCCAAACAGCGGAGATACTCCCCGCCGACATGCCGCTGAACAAGGCCCGCGGCGCGGTTTGGCATCCACCAGCAGGAATGGCCCTGGAGCTGGAAAGCCACGTCGCCAAGCGATGCCTGCTGACCGGCACCGCCGGCGGCTTCGCGGACAGCATCAGCGGCCAGACCCTCTGGCCGTCGGTCTGCGCCGCCCTTCTGGCCGGCCGCGTGGCCGACGAGGCGCTGGACTCCGACAACGTCCAGGACAAGCTTACGGACTATAAGACCTCCTGGCGGTCCGCGCTGGCCGAGCGGCTCAGGCCGCCCAACACCTCCCTGCGAATGATCCTTCCCCTGCTGTTCGTGAACAAACGCATCCTGCCAAAATTCACCAGGGCGCTGCTGTTTGGCGAACCGCTGTGAGCCACCGACAGACCTTGTCGCAGCCCCTCACCTGCCATGCAAATGCCGTCGGGAGAGCGCCCTGCGGTTGCATAAGGGCCGCGCTTTGAATCATCCCCTGTCGGCGCTTATACTTCGATCGGCGGTTGAGCACGAAGGAGGACCATGAACGAAAAAATAGATTTCTCAAAGCTGTCTGGAAGCGGCAACGACTTCATCTGCATCGATAACCGCGACGACACGTTCAACGAAGTATTGTCGTCATCGGACTCGGCGGGACATTTTGCCCGCGAGTTGTGCCACCGCGGTACGGGCATCGGCGCGGATGGACTGGTGTTCGCCTCTCGGCCGGAACTCGACGACGTCGCCGCAATCGAGGCGAGATTCTTTGAGGCCAACGGCTCCGAGACCGACCTGTGCGGCAACGGAATATCCTGCTTTGTCCACTGGGTGACTGTCGAGCACATGGTCCGACCCGGGGAAATCCGCATCCTGACGCCGGCCGGCATAGTACGAGGCCAGCGGCGGGACGGCGACTACATACGCGCCTGCATACCCACGCCGCGGGAAATGCGATGGGACATGGACTTGACCGCCGCGGGCAGGCAACTCAAGTGCGACTTTGCCGTTACCGGCATTCCGCACGTGGTCACCTATGTTGACGACGTTCGCGAGGCCGACGTCGAGCGGCTCGGGCCGGCACTTCGCCACCATGAACGGTTCGCCCCCGGCGGCGCAAACGCCAACTTCGTACAGGTGCTCGAACCCGGACGTCTGGCGTTGCGGACGTTCGAGTTCGGCGTCGAGGCAGAAACCCTCGCCTGCGGGACCGGCTCGGCCGCTTCCGCCATCCTGACTGCATTGCGTAGCAACTGGCCCGAGGAATACCTCCAGGGTCGGCGCCCCGTGCTGGTCAAGACCAAAGGCGGAGACACGCTGCGAGTGTTCTTCCGTACGCACGACGACGGGTCCGTAACGGACGTCTGTCTAGAAACCGTTGTCCGATACGTCTATACCGGACGTGTGCATCCGGACCTGGTCCGCAGGGCGACCGACGCGATCAAGCTCCGGTCCAAGACCACCTGAGCCGTCAGACAGGCGTATATATGACGGCGAATCCAAAGACGAAGGCCTCACCGATGCTTTTCAGCATAGACCAGAACTGCCACAGCTTGTGGGATGCGATTCCGAAGGTTCAGGCCCTGGCCACCGCGGGCCGGCGAGTTCGGCACTTCGTCGAGGATGTGGACGTCGCCTTCACCGCCCTCGGCGCCGGCGAAAACACCCCGCTGCGACTGGCTCGCGAGAGGTTCTACCGCAGCGGCGGGCAGGACTGGGGGGCGGCGCTTTTCTATTCGGAATTCCTCGGCCGGGTGCCCGTGGAAATACGCGACTGGGAACCGCTGACGGGCCTGACCACCAAGGCCCTTGCCGGCCGGCTGCGCCGGAAGGTGGATGACCTGTACGACCAGTACTCCCCCGGCGACAACTGGCAGCTAATCGGGCCAAGCTATGTCGGCGACAGGCGGCATCATCGCGTGATCGGCGACCTGTCGGCGGCGGAAGTAGCGCCGTTCCTGCGTGAGACGCTCGACACGGCCGAGCGCGACCTGTGCGAGCGATTCGCCGATGATGACGCCCTGCGCCGGCTGGGCGACTGGTTCGCCGACGAGCGAGCGAGAATGGAGCGTCTACTGGAGGATGTCGGCGACGGCACGCTGGTGGAGCTTTATCGTCGCTGGATGGCCGGGCATCTCGGCTCCGATGCTGAACTGGATTTGACCAGCAATCTCTTCGCCCCGGACGCCGACGCCGGGCGACTGAAGCTGCTTGAGTGGTTCTGCGGCGACTACCACCGGGCTGCGGGGCTGTACAACGAGGCCATCGAGCAATCCGGCGTGGATGTTCACCTGCTCGATATCCGCGAGGGCGAATTGCCGTTTTTTGCCGTGCTTCGCCATAACGGCCGACTCGTGCGTTCGGAGGTGTTCCTTGACGGCTCGGAGCTTGTGGTAGGCGAACGGGGCTTTGCCCTGACCGACAAACGGCTTCCGATATCCGACATGCAAGCTGCCGGCGTGCTGTGCCTGGCCGGCAAGGCGGTGCTGCTGACCATCCAGGCCCGTCTGGCGCCGGGCGGTGCACCGCTTGCGGTCCCCCACCGCGGCTCTCCTTACATACCAGCCAGCCACGTACTCGGAGACAAGCTCTCCCGGGCCGGGGCGCTGCCGGGGTCGCTTCACCCGATAGTCCGCATCCGTTTTCGACTGCTGGACCGCATGGCCGGTCTGGACACACGAATTCGACTGCCCAGACACCTCGCCAGAGCCATGGGCGCCGAGCAGACCACAGCGGACGAGTTGTCCGCGGCGTGGCATGAGCTTGCCGAGCAGGCGCAACAGCGGCTCGAAGCATTCCGTGATGAGAGCAAGCGGCGGCAGTGGCATCAGGAACAGTTTCCGGAACTGCTGAAGGAGCTGGATGCGCTGGACGGCCGGCGCCGCAAACTGGCGCAGACCGACCCGAAGTGTCCGGAGATTCGCGAGGCGTCGAAACGCTCGAAAGAACTGGAAACGCAACTACTCGACCGCACGCTCGGCAGGATTGCCGACGACTGGCAACTCGCGGCCCTTGACACATGGGACAGCCGAGGCGCGATAATGCCAATCTGCATCGCCCTGGGCGGGCCGGATTTCTACCGACGCGTTCTCGCCGAGGCCGACGTTTACGATGAGACGGAACCGTAGAAGTGCTTTCAAAACCGGGCGGAGGCCCGAGAGCACGGGATGTCGTTGGCCGGCAGGGACGGCGAGGCAGCCGAATCAACAGATTCGTCGATGCAGCCGGACGCGGCCGGGAGTTCCCCCGGCCCCGAAAGGGCTTCGGTATTAACCGAAGCAATGCCAAGGTATCGCGTTACATCAGCAATGGAGAAAGCTTTTGGCCCTGTGGTCCAGACACAAGCCGCGCGGCGACACCGACCAACCAGGCGAGTCGATCCGTCGCCACTACCGCCGACGCCTCCAGCGGCACAAGCGGAACTGGGCCGTCTGCCACTGGGCGGATGCCGACACCCAGCGAATTCGCTTCGAGGTGTTTGCGGCCAATGTGGAACTCTCCGGCAAACGGCTGCTGGACGTCGGCTGCGGACTCGGCGACCTGTGGGCCTTTCTCGGCGGCGATAGCAGCGGCGTCGAATACCTCGGTGTGGATATCACCCCGGAGATAGTCTCCGAAGGCAGACGCCGCCACAACGGCGTCAACCTGGTCTGCGCGGACATCTTCGGCGACGGCCACGACGCCGGCATGTTCTCCCCCGGCAGCTTCGACGTGGTGTTCTGTTCCGGCGCGTTCAACCTGGACCTTGGTAACAACGACCGGTTCCTGCCCCGCGCCTTGGCCAGGATGTTCGAGCTTGCCCGCCAGACGGTGGCGTTCAACCTGCTGCATAAGCGATGCACACCCGCGAGCGGCGAGTTTCACCCCTTCGAGCCGGCCGACGTGCTGCGAATGCTCCGGCCGCTGCCCTGCCAGGCACGCATCATCGACGATTACCTGCTCAACGACTTCACCGTAATCTGCACCAGAAAATAACCCGCGCAACAGAAAAGCCGGCTCACGGACTACGCCGCTCACCGGCCTTCCTTCTCCATGGGCCGTATAGGACTCGAACTCGGCGGCGGGGAATCTTCTGTAAGCTCCGGTAAGGGCAACGCTTGCGGCGATAGTGCATCAGGGGCCGACACCGGGCGCGCTGCAGAATGCGCTGCATCGCGCGCACGGAACGGCCTGATCGACGGCTCCGACGATGACGACCTCCGGGCCGTGGCCCAGGTATGGCCGGAACTTTCACCACCTGCCCGGCGAGCCGTGCGGCGCGTGGCCGAGCGGCTGGCGGGCGAAACCTTGAACGGAGAGTAAGCGATGAGGAACGTAACGATTCGACGTGAAGACGCGCCGGACCTGCGGTTTGACGGCGAACTGTTGGCCGAGGCG
>PUND01000121.1 GCA_003551645.1 Phycisphaerae bacterium | reverse complement strand
TTGTAAGCCTGCTTGCCGAGCATCGACGACTTGAGAGCACCTGCTGAACCGCCGTATACGGAACCGTACGTACGGTGGTGTGGGAGGCCGGGGCGAGCAATCGCCCCTGCCTACCCGATCCGACGACCACGCGATGGTCCGCGAGGCGCTGGCCGAGACGCTGGACCGGGCGCCGGATATCCGCGTAGTCGGTCAGTGCGGGGACGGGCTGGAAGTCGTCCCGGCGATCCGAACTCACAAGCCGGATGTGGCCGTGCTTGATATCAGCATGCCGGGTCTGAACGGGCTGGATATCTGTCGCGAGCTGGTGCGCAGGTTCAAGGGCGTATCGGTTCTGCTGTTGACGATGCATGACAATGAGGAGTTTGTCGCCACGGGGCTGAAGTACGGGGCGTCGGGTTATCTTCTCAAGGAATCGGCCGCCGATGAGCTTGTCGAGGCGGTGCGCACCGTCGCCGGCGGCGAGCTTGTTCTTGGACCGGGCGTCCGCCGCGGCGCCCTGCCCAGAAAGGGCCGCAAACGGCCGGACCCCTACGACCGACTGACCACCCGCGAGCGCCAGGTGCTGCAGTTGATTGCCGAGGGGAAGACCAACCGCCGCATAGCCGACCAGCTCGACCTGGCCGTCAAGACCGTAGATACCCACCGCACCCGGCTGATGCGCAAGCTCAACATCCACGACCAGACTTCGCTGGTGAAGTATGCTTTGAAGCGGGGTATCGTCTCGCTGAAGTAGCCGCCCGGGCCGATGCCGGCTCCGCAAAACAGGTTGCAAACCCTCCGCATCGGCCGTACTATTCATGTCTTGTCGCGGGACTATCCTGCGGCCGTGGTGAAGAAGTGCCGGTAAACCCAGCAAACCGAGGTGTGCCAGTGAACTCCGCCCAGGGCGAGTCCGAGGACACCGTGCGGCGGTTCGTGGACGGCATGAGTCCCGAAGAGCGCATGCTGGTCGTGCTCAAACGCGAGCTGTATGAGGGCAATTGGGACGAAATGGTCGCCGACCTGAACGCCCGCCTCCAGGGCCGTCCGTATATCTTCAAACTCGCCCACCGTATCACTGACGACCTGGAGCGCATCCGGCGGCTTCGTCGTTTCGAAAGTCAGCATGGTGTGGACTTGTGTGAATACGTGCCGATGGAAATTTAGTGGCGGCGCCGTCAAGTGCGGACGGTGTCCAAGCCCCAGCCGGGCCGGCGTACGAAGGCCGGCCGCAAGGAGTTGCTCATGCGAAGCGGCCTGATTGGCATCATTGCTGCGGTCGGTTGTCTGTTCCTCGCCGGCTGCGCCGTGGACGAAGTCCTCGAACCCGAGGAAGATTGGGTAGGTTTCACCTCGCCGCAAGATCTGGCCGAGGCGGACCTGCAGTACTATTGGGATATCCAGCTTCCGCTGAACCGCGGCGAGACCGTCCAGCGGCTGAAGCTCATGGACGAGCGGCTGTACGCGATGACCAGCGACAACCGCATGCTCGCCATTGACGCCGCCCGCGGCATCTGGGACTGGAGCCGGAACATAGCCCGGGCCGACGATACGGTCTATCGTCCGGTTCACGCCGACAACGTCCAGTTGCCGGATGAGCCGATCGGCGTGATGGAATTACGCCAACGCGCCGAGATGCCGGATGCGGATCCGGCCGACGTGGTGATGGTCAATTCGCTGCACCGGCTGCTTGTTATGGATCGTGCCGACGGCAGGGTGATACGTGATATCGAACTCGGCTTCGCCGCCAACACCGGCGGCGGCACCGACGGGTCGCGATTCTACGTTGGCGATACGCGCGGCTGGTATCACTGCATTCGGCTTGTCCCGGCCGTCCGCGCCTGGACGCTGACCACCGGGGGTATGCTAAGCGCGCCGCTTGTCAGCCACGCGGGTATGGTCTTTGTCGGCGGTGAGGATGCCATGTTCCGCGCGGCCGCGGCCGCCGATGATGGCGAACTCATCTGGACGCGCCGCGCCGCCAGGCCCATCACGGCGCCTTTCCACGTGGACGACCGTGGGGCATTTGTGCCCAGCGAGGACCACCGGCTCCACGCGTTTTCGCTGCAGGGCGATCCGCTGTGGGAGACCCCCTTCGCCTGTGAAGGTCCGCTGCGCGACGCCGTTCAGGTTGGTGCGAACACCGTCTTTCAATACGCCCGGCAGGACAAGTTCTACGCCATTCGCCTCACCGACGGCTCGCAGCGCTGGACGGCACCCGAGGGCCGCAGGATCCTGGCGGTCATGGACGGGGAGGTGTACCTGCTGGACGATGAGAAGAACCTGCAGATACGCGATGAGGTGACCGGCCAGAAGCGGACCACCGTGGACCTGCGCGGATTCGCCGTATTCGCCGACAATGTTTCCGACTCGGCGGTGTTCGTGGCCACCCGCGACGGCAGGGTCTCGTGCATACGCAACCTGGACGCCGACTACCTGACGGTCGAAGACCTGCGACGCTCCGGCGACAGGTAAGAATCACCGGCCTTCACAGAACTCATCGATATGACAGAGACACCCCACCGCACGGATGCCGATTTACGCCCGATTCACCGCGCGCTGATAAGCGTTTACGACAAGACCGGAGTGGCCGAGTTCGCGCGGGCGCTTTCGGACTGCGGAGTGGAGATACTTTCCTCCGGCGGAACCGCCGAGGCCATCGAGTCCGCCGGAGTCCCTGTACGCAGGGTCTCGGACTGGACGGGCTTTCCGCAGATGCTGGGTCACCGCGTGGTGACGCTGCACCCGAAGGTCCACGGCGGTATTCTCGCCGACCGCGACGACCCGCGGCACCGCGCGGACATGGAGACCTACGGCATAGAGCCGATAGATCTCGTCTGCGTCGGTCTTTACCCGTTCAGCGAGGTCGCCGCGCGGGGCGATGCCACGCTGGCCGAGGCGGTAGAGATGATCGACATCGGCGGGCCGGCCATGATACGGGCGGCCGCCAAGAACCACCGCCACGTCGCCGTCGTTACCACCGCGGCTCAGTACGAGCCGGTTCTGGAGCAGATGCGCCGCTTCGACGGGTGCGTGTCGGCGGGCTTGCGAAGCACGCTGGCCCGCGAGGCGTTCGCGCTTAGCTGCGAGTACGACTCGGCCATCGTGGATTACCTTTCCCGGCAGGCGGGCGAGAAGCTGCCCGATATGCTCACGCTGAACTACCGCAAGGTCCGCGAGCTGCGCTACGGCGAGAATCCGCACCAGTCGGCGGCCTTCTACGCCGGCCGGGACGCCTCGGAGCCGTGCATCGCCGGCGCTGAGCTTGTCGCCGGCGACAAGGAAATCTCCTTCAATAATTATTATGACGCCAACGGCGCCCTGGAGCTTGTCAAGGAATTCTCGACCCCGGCGGTGGCGATAATCAAGCACGCCAACCCGGCCGGCTGCGCGGTGGACGACGACCTGGTCGAGGCCTACCGCAAGGCGTACTTCGGCGACGTCAACGCTTGCATGGGCGGAATAATCGCGGTGAACCTCCCGGTTACCGCGGAGCTTGCCACCGCGATAGTGGAAACCTACCAGCGGTGGGGCAAGCAGCGCGGCGCCGGCGGCTTCTACGCAGAGATAGTCATCGCGCCGTCGTTTGAAAAAGAGTCCGTCGAGATAATCCGGGCTCGCAAGGGCTGGGGGCCGAACGTCCGACTGCTGTCGGCCGGCGAGCTTGACGGATCGCGCAATCGTGAGCGTCAACTGAAATATGTCGTCGGCGGACTCCTGGTGCAGGACCGCGACCTGGTCGGTGCGGATGAGAGCGACTGGCGGGTTGTAACCGCCCGAACCCCCGACGCCGCTCAACGGCGGGACCTGGCCTTCGCCGACATGGTCTGCAAGCACGTTAAATCCAACGCGATCGTATTCGCGAAGGACCGGACTCTGCTCGGCGCCGGGGCGGGACAGATGAGCCGGGTGAACTCCGCGCGGCTGGCCGGCGAGATAGCCCGCAACTACGGCGGCGGCGACGAGGCCGATACCGCCGGGTGCGTGATGGCCTCGGACGCGTTCCTGCCGTTTCCGGACTCTCTGGAGTGGGCCAGTGACCTCGGCGCCTCAGCCGTCATCCAGCCGGGCGGGTCCAAGAAGGATGACGACGTGGTCGCCCGCGCCGACGAGCTTGATCTGACGATGGTCTTTACAGGCAGGCGGCATTTCAACCACTGAGGCGCCTGGAAAACGGGTCGCCGGACCACGAACCGCCGCTGCGGCATTGTCGTATTTATCAGGGCGACGGGGTATGTCGCCGGGAGTTACCGCCGGACGGTCGGCGGCGATGCCTTCAGTGCTCGGTTTAGCTTGACGATAAGGGGGGTGCATTGGAAAATATCGAGTTCTGTGTCCGCAGTTATACGCCGGTGCCGCTTAGCTGTGGCTCGGGTTTCGTAGGCGTCCGGAATCTCACGCAAGGTAAACATGAACGGTAAGAACTTATTGCTGAAATTCGCGCTTCTCGGCGCGCTGGTGCTGGTATTGGGCTGGACGCTTTACGCCCAGGGTCTGGATCTTGGCATTGATCTCCGCGGCGGGCACAGTCTGGTCTTCCAGCTTCGCACTCCTGATACGGAAATCGACCGTATTGACGAGCAGATCGATTCGGTCGATGCGGAGATTGAAAGAGTCACCGACGAACAGGAGCGGGCGGAACTGCTGGAGACCAGGCAGCGGCTGCTCCGGGAGCGGCAACGCTTCGAGGAACAGGCGGCGGGCGTCGCCGGCGACCTGGTCCAGCAGGCCATCCGTGTCATACGCGACCGAATAGACCCGCAGGGGCTGCTGAATCTGGAGATGCGGCCGGTGGGCGACAACCGTCTGGAGATCAGGATGCCGGCGGCCAGCCCGCAGACGGTGGAGGCCCGGAACTCTTATACCGCCGCCCTGGATGAGCTTCAGGAACAGAATATACAACGTGCTCATATCCGTCGGCTGATAGCGATGCAGCCCGACCAGCGCCCGGAGGAGATCCGGCGGCTCGCCCGCGGCGACGAGGAGGTCGCCGACCTGCTGGGCGAGGTGGTCGCCGTCAACGACGAGGTCGAGGAGGCCCGACGGCAGGTAAACGCCGCCGATGAGGCCCGTGACGAGGCCATACGCGCCGATGCCGACGAGCAGCGACTGGAGACCCTCGAGCAGGAGCTTCAGCAGGCCCGGGACCGACTGGCCGACGCCGAGGCCGAGTATCACGGCGCATTGTCGAAGTTGTGGGATACGAACGTGCCGATTGACCGGTTCCAGCAGATCCTCGGCGAGTACCTCTCCCGCAGGGAGGCCGAGGCGATAGGCAGGACAGACCCCGACCGGGTCAGGCGGCAGCGGGAGAACTTCGAGGAAAACCTGGAGCAGTTGAAAGATTCGTACCCGGGCCGGGCCGAGCAGATACAGCGGGTGGCCGATCTTTACATTAAATGGGCCGAACAGCGGGAAACGCTGGGCGACCCGGAAGACCTTCGACGGCTTATAGCCCAGGCGGGCGTGCTGGAGTTTCGGATCGCCCCTTTCCAGCCGGGCAGCAACGAGGAATTCGAGCTGTCGTCGTCGGAGCGGGACCGCTATGTGCGGCTGCTGCAGGAAGAAGGCCCCGACGCCGTCCGTCGCCGCGACGAGCCGTACGCCTGGTACCCTATCAGGGGCGATGAGCGGATTTCCGGCCGGCTCGTCCGCGCCGACTACGCCGGCAGGAGATACGTGCTGCTGAGCAATCAGCCGGACACGACGCTTCTGCGAGACCCCAGGGACCCCACCCGCTGGCAGCTCGACTCCGCGGGAGTGGGTCGGGACGACAGGGGCCAGCCGATGGTGCGGTTTACCATGGACGCTCGCGGCGCGGACCTGTTCGGCAGCTTGACCTCGGCCAACATCGGCAACCACATGGCCGTTGTGCTGGACGACGAGGTATATTCGGCGCCTGTTATCCAGAGCGTTATATCCCGCCAGGGGCAGATAACCGGGCAGTTCACGCCCGCCGAGGCGAACGAGCTTGCCCGCATTCTCCAGGCCGGCTCGCTGCCGGCGAGGGTCGATCCGGAACCGGTCAGTCAGCGCAGCTTCGGGCCGGGCCTGGGCGATGAGAACCTCCGCGCGGGCATCCGCGCCGCGTACGCGGGCATAATCGCGGTGGCGGTGTTCATGCTGGTTTACTACCTGCTGGCCGGGCTGATAGCCAATGCGGCCCTGGCGCTGAACGTGGTGCTGGTCCTGGGCGTGATGTCGCTTGTCGGAGCGGTGTTCACGTTGCCGGGCATCGCGGGGATCATCCTTACTATAGGTATAGCGGTTGACGCCAACGTCCTTATATTCGAGCGTCTGCGCGAGGAGCAGGAGCGGGGGCAGTCGATGCGGATGGCGATCAAGAACGCCTACGAGCGGGCGTTCTCGGCAATTTTTGACGCCAACATCACCACGCTGATGGTCTGCGCGATACTTTTCGTGGTGTTCGACTGGGTCGGCATGCAGGAGGTTCGCGGGTTCGCCATCACGCTGGGCCTGGGTGTTGTGTTCAGCATGTTCACGGCTCTGGTGGTGACGCGCTGGATATTCCAGCTTCTCCATCGCGCGGGGCTGCTGAAGGACCGGGTGATAATGCTCAAGCTCATCGGCGTGCCGAAGGTCAACTGGATGGGCAAGCGATACCTTTTCTGGGGCATTTCGGCGGGGATGATGGTCCTGGGTATCGCATCACTGGTCTGGCAGGGCGACGAGATATGGGGCATCGAGTTCTCCGCCGGCAGCGAGACGGTGCTGGAGTTGGAGGATGATGCGCTTATCGACGGTGAGCTTCCCAACGACCGGCTGATTCGCGAGCGGTTCCTGGGCCAGGCCGGCGAGATGGCGGCCGAGGATCCGACGTACCGGCGGCTCTCGGAGACGGCCAGGGTGGAGAGACTCATCCGTCATGGCCAGGCCGACGAGATGCTGGACAGATACGACACTGACGACGACGGCGTCATCTCACTGGAAGAATGGACTGCGGCCGGGCGCGACGAGGAATTCTTCCGCAAGATAGACACCGAAGGCGACGGGCGGCTCACCCGCGAGGAGCTGCAGCGGAACCTGCCGTCGCTGAGCTACCAGGTGGCCACGACCGAGACCGATTCATCACTGATACTGGACGTCGCCAGGTCGGCGTTCGGACATCAGCTTCGTTATCGTCCGGCCAGCGACTTCGAATTCGCCAGCGACGACTACATCGAGCAGATGGGTGTCCAGCTTACCGGAGAGACGACGCCCATAACATCGCGACTTATCCGTGAGGCCGACGCCGCATTCCGCGAAGAGCTGCAGGACCATGAGGACGGGCTTCTGATGGTCGTTCGCAACGTGGATCCGCCGGTAACGCGAGCCGACGTTATCGAGCGGCACCGCGAACTGCTGCTTCAGCCGGATTTCGCCGGCGAGGTGGTCATGCCGGAGGTGCTCGGCCTGGAGCCGGCTGGCGACGACGGCTACTCTGCACTGGCGGTACTGGTTCCGCAAAGGGAGCGGGCGGTGGCTATGGATGCCTTCTCGGGACGGCAGCTATCCTTTACCCGTGAGGCCCTTCAGCGCCAGGAGTCGCTGGTGACGACGAACTTTGACGCTGCAATCGCAGCCCAGACAACACAATACGCCATTGCCGCGGTTATGCTTAGCTGGCTGGCGATTGTGGGTTATCTGTGGCTGCGGTTCGGTTCGGCGAGGTGGGGCCTGGCGGCGGTTGTCTGTCTGGTCCACGACACCATCATCGTTGTCGGTCTGGTGGCGGCCAGCGGCTGGCTGTTCGACACCTGGCTGGGCGGTCTGCTGGGCATCGGCTCGTTCAAGATAGACCTGGCGATGGTGGCGGCTATCCTCACGGTCATCGGCTATTCGGTCAACGACACCATCGTGGTCTTCGACCGCATCCGCGAGAACCGCGGCAAGTTGCCGACTGTGACCGAGCCGGTAATCAACGCCTCCATCAACCAGGTGCTCAGCCGGACACTGCTGACTTCAGGCACGACGTTGATGGTGCTGCTGATCATGTATGTCTATGGCGGCGCCGGCATCCACGCGTTCAGTTACGCCCTTCTGGCGGGAATTATATTCGGTACTTACTCTTCGATTGCCGTTGCGAGTCCGCAACTGCTCGGTCTGAAACGAGCGTTGGTGGCCAAGGCGGCCCCGGCGCCTGCGACGGCGGAATAGTAAGGCGACTTGGCGCGACATGACGGCGGGGCGATGGATTCTACTGGCGGCGGCGTGCGGGCTTGTTTCCTGCTCGACGCCACCGCCGCCGGAAGCGAGGCCGCGGCCTGACCCGCTGGCGGTCCAGCAGCGCCGCGCGCTTCCGGAGGCGGCTTCGGGCCGGTTCATATCGCTTGCGGACTTTGAAGATGCGCCGGGAACGCGGGGCTATGAACAGGTGGGCGATTTCTCCATCGACTCCGACGACGAGCCGGGCGAGCTTAACTTCACCGTCAACATAACGCACACCGGTTCCGGAGCGATGGAAGCGGAACTGCCCCCCGACGCCGGCTTGCGGTTCGATTTGCCCGATATACGCAACTTCACCGGCTATACGCTGCTGAACATTGCTATTCACACCCGTCAGTTCCGCGACGACCTGGAGGTGACGCTATCTTCCGGTCGGGGCGAGTGGACCTCCCCCCGGCAGATGATGCGTCCGGGTTGGAACACCGTGGAGGTTGACCTGCGCCGCCTGATGGAGGCACCGGATTTCGATGTCACCGACGTTCGCTCAATTCGGCTGGGCTTCGCCGTGGCGGCCGACGCGGTGCGGTTCGTGCTGGACGATATTCTGCTTATTGACAACCGTCGGGATATCTCACCCGTGCCCGAAGGAGTCGAGGTCCGTAAGGCGGGGCTGGACTACCGCGTAAATGTCCCCGGCATGGATGAGCCAATCCGGCTGGTGCAATCCGACGACGGTTTCTGGCGGCTGGCCGGACGGCAGCCGGCGATCGCACTGGGCGCGGGGCCGACCGACGGCGAGCGGCTGGATGTGCTGGGCGAACGCCGCACAGGCGACGTCGAACTTGCCGAGCACAACGAGCTTCGGGCGCGCTTTGTGTACAACTGGTATTTTCCCCGGCGGGCGGGGGCGTGGGCTTCGATGGCCGTTCGCCACCTGCGGTGGGAGCAGACATTCTATCGCGACGGCCGATGGGTAACTTCGCTGCGGGTCAATGCCGGCGGGGCCGCGGGGCTGGACGGTGTGAGCATTCGCCTGCCGGATTCGGCGGCCATAGCAGGCGCCGGTCCGGGCCGGGAGATTATCGAGCCGGGATTCGCAGGCCCTTTCGGTCAGTGGTCCTGGCTGCTCGGCGGCGTCGGCGAGGCGGGCCGCATCCAGGAGAGGAACTACCTCTCGCCGGCGAGCATCCGTATCCTGAGGGGGCGGGAGGACTTCTTTGCCGACGGCGACACGGACAGGAACCGGTTTGACCAGTCGCGGGGCTGCTACGTGCTTGCGGCATCGGACGGCAGGTGCAGGTTCACCATCGTGCCGGGCGATGAGCCGGTGGTCGGGCCGGTGTTCCGCATTCATGGCCCCTGGTCCGAGCCGCCTATGGTCAGCGCCGCCGGTCTTGTGATTCGTGATGTAGTGCTGCTCGACGACGGCTCGGCGCTGTTTATGATACCCACCTCGCTGGCCGGGCCTGCGGAGGTGGAGGTCTCGCCAGCGGTGGGCAGGGCCGCCCGGGCAGGGACACGGCAGTGAATTTTTCCACAATCAGTTGCGACCCTTGGTCCCGTCGGATGCGTATAACATCGCAAGCTGTCGGTCCGGAGGATGCCAGGTCGGTCGGCAAGGGTTACCTAGCCCTTACATTTGGTCAAGATGGCGCAACAGATAACCGATAGGCAAAGCAGTTCGGACGGTAGAGCCAATCACCCGTCGGCACATGGACTTGACGGGGCAGGGTCGATTTACGACCATGGCGGTGCATGGATGTCCGCGCGCAGCAACCGGCTTTGCCGGCGCGTCAAGCGGCGCCACCCGCCAACGGGCTTGGCTCACTGTATGGATACGGCCGTCTGCGTCTGTGCGCGCACCAGGTCGAAAATTGATACGCCGCTGCCAGGCAGGAAAGGTGAAATGCAACCATGAGCGTGCGATGGAAGCAGACGCTTGGACTCAGTGTGCTGTCGGGAGTCCTGATGCTATCGGGCTGTGAGGCGGGACGCGAGCTTTCGGATGCACTTCAGCTCAAGACGGGTCCGTCACGGTTCCTGGCCCCCGAACAGGTCATCGACTCGGCTTATTTCGATCGGAAGCCGATCAACCCCATCCTCACCAGCGTGGGGATGGTGGACGATGTGGGCGAACTGCCGCCGGGCGCGACCTTCCCCAGGCCCGGTGACTGGTCGTATGTCGAGGAGGACTACCGCGTCGGCCCGGCCGACCTTTTGGAGATCGGCGTTCTGGGTCTGTTCCAGGCGGGCGCCGAGGCGGTGGTGCGGCGGCAGGTCACAGAGAGCGGCTTTGTTGACCTTCCGATGCTACCGGAGCCGGTTTATGTCCGTGGCAAAGACGTAGCGGGGGTCCGCCGGGCAATCGCGGACGCCTACGATCCACAGATTCTGCGCGACCCTATTGTATCGGTGACGATCCTGCAGCGCCGGCAAAACACCTTCTCTATCCTTGGCTCGGTTGACCGTCCCGGTACGTACAACATCCTCCGCAACGATATGCGTCTGATGGAGGCGCTGGCCATGGGCGGAGGAGTCGTCACGAGGAATATCGACTATATCTACGTCATCCGACCCGCGCCGGCCGAGGCGATACCGCCCGACCCTGAGGACCCGGAGGCCCCCGCCGAGCCGGCCCCCTCACCGCGGGAACAGATTGAAGAATCGCTGGAGCAGCCGACCGAGCAGCCGCCGGCGGTTCCCGAGACCGAAGATGACCTCGAGGACATACTTCGTGAGCATGGCGGGGCGGTGCCGGAACCGACGCACGAAGACGAATCGGAGCCCCCGAGGCCTGCCGACCGCTCCTCTCCGCCGCGGATCAGCGACGCCGGCGGGGCGTCTGCGGCCACCGACGGGTCCAACCCCGACTCGGAGCCGGAACACGAATGGATTTTCCGAGACGGACGGTGGCAGCGAGTGCCGCTCACGCCCGAAGAGCCGGATGTGGACGAGCCGGAGGTCGATGAACCGGCACCGGAAGAGCCGGACCCCGAGGATATGGCACCGCCGGAACGAAGGCCTCCGCTGGAGGAAATGCCGGAGGCCGAGCCGCCTCCGGAGGTGCGGGAGGACCCGTTCGGCTGGGCAGAACTAGAAAAGATAGACGACTCGCGGATCATCGCGATAAATCTCCGGGCGCTTAACGAAGGCGACCCGCAGATGAACATCGTTATCCGGCCCAACGACGTGGTGTATGTGCCTATACTGGACAGTGCAGAGTTTTACGTCACCGGGGAGGTGGCCAGGCCCGGTCCTTACAACATGACCGGCCGGAAGGTGACGGTCAAACAGGCGCTCGCCTACGCCGGCGGCATGTCGCCGCTGGCCTGGCCGGAAAACGCCATCCTTATACGTCGTGTCGGTGGCAGCCAGGAGCAGATTATCCCGCTGGATCTGGAGGCGATTTTCCAGGGCGAGGAACCGGACCTGTTCCTCAAGGCCGACGACGTGATTGCCGTGGGCAGCAGTTGGCGCAGTCCGTTCTACCTGGTGATGCGCAACGCCTTCCGCATGACCTACGGCTTCGGGTTCATCTATGACCGGAACTTCGCCAACCCGGTGTTTACGACACCGACCAGTCGCCGGTTTACCAGGTGGTAAGCGGCGTGCGGTGAATGGATTATGAATAGCGCTAACAACACAGCGTCGGTTCAGTCCCGGCAGTCCGGCCGGCTGTCGGAAATGGTCTCGACGGAGCAGGTTCCGGCGGTGCTGGAAAGCTTTCCGCCGGCGACACTGGTGAAGATCGGCGTTGTGACCTTGCTTCTTGTCCTTTTGCACTGGACTCGTCTGGTGCGGTTGGCGGAGGTCTGGTACAACGAGCCGAACTGGTCGCATGGGTTCCTGATTCCGTTTTTCAGCGCTTTCCTTATCTACAGCCGGTGGGAGGAGATGCTCAAAGCGCGTCGAAAGGCGTGCCTGCTGGGGCTGCCGCTGATGCTGATGGCCCTGGCCTTCCAGATAATGGCGGTCTATCCGATCCGCAACGACTGGCTCTACTGGCTGTCCATGGTGCTTCTGGTATTCGCCACCGTCCTTTACCTGGGCGGCTGGCGGATAATCCGGATCACGGCGCTTCCGATACTGTATTTCGTCCTGGCGATACCCATACCCAGTCTGCTGTACGAGCGGATAGCGCTGCCCCTTCAGAACCTCGCGGCACAGGCGTCCACGGTGACTTTGCGCGTGCTCGGCGTTGATATCGCGGTGCGGGCGAGCTTGCTGGAGATAGTCAGCGTGGGCGGAAACTGGTACCCGCTGACGGTCGCCGAGGCGTGCAGCGGCGTGCGGTCTCTGCTGGCATATGTGGCGCTGGGCGTTGCCTGGGCTTACCTGACCGACCGCCCGGTCTGGCAGCGGGTGATTCTGGTGGCCGCGGCCGTGCCGATCGCCATCATCACAAACATGATGCGGGTCATAATCACCTGCAGCATGTACGTGATAGACAGGCCGGAGCTTGGCTCGCGGTTCATGCACGAGTTCACCGGCATGCTTATGCTGGTTCCGGCTCTTCTGATGTTCTGGGGTTTGGCCAAACTTCTCAGCAGTCTGTTCGTAGAAGTGGAAGACGAGGAGGACGAGGCCTCGTCTGTGGCGGGTGAGGCGTCCAGCGGAGGCGGTGCATGAACGTCAAAGCGACAGATCGCGAAGGCAAAGGTGCATCCAAGATTGGATGGGTGCATTTCGGCATTGCGGCCGGTGTGCTGCTAATCGCGGTTAGCGGATTCGCGGTGGCCGTGCAGTACCTCGAGGGCGCGCTGCACAAAGAGCCGGTCCCCTGGCCGGAGGGCACTCGCGTCAGCGACGATTTCCGCCTGCTTGGTTTTCCGAGGCAGTTTGGTCCTACGAATCCCGAAGGTGGTTCTCCGCGATTCCGGCTGCTGGAGCGCGAAGGCGAGACGGTCCTGGAAGACGATATCCTGGACTCGCTGGGCATCGGCAGGCCCATCGACGGCAGGCGCCTGCCTCATCGCATGAGCAACTGGTACATGATCCGGCGTTACGAGGACACCGCCCAACCGGAAGACAGCCCCTACAGATACTGGCAGTTGGAGGCGTACTACTACACCGGCGAGCACCGGACTGTCCCTCACGTTCCGGAGCGCTGCCTCCCCGCGGCCGGAGCCGAACCGGTGTCGGGTCGGAGTGGGTCCGTGAATTTCGCGGTTTCAGGCCTGAGCCACGCCGGTTCGGCCTGGGATGATGGTCCGCTGAGGTTCCAGAGGGCGGCCTATTCGACCACCACCGGCAGGATGCAGCAGGACCGGCTGATGGCGGTGTATTACGTCTTCAGCTTCAACGGAGAGCCGGAGCACTCATGGGAGGCGATGAGACGTCATCTTGTCTCGCCGTGGATCAGGTACTCGTACTTCGCCAAGGTCCAGTTCGCACCGCTGGGCCCCGGCGACATCGAGGATTTCGATGAGGCGGACGGGGCGGCCGAGGAGTTCGTGAGCCACGCCCTTCCCCACGTTCTTGAGCACTTTCCGACGGTGGAGGATGTCCGCGCGCTGAGCGAGAGGGAAGCATCAGATCAACAGGACGAGAGTTAACCATGGCCAAGCGGAAGAAACTTAATACGCGTGTAGTGGTGTTGCTTGCGGTTTTCGGCGTGCTGATTGTGGCGTTCGCGGCGGCCGCCGTAATCAGGTACATGCCCAAGGACCCGGTGGCCTTTTACGAACGGGGCATGGAGGCGTTCGATCGCGGCGAGTATCGGCAGGGTGCCAGGGATCTAGGCGAGGCGATTCACCATGCCGGCCGGCAGGACGCCGAAAAGCCCGAGTATTACTACCATCTCGCCCGTCTGCAGTGGGAATGGGCCGAGGAGGACCCCGAGCTGACCCGCGCCGAGCAGCGGCAATTTCGCGGGGAGGCCCACAGTCACCTCGAGACCGCACTGCGGGTGGACAGCGCCTACATGCCTGCCCGGCGATTCATTTGCGATATCTATTGGTACCAGGCCCTCGGCAGGGGGCCGGGAGAGCACTGGGACCGGTTCATCCGCCAGATCAGCCGGCTTATCGAAGTTGAGCCGAGCAACGATTATGCCCTGTACCAGCGGGGCGTGGCCAAGAGCTACCAGGCGGCCGTCCGCGGCGAGTATCGCGAGGAGGCGATGCGGGATTTCCGCAAGGCCATAGAGCTGAACCCCGAAGAGGCCGACTACTGGCTCGGCGCGCTGAATCTGCTGACAGAGCGGGGCGACATGGTTGAGGCCGAGAATATATTTTCCGAAGCACTCGAGGCGACTCCCGACAGCGCGCAGCTTCGGCTGGCGTACGCGGAGTTCCTGTCGGAACAGGGCCGCCCTGAAGAGGCGATGGCACAGATCCGCGAGGCGATGGAGCACGAACCTGAAAGCGCCGAGCCGTTCCTGAACCTGGCGACGCACTACCGCAGAGAGGGAGACCACGAGGCGGCCTATGTGGCCCTGCAGAACGCCATGCAGGCCGACCCGACCGAATGGCGGGTGGACAGGGCCCTGGCGGGACACTATGAGCGGCAGGGGCAGGTTGATGATGCGGTCGGACAGCTTCGCGAGGGTATCCGGAAGGTGGCGGCCGAGCTTGGACGCCTCCCGGCCGAGGATAAGCCCATGGACAGGCGGATGGTCGCCGAGCACCGGCTGCGGAACGCCCGTATCGAGATGAACCAGGGTGCGGCGCTTCTGCTGGTCCGTCAGGCCCAGACGGCCGAGGATTCGCAGCAGGCCGAGGAGTTCATCAGCGAGGCCGAGCAGCACATGGAGGTCCTCAGGGAACTGGGCCCGGATACGCCGATGGAAGCGGAGGTGAGCGGGCGCATCGCCATGGTCCGCGGCGATACGGCCGAGGCGATGCGATTGCTTCAGAAAGCTTACGAGCATTACGGGGCGCGCCGTCCCCGACTGGCCCTGGAGCTTATGGAGCTGTACCTGCGCCGCGGCGCTCCGGGCCGGGCCGAGGAGATCCTTGAGCGGCTGCTGGCGACGCCCGGGCTGAGCAATAACCCCATGCTGCTGACCCGCAAGGCGACCATCGCCATGCACTATCGTCAATACGACGAGGCCGAGCGAATCCTGCGCTCGGTGGTGCGGGCCAATCCGGACTTCGACCAGGCCCGGGACCTGCTGGCGGCCGTGGAGACGCTGAGTTCGCCGGAGGCGGCGGTGCTGCCGGAAGGGGTGGAGCCGGACGAGCGAATGATAGCCGTGCTGCGGCAGCAGGCGGCCACCCTCTGGATGCAAGGCAGCCGCCCCGAGGCGGTCCAGGCGCTGGAGCAACTCCACGAGCGGGTGCCGGAACACTGGGGCGTTACGAGTCAACTCGTGAACATGTACATGAGACTTGACCGCAGGGACGACGCCCGGCGGCTGCTCGCCGAAGCCGGGGAACGTCACCCCGAAAAGACCGAGGTCGATTTCGCACTGAGGATGCTGCAGGAGACCGACTCCGAGAAGCGCTACGAGCTTGCGATGGAAGCGGCGACGGTCGAGGAAGACCCCGCCCGCAGGGAGCTTGCCAAGGCCGGCGTCGCGGCCGTTTTCGGAAGAGAACAGCAGTACGTCGAGCATCTTCGCAGCGCGATGGAGATCGACCCGGACTCTCCCGAAGTGGTCGCCCGGATGTTTGGATATGCCCTCAGCCAGGAAGACTGGGAGCTGGCCGAGGAGTGTGCCGATGCGGCGGAGCGCTTGAATTTGGATCAGATCGACGGCCGGCTCTTCCGCGCACAGATTGCCGCGGCCCAGGATGATTACGACCGGGCCATAGAGCTTCTGGCCGAGGTCTTGCCAGGGCGGCCGGATCTGAAGCGGGCGCGGGCGATGCTGGCGTCGTACTACAGCGAGGTCGGCAAGCTTCGCGAGGCGAGGGAAACGTTCCGCGAGCTGTGGAGCATCGACCCGATGTACGCCCCGGCGGCTATAGGCATGGCCAGGGTGACCGAACAGCTCGGTGAGTTCGACGAACACCAGAGATGGATCGAGCGCGCCCACGATCTGGCGCCGAACAACGCCTATGTCCGCAGCCGATACCTGGCGCTTCAGGAAGAGCGGGGGACGACAGCGGAGGTCATCGCGCAGCGGGAAAGGGTCTTCCAGGACAACCCCGGCGACACGGGCAACGCGTACCGACTGGCGGTGCTGTACGAGCGTGAAGGTCGGATGGAAGACGCCGAGAGGATGTACACGCGCGTGGCCGAGAACCTGGAGAGTAGAATCGATGCCGCGGGCATCATGGCGTCCTTCTACCTGCGCACCGGCCGAGAGCAGCGGGTTGACGCGATTATGCAGCGGCTCAGGGAGGTCGAGGAGGATAAGGTCGGTGTTTACGCGCTCTACGGCAGCTTGGTGGAGAATATCGACCCGTCCAGCGCCGAGCGGGCCTACAGCCAGGCGGTCGAGACCGACCCCGAAGACCCCCGCGGATACTGGGCGATGAGTAATCTCTACGCCCAGCGGCAGCGATGGGAAGATGCAGTTGAATACGGCCGCAAATGCGTGGAACTCAGGCCGGAGAATATCCGCTACCGCAAGGGCCTGATCAGCTACCTCATCAACGCCGGCGAGCACGATGAGGCAACCGAGCGTCTGAACAGCTATCTTGCGGAGTACCCAGAGGACGTCGAGGCGATTACGTTTCAGGCGGTGCTGGCGCTTCGCGAGGGCGAGATAGAGCAGGCCCGCTCGCTGTTGGACGAGGCGATCGCCCGGGGGCCGGATAACGCCCAGGCGCTTCGATACCGCGCGCAGCTCAGGGTGGCCGAGGGACGCCTGGACGAGGCGGCCGAAGATCTTCAGCAGGCGAGCAGAATCGCGCAGACGCCTGATGTGTCGCTTCAACTGGCCGACTTGCAGGTCCGTATGGAGGATCACAGGGCGGCTGAGCGCACTCTCCGGGAACTGTTGTCGGAGTTCCCCGGACACACGCAGGCGTTGCAGCATTTGATGGCGATTTATCAGCAGGATCGCCGCTGGGATGAGTTTGAGGAATTGCTGCGGGACGTGCGCGAGCGCTTCCCGGAAGACCCGAGATACCTGGTGCGAGAGGCCGAGATGTGGGCGGCCCGCGACTCGTCGAGTAACGAGATTGCCGCCATGGAGAAGGCGGTGGAGCTGGCCCCGCAGTCGGCCGAAGTGCTTGCCAGGTATATGCAGTCGATGCTCAGGGGCGAACAGTACGCCAGGGTGGTCGAGGTCGCAGAAGAGAAGGTCGGCGGTGAGTCGCCGGTCTGGCTGCTGGCGATAAAGGGTCGGGCCTTGGCCGGGCTGGACCGTCAGGACGAGTCGGAGGAGGTCTTCGTCGAGGCGCTGCGGTCGGCGGATACCGCAAGGTTGCCGGCCGTCTCCTCGCATCTACTGGCCGCCTACGGTCCGGATGAATCGGTGAGCGCGCTTAAACGGTGGCAGGAGACCCTGCCCGACAGCCCTCACGTTCAGATACTGCTGGCGCAGCTCCACCAGGCCGGTGGCGATCACGCCCGGGCCATAGATGTGCTCGGGGATGCACAGGAGATCGCAAGCGACGATAGGGACCGGGCAGAGGTTTACAAACTGCTGGGCCTGTCCTATCACTCGACGGATCGTATCGAGGATGCCGAACAGGCGTACCGCGAGGCCCTGGACGCCAACCCGGACGATCCACTGGTGATGAACAATCTGGCGTATCTCTACACGGACGTTCTGGGCAAGCCGGAAGAGGCGCTTCCGTACGCCGAACAGGCGGCGCGGATGATGCCGAACAACGCGGCGGTGCTGGACACGTACGGCTGGACGCTCTTCAAGCTCGACAGGATAGCCGAGGCGGAGCGCCAGTTGCTGCGGGCGATTCAGTTGGATCAACCCTCGGCGACGGTCCGCTACCACCTCGGGGCGATCTACGAGCATGAAGGACGTCGGCGCGATGCGCTGCGACAGTATCGTCAGGGGTACGAACTGATACGGGACGACCACGACCACGACCTGCATGATGAGCTGGAGCAGGCCGTGGACCGCATTGAACGCGAACTGAGCGGATAGGAGTAACAGAAATGAGCCGCATTCCCACGCGAGACCAGGTTCCACAGATATCGCACGGCTCCCCGCCTTCCGGTCCGAGGCAGCGACCGCCGGCCGGCGGCCAATCCGGCTTCACCGGCCGAGATGCGCTGCGAGTGCTGAGGCAGAGATGGCTGCTCATCCTGCTTTCGCTGGTCATCTGCAGCGTACTCGCCGGGGCGGGGACATTCCTGTGGCTGCACTTTGCGCCGAGCTACACGGCCACGGCGTTCATACAGGTCTCGCCCCCGCGGACAGGCGACCTGACCGATACGCAACGGCTTTACAGCGAGGCAATTATGGACCGTCTGGTCCAGGACGCCGCGGCGGTTGTCAAGACCGAGCCGGTCCTCCAGGAAGCGCTGAAGGATGAGCGGATAACCCGGACCAGCTGGTACCGGGGAATCGGCGCCAGAGGCGACGATGTGCGTGAACTTTCCGACGCGATAAGTGTCGGCACCATACCGAATACCAACTATATCCGTGTGTCTATGCGCGGCTTACACAGGACCGACCTGCCGGGTATCGTCAACGCTGTCTGCGAGGCATTTGTCGCCGACAGCGACGCCCAGGTATCCGGCACGCGGCAGGAGCAGATAAGGAACCTGCAGGCCGAGCGCTCGGACCTGGCGGAGGAGCTTGAGCGCACATCCGCTCGTATCGATCGGCTGCTGCAGGATGCGGAAATCCCCGATATAGCCGAGCGTCGGACCACCATTGGGATGCGGCTGGAGGGGTATATCAGGCAGATGATCCAGCTCGACATGGAGCTTGCCGAGGCCGAGGATGCGATGGAAGCCCTGCGGGAGCAGGCCGAGGAAGGCGAAGTCGGCGGCAATCCCCAGATCGCCTACGCCGTTCGCCAGGATCCGACCATGAGGCAGCTCCGCAACATGGAGATGAACTTGACCTCTGAGATCCAGAGGATGAAGCGGACGTTCGGACCGGAACACCCCCGGATCGCGGAAATGGAGGGCAACCTGGAGGCGCTGCGCGAGCAGATGGAACATTACCGCGCCATGCTTATCCAGGAGGAAACCGAGGTCATGATCGCCGCGAACATGTCCGAGGTCAGCCGGCTCAGGGCGCAGCTCATGAAGGTCCGCGAGCAGTACAACGACGCCGAGCGGAGCATGCGCGACGTGCAGGCCCGGCTGACCCAGATCGAGGAGCTGAGGAAGCGCCGTGAAAACGTCGAGCGGAACATCGAGCGGATTGACCAGAGCTTGGTGGAGCTGCGGCTGCTGGCCCGGGGCGATTATCGCGTCCGCCTCAGGCAGCGGGCTACCGAGCCGCGCAGGCCCTCCATGCCGCAATGGCACATCATGATGCCCGTCGGCGTGCTTCTGGGTCTGACTATCGGCCTTGGCGGGGCGTTCCTGCTGGAGTTCATCGATACCTCGGTCAAAAGCCCGGGTGATATCTCCAGGCGTGTGGAGCTACCGGTGCTGGGCATGATACCGCACCTTGAGGACACCGAGGAGGAGATCAGCGACCTTCGCTTGGCGTTCCGAACGCACCCCTACTCGCTTGTGGGCGAGTCGTTCCGTCAGATACGCACGTGTCTGCAGTTCAGCGGACCGGCCAGCCAGCGCCGCAGCTTGCTGGTGACCAGCGCGCTGCCCGGCGACGGCAGGACCGCCGTTACGCTGAACCTGGCGGCGGCGATAGCACGAGGCGGACGAAGGGTATTGGTGGTGGATGCGAACTTCCGCCAGCCGGCCGTAAAGGCCCTGTTCCCGGATGCTCCGGAAGAGGGACTCAGCAGCGCCGTTGTGGGACAGGCCAACTGGGCCGACTGTGTTTACGAGGTGGAAGAGAACTTCCACGTCATGCCGGCCGGCCACATGCCGCCCAACCCGGCGGAGCTGCTCGGCTCCGATGAGATGCGGCAACTGCTCAGCGAGATGGAAAACGAGTACGACCAGGTCCTCATAGACGGCGCCCCCTGCCTGGTGGTGACGGACCCGTGTGTGCTGGCCTCGCTGACCGACGGCGTGATACTGGTCGTCCGCGCCGGGACGAACACCTACGGCATCGTCCAGCGTACGCGGGACATGCTCAACCGTGTCGGCGCCCGGGTCGTGGGCGTGGCGCTCGACGGTGTCCGGGCCACCGCCGGCGGGTACTTCCGCAGAAACTACGAGACCTTCTACGAGTACCACCAGCCGCAACAGCTTCCGCCCAGCTCGAGCTGACGGCCGCCGCTGGCGTGGGAAAAACAGCCGGGGCCGGTCGCGGCCGATGGAATCGGTTTGACCGGCCCCGTCCGCGTTATACACTGGCACCGAGGCGCCGGCGTAGCTCAATGGTAGAGCACCGCTCTTGTAAAGCGGAGGTTGTGGGTTCGAGTCCCTCCGCCGGCTTAAGTCGAAGACTCCGGCCGACGGGAGCCAGGCATGCCCGTAAATTCACCTTCACTCGGAATAACCCGCTGGTGGTCCTTGACGGCGGCGGTGGTGGTTGCTTCAGTGCTGCTTTCTTCGGCAGCGGCCGCCGATGACGACGCCGTCGGACTTCTCCGCCAGTACGCACGGCCGCTGGATGACGGGGAGGATCTCGATGTCCTGCTGGAAAGCATAGGCGATGCCCGAGTCGTCATGCTTGGGGAGTCCTCGCACGGGACGCTGGAGTACTACAACTGGCGGGCGAAGATATCCCGCCGCCTCATTGCCGAGAAGGACTTTGATTTCATCCTCATCGAGGGCGACTGGCCGGCCTCGTACCAGGTGAACCTCTACGTCAAACACGCCGAGGATACGCCGACCGACGCCCGAGAGGCGCTTTCAAATTTCCGCCGCTGGCCGCAGTGGATGTGGGGCAACGAGGTTATCAAGGACCTCATCCAGTGGATGCGGCGGCACAACGCGGACCTGTCACGACGCGAGCGAGCCGGGTTTTACGGGATGGACGTCTATGCGATGGGTGAGTCGATGGACGCCGTCGTGGAGTATCTCGAAGCCGTGGACCCTCCGACGGCCGAACGGGTCAAAGAGCTTTACGAGCCGCTGTTCCGGCATCGAGACGATCCCCGCGGCTATGCGCAATCGCTTGCCCGCGGATTGCCCGACGCCAGGAACCAAGCGGAGCAGGCGCTGGATATCCTGCGCCGCCGGGCCGATACATACGCCGACATGGGCGAAGAGGAATCCTTTGCGGCCGAACAGAACGCACTGGGCGTGAGGAATGCCGAACGCCATTATCGGAGCTTGCTTTTCGGCGGGCCGTTCTCATGGAATCATCGGGTCGGGCACATGAAACAGACGCTCGCTCGCCTGCTGGAGCACTACGGGCCGGAATCCAGGGCGATTGTCTGGGCGCACAATACGCACATCGGCGACGCCCGCGCGACGCCCAAGCGGCGCAGGGGCATGCGGAACATCGGCCAGTTGGCTCGTCAGGCCTATGGTTTGGAGGAGGTCTTCCTGGTGGGTTTCACGACTTACGAGGGGTCTGTCTCGGCCGGGCGACAGTGGCAGGGCGACAGAAAGGTCATGGAAGTTCCGCCGGCGGTGTCCGGCAGCGTGGAATACCTGTTCGAGCAGACGGGCCTTGAGCGGATGCTCGTGCCGCTGCGCGAACCCCGGCTGGCCCGGTCGCTGGACCGGCCGCTGGGACATCGCGCCAAGGGTGTTGTGTATGACCCGGCCGACGAGCAGGGCAATTACGTCCCGACCGTGCTGCCGCGGCGGTACGACGCGATGATATTCCTGTCGCGGACAGAAGCTGTTGAGCCGCTCGCCGAGCCGGATGAGGAACTCCCACAGGCGGCGGAGTGAACAACCACGGCCGAGATGGCCGTGCCGCCGCACAGCTTCACGGCGGAGACGGCCGTGACACGCCAGCTCAAACCAGCAGCAGGCAGATGCCCGCGACCGTTCCCAGGATGTATCCCAGCACCTGTATGGCGCCGAGGTGTCGGGCGCTGGCGTCGTTGATAATTTCGTGGACCTGCTTGACGTCCATCTCATTGATGGCGTTGGTGACCCGGCCGGCCACGTCGAAGTTGTTCTTTATCTCCGTGATGCCCTCGCCGTCAAGCCACGACACGATATAGGGATATACCAACGGCAGACCTTCCTCGGTCAGCCATCTCCAGAATGTGCGGTCGTCGGCGATGCGATGGCCAAGCTCGGGCAGCGCCTTGTCGAGGTGGTCCTCTACGACTGTGACGACGAAATCTGACGCGTGGTCCTGCAGATGCCTGACGGTCGGCGCCATGTCCGCTCCGCCGACGGATTCCCGCAGCCGCAGGACAAAGCCCTCGGCCAGGTCGATGATCTCGTCTCGCGTGGACTTCTCGGCGAGTTTCTGCTCAATCACGTCGCGGACTTCTTCCCAGTCAAGGGCCCTGGTCTTCTCCGCCGCCCACATGGCCGTTCGTTTCCAGAACCCCCTGTCCCTGTACTTCCTCGCCATATCCTGAAGAAGCTCGACAATCTCCGGCAGCAGCATGCGGACGTTTTCCGTTACCCAGTCGGCCAGTTGCCTCTTGCCGCTTTCGCTCTTGAGGATGCGCTGGATGGAGGTGTCCATCAGGTCAACCATGTTGTCCCTGGTAAGCCCGGCGGCGACCACGCCGCGCAGGAACCGCATGATTTCTGGACTTATACTGTCCACGATGACCGGCAGCTTCTCCCGTATGACCGGCCCGGCGCTGCGCCGGAGCTTGTCCTGGAGGTCCTCGTCCCGCAAGGCCCTGTCCAGCAGCACTTTTATCTCGTCGGCTATCGTCTCGGGAGTCAGCAGGTTGTCGGCGACCTGCCTTCCGGCCTTTTCGGCCAGCTCTGTACGGTGCTTCGTTACGAGTCCCTGCTTCCAGGTGGGGATGCTGCCGACGGGGTGTTTGTCTTCCGGCCCGTAGGGGCGAAACAGCATGGTAATCGCAATCAGGTTGGTCAGGTAACCGACAGCGCCGGCGATCATGATCGGCAGCACATAGGACGATACCCACGGCACCGGCGGTACGCCGGCCGCCCGGAGTATGGAAAGCACTATCAGCAATACCAGAGACAACAGAGCCAAGCTCATGCAGACCATCTCGGCGACGGCCCAGCGGGCCACATCCTTTTCATGGATGCGCCTGAGCCGGTCGGCATACCAGGCGGCAGCGTAAGCGGGGATACGCAGGAATTTCATAACTCACCTCGTAAGTTCGGTTTCGTCGGGCGTCTCAGGGCCGTGCGGGCCTTGCCGTGGTCAATCCTATCGGCCGGGAGCCGGCCGGGCCAACCGATACTCCATGCTCCGCCCGGCCGGGGAAAGACCGGCATTGGTTCACGGTAACCGCACCCCTCGCTTTTGCTGGTTCCGTCGGCATTCCTTGGCCTGGAACATAGGCCTGTTAAATTCGCTCTGATCGCCGCTTTGCCGGGAAAATGCTTTCCGCCGGGGCGGTCGTTTGTTGTATCCTACACAAAGCATGACGGCCGTCGGGCCGAAAGCCAAGACGCTTGCCAGGAGGCGGGGCGAACTAGCCCCGGCAACCGGAAAAAGGACCATGACAACAGAAACCGCTCGAAACCCTCTTGAAGGCAGGACACTCTGGATACCGCCGATGACATACATCGGCGCACGCCTTGCGGCGGCGGTGTTCCGCGGCATCGGAGTCGATGCGCGCATAACGCCGCCCTCGAACGACCGCACACTGGAGCTGGGAGGGCTGTTCAGCTCCGGCGAGGAGTGCTATCCGCAGAAGGTCACCATCGGCGACTTCCTGCGTGTTATCCACTCGGACGACTTCGACCCGGACAAGCACGCGTTCTTCATGCCGATAGCCGAGGGTCCGTGCCGCTTCGGACAGTACGCGCCGTATTTCAAGCAAGTGCTCGCCGAACTCGGCCACGATAACGTGCCGATAATCTCGCCCTCCAGCAAGAACAGCTACGACGAGATGGGCGAGCACGGCAGCGACATGATCCGCACGCTGTGGCGCGGTCTTATTGCCTCGGATGTGCTGCGGAAGATGCTGCTCAAGACCCGCCCCTACGAGACCGAACCCGGAGCGGCCGACGAGGCGTTCGAGCGGAGCATCGAGTTTGTCGAGGAGGTGCTCTCGACGCCGGAGATGTCCGCAGGCCGGCGCATGGAGGCCCTCATCGACGCGCTTGTCCGCTCCCGGGACCTGTTCCGGGCCGTCCCGGCTCGCTATACCAGGGATCGGCCGCTGATAGGCGTGGTCGGCGAGATATTCTGTCGGTTGAACACATTCAGCAACTACGACGCCGTCCGCCAGATCGAGGCCCACGGCGGCGAGGCGTGGATGTCCGACGTTACCGAGTGGGTCTGGTACACCAACTGGTCGCAGCAGTACCTGCTCAAGCGCGACGGGCGGACGGTGTCGCTGGCGATGCTCGGCGCGAAGATAAAGAACGGCATTCAGCAACGAGACGAGCACAAGCTGCTGGATCCGTTCGCCGAGGAATTCGTCGGCTACGAAGAACCGCACGACGTTTACTCGGAGGTTCTGAAGCCGGCCTGGCCGTACCTGCCGGCCGACGGTGCGCTGGGCGAGATGGTCCTGTCCATTGGTAAGAGCATATACCTGCACGAAAAAGGTATCGATGGGATAATCGACATCAGCCCGTTTTCGTGCATGAACGGGATAGTCTCCGAGGCGGTGTACCACACCGTCAGCGAAGACCACGACAATCTGCCCATACGCAACTTCTACTTCGACGCCACCAGCAGCAACATTGAACGCGACCTGGATATCTTCATGGAGCTTGCACACAGCTATCGAAAGCGCAAACGCAAGCCCAGGCGTTATCCGGCATATTTCGAGGAATAGCCGTAGGTTGCGGTCCCGGCGCGGCCGGAACTGAAGGCCGCGCGAAGGCCCCGGGGCGACAATTGTTTTCCCGACGGGCGGTCGCAAATGAAACCACGGCTTCGTTGTCTATGTTGACTAGAATGATTCTGGCCGGGCGGTGAATCGTCGATGTTGTGTTGAACCCCGGACGAAGACGCACCCGCAGGCCCGGGCGTGACTGGATTTCGTTACCGGTTGTGTTGTTTACGAGTCGATCGGGCAGAGGTGCTCGATATGCCTGTCGTTGTGAAGGGATAGTGATTGGAGATGGCCGATTCTTCCGCAACCTCGACGGCTGCTTCGGCCCCCGGCCGGCGCCTGCGCTGGAGCCGAGGCGAAGGCGACCTGTCGGCTCTTGAGGACCGTCGGCGCGAGGTGCGCCGCTTTGCCCACCTTTTCGGCGAACTGCCCGTGGAAACGAAGGCGACGTGCCCCGTCTGCCGGCGTGTCGTGCGGAGCGTCTTCGACAGGGCAGGCGACCGGATTGTCCTGACCTATGACTGCGACGGTTGCGGCGAGCGGCGCGAGGTACACCACGACCACATCTGGACGTCCGTCGAAAGCGACCGGCCGGGAAGCGCCAAGCAGACATTCCTCGGCTATCGAATCCGACCGGTCCTGAGGCGCCTGCCGCGGACCGTGGAGACGCTCTGTCCGGAGTGCTGCGCGCTGGTCGTGGGTCGGATATTCGTCGAGGACGGGGCCGTCTTGATGGAGAAATCCTGTCCGGAGCACGGCCATTTCCGAGATTGCCTGAACTCTGACGCGCTGCTGTATTCCAAAGCACTATGGTGGACCTTCGAGGAACACCCCGGCCACCGGCGACCACAGGTAACCGACGGCAAGGTCTGCCCGTCGGACTGCGGGCTGTGCAACCAGCACCTGTCAAGCCCGTGCCTGGCGCAGATAGACCTTACCAACCGCTGCAACCTGCGCTGTCCGGTCTGCTTTGCCAACGCCGCGGCCACGGGAAAGGTCCTGGAGCCGGACTACAACGAGATTGTCCGTCAGTTGAAGGTGCTGCGCGGCTTCCGACCCACTCCCGCCACGGCCGTGCAGTTCACCGGCGGCGAGCCGACGCTGCATCCGGATTTCCTGCGGATACTCTCGGCCTCCCGCGATATGGGCTTCAGTCACATCCAGGCGGCCACGAACGGTGTGCGCCTGGCGGATGAGACCTTCGCCCACGAAGCGGCCGAGGCCGGGCTGCACACGCTGTACCTGCAGTTCGACGGTGTCGGCGAGCAGCCACACCGCTACACCCGCGCCTTTCCCGGACTGTGGGAAAAGAAGCTCGCCACAATAGAGAACTGCCGCAGGACCGGTATGAAGATATGTCTGGTCCCAACGATCATCCGCGGCGTCAACGACCACCATGTGGGCGAGATTTTCCGGTTCGCGGCCGATAACGTGGACGTGATCAGCGCCATAAGCTACCAGCCGGTGGCCTTCACCGGACGGATAGATGAGCAACAGCGCACCGCCCAGCGGTACACGCTGGGGGACCTGGCCCATGACTTGGCCGCCGTCTCCGGGGCTAGCCCGCTGCGGGATATGTTCCCGCTTAGCATAGTCGCCCCTCTGGGCCAGTTCCTGGAAGCCCTGACGGGTCGGCCAAAAATCCGACCCAGTTGTCACCCGGACTGCGCTTTCGGGACGTACTTTCTGGTATCGCCCGACGGCCGGGCGTACTCGTTCCCGGAAGTCGTCGATGTGGAGGGCATGTTCTCGGAGATGAACGCCCTGGCTGCCCGCATCAAGCGCCGCGGCCGACTGACCCGGCTGGACAAGTTCCGTGCGCTGAGGATGTTCCGGCGGCACTTCAAGACCGATTCGGCTCCGCCGGACCTGGACGTCAAGCGCTTCGTCCGGACGCTCCAGGGGCTGGTGGATAAGCACGCCGGGCGGGGCGAGGGCGAAAAGCACACCTACAAGACGCTGCTTTGCGCCGGCATGCACTTCCAGGACCGATACAATTTCGACGTGGAGCGAGTGAAGCGATGCGTCATACTGTATTCCACGCCCGCGGGCGTGTTCCCGTTCTGCACGCACAACTGCGGTCCGGAATACCGCGCGGCGACCGAAGCGGCGTTCGCCGTGCCGTTGAAGCCCGATGAGATCAAGAGCGAGGAGACGAAGTCATGAAAGCTTTCCCAATGATGTGCGCGTGTCTTTCGGTAGTGGCGGTGCTCTGCGCCGGCTGCGCGGCACCCGAGCCGCAACCCGTGGACCCGGGCGAACCCCAGATGGCCGAGGCCGACGGCCTGCAACTTAAGCTGGAGGTCTCCGACCACGAGGTGGCCGTCGGTGACAAGCTGAAGGTCACCCTCACGGCCGTCAACACACACGATGAGCCGATCAACATCACCTCCCGCACCGGCGCGCTTATGCTGGTGCACATCTGGCGGGAGACATGGGCCGGCTGGACCACCGTCAAGAAGTATCCAGAGGCCGCCACCATGGCTATCGTACCCTGGACGCTGGAAGCCGGCGAGCAGCGCGAGTTCGATATGGACCTGACGGTCGGGCGGGACTGGCCGACGGCAGAGACAATCCGACTCTCGGCGAAACTGAACGGTCGTCCGGACGTCCGGCCGACAGTCGAAATCGACGTGGCGCCGCGCGACGGGGAATAGCATGATCAGCAGCGGCAGGGAAAATCCCGGCGGCGACTCGTCCTATACCGCAGCGGCCGAGCACACAACCGCCGCGGAGCTTGGCAAGCGCTACGACCACGAATTCCCGCCGTCCACGGATGCCGACAAGAGCGCAGACCGCGACACCGACGGGTCTGTGACAAGCGGCGGCTACGCGCGCCAGAAGGACACGCTGGCCGATCACATCACGCCCGCGGCCGTGCGCATCGACTACCACCATCCGCTGGAGCGGTGGCTGGCGCATCCGGCTTTTCGACGGCTGCTGCGTCGCCTCGCCCGGAAAGACCGGAACGGGCTTACCACGCTCGAGCGTGTCATCACCAGCTACCGCAACCCCGAAGCCCCAACGGGCGAGCGGGTCCGTTACTGGCCCCTCCACAAGCTTATCGACCGCTTCCGCGGCGATACCGATGTCCAGACCTTCCGCCGCCGTCTCGCCGACCACGCGCCGACCGTCCGCGGGCTGGTGATAGTGGCTCGCAGCGTCGGCGAGTTCGGACTGACCGTTCCCCAGCGATTCTCCGCGCCGCTGTTCGCGGTCTGGAACTTCACCAACCGCTGCAACCTTTCCTGCCGGCACTGCTACCAGGACAGCCGCCACGCCGCTGTTTCGGGGGAGCTTTCGTGTGATGAGAAGCTGGACGTTATCGACCAGATGGGCCGCGCCCACATGCCGATGGTCGCCTTCAGCGGCGGCGAGCCGACACTGAGTAAGGACCTCGTGCCGGCAATCGAACGCGCCCGGCGATACAAAATGCACGTCACGCTCGCCACCAACGGCACGACGATGACCCGTGACCGGGCCAAGCAACTCGCCGCCGCCGGTCTGCGATACGTGGAAATCTCGCTCGATTCGGTCAGCCCCCAAACCCACGACGGCTTCCGTGGCGTTCCGGGCATGTGGGAGAAGGCGGTTTCGGGTGCGAAGAACGTTGTCGCCACTGAGGGGCTTCGCCTCGGAATCGCCATGTGCGTCCACCGGGACAATATCGGTGAGGTAGAGGCGATGCTCGACTTCGCCGAGCGAATCGGCGCCGGCTGCTTCGCGCACTTCAACTTCATCCCGGTCGGGAGGGGTCTGCGGATGGTCTCCGGCGACATCACCCCCGACCAGCGGGAACGCCTTCTGGCTATGCTGAACGAACGGATGCAGAGCGGAGGCATCGGCGTTATCTCTACGGCTCCTCAACTCGGCCGCGTGTGCCTGGCGGGTGCGGCGCTGGAAGACGGTCTTACCACCTGCTCGCACGCCGGCAGCGGCAGCGGCGTAAAGGCCCGTGTGGTGGCCAAGTACCTCGGCGGCTGCGGGGCGGGGCGGACCTACATCTGCATCGAACCCAACGGCGACGTTACCCCCTGCGTGTACCTGCCCCACCGGGTCATGGGCAATGTCCGGGACAAGCCGCTGATGGATATTTTCCGGCGCAGTGTTTTCTGGGACATCCTCAACGACCGCGACCGGCGGTTGCACCACTGCGAGGTCTGCGCCTTCCGCAACTATTGCGGCGGGTGCCGGGCGCGGGCGGATGCCTACTTCGGGCAACTGCACGCCGGCGATCCGGGGTGCGTCTTCAACGGCAAGCACTGGAACCGCCTTGTCGAAGCGGGAGTCGCCGTGATGGATTCGGACGCATCCGAGCCGGCGGGCATCACACCCACGCGTCACGGGCCGGCGTGAGGGAAGTGCTGAGGCGTCCTTTGAGCCACCGCGGCCGAAGTCGCCGGGGTCTTTCAGATATTCCCGCGTTCCCAGTTTTGCTCATCATCTGTGAACAGTCGCACGCGGCGTTTGGCGTATTCGGCGACGGTCCACAGTTCCACCCGGTCGCTTAGTTCGGTGATTGCGGCAAGCTCGTCGATGGTCATCCGGCAGTCCTGCTCGTCTCTGCCGTGGATCATGGTGTAGAGATTGTAGGGCCAGTCGTCGGCTGTTTTGCGGAGCAGGCAGTGGCTGACCCTGTCGGAGGCGGCGGCTCGTCCGCCGGCGGTGTCGGCGGCCGACTCGGCGACCCGCCAGGCGACCATCACGTTGGCCTTCGCCCCGGCGGCGCGGTGGCGCAGCACGGCGGCGTAGCGGCGCATGCCCCCGGACTCGAGCAGTTCGCGGGCGATCTGTAGCAGTTCGCCGGTTCCCAGCCCCTCGGCGGCGGCGAGCGCGTCGAAGGGTTCTCCCTCCAGGGGCAAATCCTGCTGAAGCGCTCTGACCGCTCTCTTGTGGCGGTCGGTGAGTTCGGTAGCCGTCGCCGTATGGCCGGCCGGCTCGGTCGTGGCGAGCAGCCCTGACGAGCCGGCATCGAAGCGTACCGAGAGCTTGTACCGCCGCAGGGCGGGCAGGACGGCGTGGCTGGTAGCGCCGGCGAGCCGGGCCAGTCGCCCGGCGGTCTCCTCCAGGCCCAGAGAGCTTTCCGGGCTTACCGCCAGCGTCAGCCAGAGGTTGTAGGGCGGCGTGTCGGGTCTGCCCCGCAATTGCCGCAGGTAGCAGTGTGATACGCCGGGATGCTCGGCGACCTTCGAGCCGGCGGCGTCCTGGTGGCCCGGCGGGGCCGCCATCGCCACCAGCGCCTGGCGATAGCCCAGTGCGGCCGCGTCGAAGATGCCGGATATTTCGCGGATTATGCCGTCGCGGCCGCGAAGATCGCGCAGGCGTTCAAGCACGGCCTGTTCATCGCATCCGAGTGAGTCCGCCAGCTCCCGAAAAGGCGCGCGGACAAGCGGTACGGCTTGCTGGATCTGATTGAGCAGGCGGGTGTCGAGGTCGCTGTCGGTCACTGTGCAGATCTCGGCCCGGTATGGACAGGACGCCGACGGCGAGGATAGCACGCCGCCGGCGCCCGGGCCGTCACATGTCCCACAACTCAGGGCCGCGGCGCATGGCCTTGGGCCGCGAGAAAATCTCGTGATACACCATCGCCCGTCGGGCGTCGGCCGCGCTTTGCAGGTTCACGGTGTAGCCCTTCGGGCCTTCCTGGCCTTTGTAGAACCGCATCTGCCCGGTAAGACCGCGAAGCTGCGCCAGCGGGTCGGGTTCCTTGCCGGCGGCCGTCTTGCGGGCCACCGCGGCGCTGCGCCGCTTCAGCGCCTCCTGGCGACGTTTAAGCTCGGCCTGTTCCTGCTGCTGCTTATGAATTGCCGCACGCTGCTTTTCCCGAAGCTCGGCATCCCGCCGGCGCTGCCTGTAAACCTGGGCCGAGCGCAGCGCCTCGGGCGTCTGGGTCTGCGATTGCTGCCGCCGGACCTGCGCCGCGTGCGGCTGAGGACGGGGCTGCGGCTGTTGCCGCGGGGGTTGTGGCGGCGGCTGAGCCGACCCCTGTTCGCGCGTTGGAATCGGCTTGTAGCGCCTCTGTGGGGCCTGATCCGAGGCCTGTTGCGACTCGCTGCGACCCCTCCGCTCCTGGAGGTCGCGCTCATCGGCCCGTCGCTCGCTGGCCTTGCGGAGAACGCCCACGATGGCGCTGATGACCAGGAATCCCAGTAATATGAGTAACTCTACCCAGTCGCCGTTTCGCGCCTCGACCAGTATGCCCAGCGTCGAAGTCATGGGCGGTTACTCCTTAGGCGCCTCAGGTCCGGCTTCCTCACCGCCGATGTTTTCACGCATGGAGGTGTCGGCCTGTATGTTCTGGAACCGGTAATAGTCCATCACGCCCAGGTTGCCCTTGTGGAAGGCCTCGGCGATGGCCTTGGGGATCTCGGCCTCGGCCTCGACGACCTTCGCGCGGTTTTCCTGCGTAAGGGCCTTCATCTCCTGCTCGCGGGCGGCGGCCATTGCGCGGCGCTTCTCGGCTTCGGCCTGGAAGCGGCGCTTGTCGGCCTCGGCCTGGTCGGCCTGGAGCTTGGCGCCGACGTTCTCGCCGACGTCCACATCCGCGATGTCAATTGAGAGAATCTCGAACGCCGTTCCGGCATCCAGTCCTTTTTCCAGCACGCGGTGTGAGATGCCGTCGGGGTTTTCAAGCACGGCCTTGTAAGATTCCGACGAGCCGATTGTGGTGACGATGCCCTCGCCCACTCTCGCGACGATGGTCTCCTCGGTGGCGCCTCCGACCAGCCGGTCGATGTTGGCTCGCACGGTAACGCGTGCCTTGGCCTTGACCTGAATGCCGTCCTTGGCGACGGCGTCCACGGTGGTCTTGCCGCCGGCGGGGTTGGGGCAGTCGATGACCTTGGGGTTGACCGACGTCTGAACCGCTTCGAGTATGTCGCGTCCGGCCAGGTCGATGGCCGTGGCTACCTTCCAGTCGAGCTGGATGTTCGCGCGGTTGGCCGCGATCAGCGCCCGCACGACGTTTATGGGCCGGCCGCCGGCGAGAAAGTGGTTCTCCAAATCGGCCGTGCTAACCTGCAGGCCGGCCCGCACCGCCTGGATGCGGCTGAGGACGATAGTATTGGGGTTCACCCTTCGCAGGCGCATCCCGATCATCTCGAAGATGCCGACTCCCGCCCTTGCCGAAAGCGCCTGGATCCACAGCCCGAACAACGGGCCGAACAACAGGAGGAATACAAGCGCGACGATAATGGCAAGGATGACAAGTGCCCAGGTAGCCACCTGTCCCGCTGTTACCGCGATCATGAGTGAGCTTATCATTATGCTGCCCTTTCTTTATACGCGACCTGTCTGTCGAACGTATGCTAACAAACAACAGTGCTTATGCAAGGGTGCGTCCGAACGGTCGTGGACTATTCATCTTCAGGAATCTCCCTGACCACCAGGTTCATCCCGCCGTAGCGGACGACCTTCACGCGCGCGCCTTTCTTTATCATAGTACTCTCGGCCGTGGCGGAACGGCGCCGCCCATCCACGCGAACCATACCTACCGGACGAAGAGGGGTCTCCGCGACGCCCTCCTGGCCGATGAGCGATGTTTCCTCGGCCGCCGGCGGCGTTCCCTCGCCGGGGATGTCCTTCTGCTCGGCATCCTTGAGAAATAGCTTCTTGCCCAGCGGCGAGTTCGGAAGCAGCTTGACCACCGTAACCAGATAACTGGGTATCAGCACGATTGCCACCATCAGCATCACAAGCCCGAAAAGCGGGTTCACCGTGAAGGCCACGAAAACCGCCCCTCCGAGAGCCGCCAGACCTATGGCGATGAGTACGCCGAACGTGGGCGTGACTATCTCCAGAATGAACATCACCAGGGCCGCCGCCAGCAACGCAATTATCAGGACAAGCTGTCCGCCCATCAGTCCCCTTCCTCGGGCGGCTCGGCCCGTTCGACGACCAGCCGGTTGCCCTGCCTGTACAGCACGCGCACCGGCGTGCCCGACTCGATGGTCTCGCCCTCGGTGACCACATCCACCAGCTCGTCGCCGAAGCGCGCCCTGCCGACCGGTCGGCACATGCTCTCGACGCGGCCCTGTGCTCCGGGCTGGATGCGGGCGTAGGGCGACGTCTCGTGCAGGTGTTCGCCGGTTGCCGGAGTCGGCTCGGCGAGGATTACCTTAC
Organism: Phycisphaerae bacterium; assembly: GCA_003551645.1. GTDB lineage: Bacteria > Planctomycetota > Phycisphaerae > SM23-33 > SM23-33 > PUND01. Next base: position 4,750 of record PUND01000121.1, on the reverse strand, counting down.
GCGCGACCGGCACCTTCGGCATATATCTGGAAAGGATACCGGCGGCCACCAGAGCACCGACAAAACCAATGCCCAGGGCCAGCATTCCGTTCGTCAGCATTTCCCACTGCAGGTCGGTCTGCGGTATCGGCAGGCGGTCCGGAGGACTGGGAACCAGCATGGCGATCAGCCCCACGACGCACATCAAAGCGCCCACTATGCCGGCGATGCCGAAGTCCGGCAGCGCGAATACCTCGATGAGGATAAGGATCACCCCCACCACGAACAGCGCTATCGACCACCAGTTGGCCAGTCCCACCAGCAGGTGCCCGCCGAAGATAAGCCCGAACAGCACCACGGCGATGGAACCGGCGACTCCGAAGCCGGGCGTGTTTACCTCGACGTATGCGCACAAAAGGGCGGCGAAGAACATGATCCCCATCACCGGCGGCGAGACCAGTACGCCGACCATTCTTTCGGACCAGGTATCTTCCAGTATCGTCGGGGGCTTGGTCACGTTGTAACGCGCCAGAAGTTCGGCGTAGGGGTCGTCGGAAGGGGCGTTCACAACGTCGGCGACGAAGCCGAACTCCTCGGCCTTCGCAGTGTCGGCCGTGAGCAATTGTCCCTCTCGTACGGCGACCTCAACAAGCTCCCACTCGGGGTCTGATCCTTCCTGCTGCTGATCGGTCGCGCCGTCCTGGGGTTGGCCCACCCGGTCGCGCCAGTCTTCCCTGAAAACGTAGCGAAGCTCGCCGGTCTCGCGGTTACGGACGAGCCAGACTTCCAGATCCATCGAGACCATGCTCTGTGCCGGCGGCCCCCAGTAGCCGTTAAGTCGGGCGGATTCCTCCATTTCGGCACGAAGGTAAGACTCGATCTTCTCTCTCGTGACGCCTTCCAGCTCTCCGCCCATCATCACCGGGGCGGCCCCGCCTATCCTGCCCACGGGCGTCATGACTATCTCGTTGCCGGCCATCGCCACGAATGCCCCGCCGGACAACGCATCGGTGCGGATGAACGTGACCACGCGGATGTCCCGAAGCTCGCTCTTGATGAGCTTGTTTATCTCCATCGTGGCGTTTACGGCGCCGCCGGGGGTGTCCATGTCGATGATGATCAGCTCTGCGCCCTGGGCGATGCAGCGTATGAACTTGCGCCTCATCGCCGCCTCGGTCTTGGAAGTGATTGTCTCGCGCAGTGGGATGATGAAGGCCTTGGTTACCTCATCGGGCAGCTCAGGCAGGGGGATGGCGCGTTGGGGCGGGTCGAACCAGCCGCGATCGGTAACGCGTGCGTTTTCGGGCGGGTCGAACTGCGCAGCTTCACCCTGCTCGGCTGCCACCGCGGCGGCCGAGGCCAGCGCGGCCGACAAAACGCAGGCCCGAATAATCCGACTGGTTAAGGAGCTCAAGTATCGCACCCCTTCCATGCAGCGGGTCTATACTCATTTTAGCGCACGGACCGCCTTTCCACAATAGCCGGCGCGGCACAAGGGCGTCTCATACGTTCTGGCGCCCGATAGTGCGAAGGGCACGTCTGTATAAGGCAGATTGTGTCGGGTACGACGTGCGGTCCGGTTAGCGGACCTCCGACAGCCGCACGGCCCGCTTTTCGTCGGCCGAGACCAGCGCCGCGGCCAGCACCCGCTGCGTCTGGTAGGCGTCCTCGAAATCAGGCAGCGGCACGTTGGGCTTTTTGCCCGCCAGCGCCAGCAGCACGTCGAAGGCCATGTTAGTGAATCCGTGCTCGTATCCGAGCAGGTGCGCATCGGGCCACCATGCCTCCAGATACGGATGGTCGCCGGCGTGTGTGCAGATGATGGTGGCCCAGCCCTGGACGGCTCGGTCGGTGGTGGCGTCGTAGTATTCCAGCTCGTTCATTCGCTCGAAGTTGAACTTCACCGACCCCTTGGTGCCGTTGATCTCGAAGCCGTTTCGGTTCTGGTTGCCGGTGGCCTGCCTGGCGGCCTCGAAACTCGCGACGGCGCCGTTGTCGAAGCGGGCCAGGAACAGGACTGTGTCGTCCACGCTGACCCGTCCGGGCTTGCCGTCGGTGAGCTTTTTGCGCTCCTTGATGAAGGTTTCCGATATGGCGCCGGAGACTTCGGCAATCTCCGAGCCGGTTACGAAGCGGGTCATGTCCACGATGTGGGCGTTGAGGTCGCCGTGCGCGCCGCTGCCGGCGTGCCTCTTCTGGAAACGCCACATCAGCGGCACGGAGTCATCGGCCCAGTCCTGGAGGTAGCTGGCACGGACGTGGCGAATCTCGCCGAGCTTGCCGGAGGCGACCAGCTTGTGAGCGAATGCAACGGCCGGGCAGCGTCGGTAGTTGAACCACACGAACGTCTTGCCGTCGGCCTTCCTGGCGGCGCGGACCATCTCGCGGGCGTCGTCCAGCGTGTTGGCCAGGGGCTTCTCGCAGGCGACGTGCTTGCCGGCCTTCAAGGCCGCAATGGCCATGTCGGCATGCGTGTTATTGGGGGTGGTGATGTCCACCAGATCGACGTCATCGCCGTCAATGCTTGCCCGCCAGTTGGCCGAGCAGTTCAGCCAGTCCCACTTATCGGCGAATTCCTGCACCTTTTGCTTGTCGCGGGCCGCCACGGTGTGCAGCACGGGCATCAGCGGGGGGTCGAAGAACTTCCGGACCTGCGTCCAGGCGTTCGAGTGCGCCCGGCCCATGAAGCCCTGTCCGATCATCAGGATGTTGAGCGGTTTGCGATTGGCCATGACTTTACTCCTTACCGGCGTCTGAAGGGTTCGAGCGACTTTTCACTGCGGGTGAATATAGGCACGCACCGCCGAACCTTCAAGCGCGAAGCCACCAAAGATGGACATGCTCAGAACCGCCGGGCCGCGGAGACGCCGAGAGTGCGGAGGGAAGCAGAAAGGGGCTGTTCCATCGGCTGGACATCGGACGTTGCGGCGAGTAGTTCGGGCCAGACGTCCAAGGCGGCACGATCGCGGTCGGCCTGACCGCCGGGGACGCTCACATTGCCAGAAAGTTTTCGAGCAGCTTGTGCCCGACGTCCGTCAAAAAACTTTCGGGGTGGAACTGGACGCCCTCTGTGGGATGGTTTCTTGAGCGGATGCCCATAAGCTCATCCGCGTCGGTGGTCCATGCGGTCTGCTCGAACTCATCGCTCAACCCGGCCGGGTCCACCATCAAGCTGTGGTAGCGGGTGGCGGTGAAGGGGTTCGGCAGTCCTGTGAATATGGTCCTGCCGTCGTGGCGGATTTCGCTGGTCTTGCCGTGCATCAGTCGGCCGGCCTGGACTATCTCGGCTCCGAAGGCCTGCGCGATGCACTGGTGGCCGAGACAGACACCGAGAATGGGGATCCTCCCGTGGAAGTGGCGGACGAACTCACAACTCCGGCCGGCCTCGTTGGGCGTGCACGGACCGGGCGAGATTATCAGGTGCGTTGGTTCGCACTCCTCGACGATGCGCGCCGGCTCGGCCGCGTCGTTGCGGAAGACCCTCAGCCGGTCGCCCTTGCCAAGCTCGCCTATCCGCTGGACGAGGTTGTAGGTGAAGCTGTCGTAGTTGTCGATTACGACTATCACGCGGTCATCGTAAGAGCGCCCGACTAAACGGTCAAGCGGTCCGGCTGTGCATCAGGGTGCAGGACCGGCGACCGCGCCGGGCCGATTGCCAGCGTATGCTGGTGTGGATCCCCTGTGGCCCGGCCACGGAGGAAACTGATGAATGTTTTGCGAATACCGGCGGTTCTGGCCATGTTGACAGTTGCCGTATAGTCCGCCGTCGCCGATGCGGCCGAAGAAGCGAAGGCGCTTCTGGCAAAGGTCGCGGCGACGGACGCGGAATAATCAGTTCCTGGGTATGGGAAACTCATCGACCCGCCAGTCGCCACGACGGTCCATCACCATGACCATCCTGTGCGATGAGGATTCCACTCGCTCGCTGTACTGGCCGGTGAACCGAAACACCAGCCGCACGCGAAAGGTCACGCGGTCGTCGCCGGCCGGGCCGCCTTCGGTGATTGTGAAGCCGGCGTGGCGGACGTTGGGGTGGCCGAGGATGGCGTCTTCGATCTGTGTAAACGTATGCGAACGTTGCAGGTCGTCGCTGAGAAGGTTCATCGCGGCCGAGACATCCTGCTCCCGCCACGCCTGGAGAAAATCATTGGCAGCGGTCAGGGCGGCGGCGTGTTCGGCTTCGCTGAATTCGACCGGCGGCTCGGACGCCTGCTGCTGGTGTTCACAGCCGGCAAGCATCGCCGCAAGCGCAAGCATGGCCGCCAGAGGCGTCCGTGCCCGTCGATTCTCGGCCATGGCTTATCTCCGCGGGCGTCCGTGCGGCCGGGCCTACGTGACCGAATGCACTTCTTTGACTTCCGGCACGCGCTGCCGGAGATGCCGCTCGACGCCCATTTTCAGTGTCATCGCGGCCCCGGGGCAGCCCTTGCAGGCGCCCTGGAGGCGGACCGAGACGACCCCGGTCGATTCATCGACTTCCACCAGCTCGATGTCGCCGCCGTCGCCCTGTAGATAGGGGCGGATCTCTTGTATCACGCCCTCGACTCGCTGGGTGATGCTATCGGTGTCCGTTTGTTTCTGTTCGTCGGTCATTGGCGCCTCTGTTGGTGAGGGAAATATCGGCCTGTCCTGTCCACGTCAGACCATTATACTCAAACTGAGGGGTTTTTCGGCAAGTTCAATCATGGCAAGGCCCTCCCGGCGTAAGTCGCTACGTTTATTGCCTCTGTGACTCCTGTCAACAGACGATAGAACAGGAAGTCCGGCTGGT
>PUND01000011.1 GCA_003551645.1 Phycisphaerae bacterium | reverse complement strand
GTGTCGGTGTGGGTTGCTGTGGGGGTGTGTGTGTTGCCTGCCCGGTGGTGGGGGGTGTTGCGGGTGCCGTTGGCGTTGGCCGGGGCGGCTGGTGTGCTTGGTGCGGTGGTGGCCCGGTTGGAGGACTGGTGACCCTTGGGGTTGCACCCCCCTTGTCGGGTGTGTAGACTCATTACATGAGCACGAACACACCACAGGAGCACACCATGAACACCACGATTCACCCCACTGTCACCCTGACCGACCAGAACACGTTGCGTCCCGTGACCTACAACGTGGAACACGTCAAAGTGTGCACACCGTCGGAACGGTACCCGTGGACCCACCAGTTGGTGATGACCCGCCCTCGTGGCCGCAAAGCGTACGTCATGGACTGCGTGTTTGTTGGCGACGTTCTTGTCAAGCACAACACACCGAGAGGATGAACAAATGGACGACAAGCAAGAAACCGAGTTGGAGGCGTACCGGAGGGACAGCATGTTCTTCATGGTGATTGCCATCATGTTGGCGGTGGGTTTCGTGGCCGCCACTTGGACGTGACGTGGGTTCCGGGGGAGGGAACAGACAAACAGGGCAGGCGAAGGCCGGCACCGCAGCACGGCACCCGGTCAGGGTACAACCGGCACCGGAAGGAAGGTGAGCCGGCGTGTGAAGCGTGCATGTTGGCCGAGCGTGAGTACCAGCGTGAACATAAGCGCCAGTGGTATCGGAACCGTGCGAAAACGAAACGGGTGACCGGTTAGGTGGTGACAGGTTCCCGGCGGTTGGTTACCCTTGGCGGGTGGCTGGCCGTCGGGACCTTTCTTTTGTGCGTGGCGACGCTTGGACCCACACGGTCCGGTTCGTGGACGGTGATGGCGACCCGTTGGACGTGTCCGGGTTTACGTTTGCGGCTCAGGTTCGACGCAGGTGGTCGTCGGGGTTGGTTGCCGAGTTCATGGTGACGGTTGACCCGTCGGGGGATTTTGTGACGTTGCGGGTGGACCCGCCGAACTCGGAGGTGGAACCGGGGACGTACCGGTGGGATTTGGAGCGGCAGCAGAATGGGTCGCCGTTGACGTTGTTGGCTGGCAAGTTGACGGTTGTGGGAGACATAACTCGTGTCTAACTGTTCGGGGTGTTCCGGTGGCGGGTCGGTGTGCGACTCGTGTTCGACGCAGGTCCAGTTGGTGGATGACTGTGTGACGATTTTGGGGTTCACGGCGGAGGGTCCTGCTGGTCCGCAGGGTGACACGGGTCCGGTCGGGCCGCAGGGTGCGACGGGTCCTACGGGCGCTGAGGGGGCACAGGGAACTACGGGCGCTACGGGGCCGACTGGTCCGCAAGGTTCGCAGGGGCCGCAGGGGTCTGTCGGGGCGCAAGGCGACACAGGCGCTCAAGGCCCGCAGGGAACGGTCGGGGCACAGGGTCCTACGGGTGACACCGGGGCGACGGGTGGAACGGGTGACACGGGCGCTCAGGGGCCTGTAGGGGCGACTGGTCCGCAGGGTGTCCAAGGGTTGACGGGGGCGACGGGTTCAACCGGCCCGCAGGGCGCTACCGGCGACACCGGTCCGACGGGTGACACCGGCCCGGTTGGTGACACGGGTCCGCAAGGCGCGCAAGGGGTCACGGGTTCCACGGGGGCGCAAGGGGCCACAGGCGACACCGGTCCGGTTGGTGATACGGGGCCGCAAGGTTCGCAGGGTCCGCAGGGTGCCGATGGGGTGCAAGGCCCGCAAGGTTCCACCGGGGCGAAGGGCGAGGTCGGAGCGACCGGGGCGACCGGTCCACAGGGTTCCACGGGTGACACCGGGGCGCAGGGTCCGCAGGGGTTTCAAGGTGAGGTCGGGGCGACCGGTCCGCAAGGCCCAACGGGTTCGCAAGGCGACACAGGCCCGCAGGGTGATGACGGTTCCGGCGTCACGATTTTGGGCACGCTCAACGACCCGTCGGAACTGCCACCATCGGGGGACGTGGGCGACGCCTACCTGATCGACGGCGACCTGTATGTGTGGGATGGGTCGCAGTGGAACAATGTCGGGACCATTCAAGGCCCGCAGGGTGACACCGGGCCGCAAGGTGTGAACGGTGCACAGGGTGCGACCGGCGCTGAGGGTGAAACCGGGGCGCAGGGTCCGACCGGGGCGACGGGTGCCCAAGGGTTTCAGGGTGAGGTGGGGGCTACCGGGGCGACGGGTCCGCAAGGTGTTGACGGCGCACAAGGGTTGGAGGGTCCGCAGGGTGTGACGGGGGCGCAAGGTCCGCAGGGTGTCACGGGTGATACGGGGGCGACTGGTCCGCAGGGTGCTACTGGTCCGCAGGGTGTTATCGGTGACACCGGGGCACAAGGTGCCCAAGGTGCGACGGGCGCTCAGGGCGACACCGGTGCCCAAGGTGTTGAGGGTGCAACCGGGGCTCAGGGGGCGCAAGGTCCGCAAGGCAACGACGGTGATACCGGCATTGAGATTTCGGCTACGCCACCGACTAATACGAACATTTTGTGGGCGGATACGACGGAGGC
>PUND01000081.1 GCA_003551645.1 Phycisphaerae bacterium | reverse complement strand
GTTTTTCTTTTGACAAGGTTGCTCCTTTGCTTAGGTATATCCCTAAGTAGGGGGCAACTTTGTTTTTTTCACGATCTGGGCTATTTTTTTGCTACTTTTCTTGAGTTTTTTTGTCTCAAGGCAGGGAATCAGCCAAAAACCCTATGAATTACAGTGCGTTACGGCAAGGGATAGCGATCAGCGAAATAGCGGCGCAGTTCCTCTGCGCTTGGATTTGCCTCGGTTCGCCCTTTCTCTCGTGAAAATATGGCCGCGGCATTTTGACGGAACGCCGAGTAGTGGCGCCAGTCGGGGTGCTCCGCCCCTACGTCGTGGGCCTCGCACCAGCGCTCGATCGCGCTCCGCCAAGTTCGCCTCACCTCTCGACCTCTGCGGCGATATTCCTCCAGTTTTTCATTTTCTCTGGCTCGGATTCTCTCCTTGCGCTTGGCCGCCTTGGTTGCCTCCCGTTCCTTGCGCTTGGCCGCCTTGGTTGCCTCTCGTTCCTTGCGTTTCTTGGTTTTGCTGTTGGAGGTTGGGCTGTGCGCCTGATTGAGAAATGCGAACCATGATTTTCTGTCTTGTTTTTCTTGAATTTCTTTTATGAGTTGGCGCCTCAGCGACCTTGATAATTTTGGCAAACCCTGTGGTTTGCCTTGGCAGCCTTGGACCACCCATTCGCATAGTTTTTTAGTCAAGCGGATGCGCCTCTCTCTACCATCTCGAAAGTGGACCTGGATATGTGTGGGGGTGATTCTAGTTCGTTTTATTATTTTCATCTTTACTCTACTCTTGAATATACTTGTCATCGATCCCATTCCAGGCCGCATCTATTTGTGATTGCCACCCTGAGGGTGGCTTTGACTCTTGTCCAGGGATAGAGGATGATCCCACTTGCGCTTGTGGGATATCTGGCGAGACCTCAGGGATACGAGGAGTTATGTCGAATTCCACTCCGTCTTTGGCCTCGGCTGTGATGATAGGAGCGAACCCGAACCTAGCCTCCCAACTATCCATCATGTTATCATGGAGACGCTGGGCCTGGCTGGTAGGCACCACGATTGAATCGTGCCACGGAATAGCCAGCGAGTCGGGTGCTTGATCGTAAAACTCACACAGGGTGTCGCAAAGCCAGTCTGATTCTTGTTTTTGGGTTAAAAACCAGGCGCCCTCGGCCAACCCACAGGGGCGCGGGCCGAACAGCCCGCGCTCCAATGCTGGTCCGAAAATTTCCTGAATGTTGTCCCACATTTTATCAAAATGTCCATCTCCAATTTTGCTTAGACCTCGCCAAGCGAGATGGTTGTTCAAATTCCAGCGCAAGGATTTCCTTGAATGAGGCTGGGTGGTGCCAACGAGCCACATCACGGCCACCTTGCCGAGTGATCGATCACTCGGACTTAGCTCCACGTAGACATCGCGCCGGGCAAGGTCTACACCGGCCAGGGCCATTATTATGCGAGGCTGGCAAGTGGCTACGTCCAACTCCACTACGGGCTCGCCGTTGATTCGCATCGCTTGTCTTGTTCCCGAGGAAAAGGAGAGACCGGAATGCACAAACCTACCGCCTCCGGCTAGATAATCTACACCCTTGACGCTGCCATCTTTCGAGGACGAACGGTAGCGGCGCCCGAGCGCGAAAGTGTAATTTTGGACAGGGCCAGAATATTGAACCAAAGGGATGGGGCTCTCCCTCTGGGTCAACATCCATCGCACCACCTCCTCCGCTGGGCTACCCTGGGGCGGCGACGGCACGTATATGTCCGCCACGTCCAGTGCTGCCTTGTGTGAGCGCATCACTTGGAACGATTTTGTTCGACCTGGGCCGCTATTCGTCCACACATTCAGATATATTCTCTCTCCGCGCGCAAGGCGGCAATCGGAACTGAGGTAGGGTTTGCCCTCTTTTACATATCGGGCTATCTCTTTGTCGTATTTTTGACGCTTGATTTCCATGTATATCTCCATCAATTTTTCTGTGGGTCGGATAGTGGTGGATCGTATATTCTGGATTCCGTCTCGCTCAACCACTACCATCCCGGCCCCCACTAGTATGTCCGTCGATCGGGCTATCGCCTCCCCATTGATTTTGGGTTCGCTCAGGTGTCGCCAATTTTTGTCTCGTGAAATCCGCAGAGAATATCCGGGGGCGGTCCCCGCAAGGTTGGCCTCGCACAAGAGAAACAAGCTCAAGATCAGGCTCTCGGCTGATCGTGAGTTGGGTGTACGTCGCCACCCTAGTTGTCTTGTTATTTCTTTTTTCGCGGTGGAATCGCACCACCGCAGCTCCGTGTTGAGCCAAATCTCGTTATCTGCTTTGTTTATCATTGGTTTCCTCCATTCCTCTATCCTCTACAGCCTAAGTAGTCTCTACTTTTCTTTTTTTCGGGATTCTCGTCATTTTTTCGTCTGCCTGTATCATGATAGGAGGTTTACCCCCCTGACCAGTATATCATGATAGGGGGTTATCTTTTACCCCCCTGACCAGTATATCATGATAGGGGGTTATCTTTTACCCCCCTGACCAGTATATCATGATAG
>PUND01000082.1 GCA_003551645.1 Phycisphaerae bacterium | reverse complement strand
GCGACACGGGCGAACGTGGCCGCGTCTGTCGGCCTCTGACCGGTGCCGGCCGCTCGTGTCAACTGCCGGAGGTGGGACTCGAACCCACACTGGGGGTGAACCCAACGGGATTTTGAATCCCGCGCGTCTGCCAGTTCCGCCACTCCGGCCGGCGCTATCAGCATAACGCAACGGCCGCCGCACGCAAGCCGGTGCGGCGGCCGTGAACGCTAAAAACGTACCGGAAACACGGTCGGACTCCGCTTAAGCGAAAAGTTGGCCTACGCTTAAGCGAGCAGTCGTCTCCGCTTACGCGAACGGTCGGGACCGCTTATGCCAACGGTCGTTTCCGCTTACGCGAACGGCCGACTCCGCTCACGCTAACAGTAGTCTTTGCTTACGCCGAAGGTCGCCTCGGCTTACAGGTCAAACGGCGATACGTAGTCGCCCTTTTGCTCGCGGAGCTTTTCCAGACGCTGCCGCTGTGCCTGCAACTGCTTCAGGACCGCCTCGGGCGCATCCGGGATATCCTCGCGATACTTCTCCTCGATGCGGTCCATCTTGGCGATGTTCTCCGGGATGCGGATGGTGAACTGGCGGATGTAGTCTTCCTTGCTGTAGTCCTGTCCGCGGACTTCGCTGAAGAGCTTGACCAGGTCCTCGTACTTCGGCAGCAGTCCGGTCGGGCTTTCAATCGCGCCGACCTCGCCGTGTGCGCGAAGCTCCATCCACTTGACCCACACGTGCTTGTCGCGAACCTTGTTGACGAAGTTGCCCTCATCGTCGCACAGGAAGTAGTTGACGCCGAAGACCAGCGGCGGGCTGTCGAGCTTCTTGCCGAACTCCAGGTTATTCTGAACATACTTGCCCAGCGGAATGGACACGAAGTCCTGGATGCTCATGAGGTTGATTTCCGGCACACCCTCCTTGCCGACGGTGGCGAAGGTGGTCTGGGTCTCCAGGGCCGCGCCGTAGGCGATGATGCCGTGCTCCCAGTCGAATCCCTGCTGGCAAGGCACGTACGCCTTCAGGTCGCGGCCGCCGTACATGATTCCGGCAAGCTCGACACCATCGGCGTCTTCCAGCTTGTCGTCGCAGTTGCTCAGTGCGTGCAGCGCGACGGCGTACCGGGCGTTCTTGTGGGCCGGCGGAATCTCATTTCCTTTGGCGTCCTTCTTGCCCTTGTGCCACTGGCCGGTGAAGTTCTCGCCCTCGTCGGGAATCTCGCCTTCCATACCCAGCCAGTAGGGCTTGCCGTCGTTGATGAGCACGTTGGAGAAGATCACCTCTCCTGGCTTGGTGAGCACCTCGTAGATGGCCGGGTCGTCCTCGGCGTTGACGTTCTGGATTATGCCGAATATTCCCGCCTCGGCGTTGGCGGCCATGCACTTGCCGTTGACCGGACGGAAGTAGGCGATATCGTCGCCGAGGATGGTTTCGCCGGGCAGCATCGCCGTTGAGGTCTTTCCGCAGGCGCTGGGGAAGGCGCCGGCGAGGTATGTCTTCCTGCCGCCGGGTCCGTGGACGCCGGAGAGGAACATGTGCTCGGCCAGCCAGCCCTCGGCATCGGCCTTGCGGATGGTCAGTCGCAGGGCGAGCTTCTTCAGCCCCACGGTATTGCCGGCGTACTGGGTGTTGACGCTGTAAACGGTGTCTTTGGTGTGGTCGATGTAGATCCGCTTCTTGTCGGTCTCGACGCTGACCATGCGCTCGTCCACCTTGCCGCTGGAGTGCAGCGTGGCGAAGAACCGCCCCTTCTGACCCAGCCGCTTGAACTCCTCGTACCCCAGCCGGTACAGCAGGTTCAGCGCGTGGGAGACGTACCACGAATCGGTGCACTCCACGCAGGGTATGCTGAAGTCGGAGTTGTTCGGACCCAGCGCCATGAAACGAACGATCATGGTCCGCCCGGCCATGGAACCTTCAAGCAGACCGCGGATTTCGGAGAGTCCTTCCTCGCGTTCTGTCTGGTTCAGCTCCTGGCTCAGCGTCTCGCCCTTGGGCACTAGGTACTTGGTCGCCTGACGGTCGCGACCCTGGTCCGTAGGCCCGTCGAAGTGCACAGTGTGACCTTCGATTGCCAGCGGCTTTTCCTCGCCGGTCTCGATGGTCATCTTGCGGGTGTGCTCGACGTCCTCGGGCGAGTCGGAGCTTACCCACACCGAAGCGGGTGTGCACAACTGCGCGGCGTCGGCAACGAAGGCGTGGAGCTTGTCGTTGTCGATGGCCGATAGCTTCTCGAAGTTGGCATCGTCCGTGATCGGCTTCAGGATTTCCGCATACTGGTCTTTCATGGCTGCGTTGCCTCCGCAAGGAGTGTTCCGGTTTCTGACGGTATCATCGCATCCCGCCCGCATGCGACATGCGACGGCTCAGATGAGCCGGGAGCTTATACGGAAATCAACCGGCCGTTGTCAAGAAAACCTGTCGGCCGGAATAATGAGAATAATCCGATTTGGGTTTGGGTTTCGGCGCGCCTATCATTCTCCTAGCGCGGCGCGTGCGGACGCCAACTATACGCCGCCGATTCAGCACCGAGGAGGACGTGGCTCCCTCGGCTCCGATGCCGCCAAATACCGACGGTATGACGGAACCGTGTGAAGGCCAAAATTGGCAGTGTCGGAAGTTACTGTGATGGAAAGCAAAGGAGCATGGGTCATGAGTTTGACTCTACGCAGCAGCGCATTTGACAACGGACAGACAATCCCCACGCGACACACAGGCGACGGCGAGAACCTTTCGCCGCCTCTTCGCTGGTCGGATGTCCCGGAGCAGACGAAGGAGCTTGCGGTCATCGCCGACGACCCCGACGCCCCGCCGCACACCTGGGTGCACTGGGTAATCTACCAGATTCCCCCGACCGCCGACGGCCTGGGCGAAGGAATCAAGCCGAATCCGCGTCCGGCCTCCCCAAACGGGACGGCTCAGGGCGTAAACGATTTTGGTAATATCGGTTACGGTGGCCCGATGCCGCCGCGAGGCCACGGTCCGCATCACTATCACTTCAAGCTCTACGCACTGGACCGCGAAACTGACCTGGGGCCGGGCGCGACCAAAAAGGACCTCCTGAAGGAGATCGAAGGTCACATCCTGGCCAAGGGCGAGCTGGTGGGCATATATCAGCGGTAGCTGGTCGCTCAGGCGTTGGTGCGCAGCCCGTCCCGCAGTGTGATGCGCCTGCGGTTCAGCCGTGCCCGCTCCACCAGCAGCCAGATAAGGGCCGTTGACCACAGCAGCAGCGCGACCGGTATTACCACCGGCAGCGATATGCGGCTGAGTTGCGCCCAGGGCGTCTGTTCGGCGACTTCCGCCGGGGCCGAGACCGCCTCCGCATGCGGTATGTGAACCGCCCATGCGACCCAAAGCCCCCCGAGCGCCGCAAGCAGCGACTGCCCCGCCGCCGACGCCCAGGACCAGGAGATTCCGATCCGCTGCCGCGACGCCAGCACGATAAGCACCAGAGTCGCCGCCAGCCAGGCAAGGCCCACCAGATCGATGGCGACGCCGGCATCCACGAACAGAGTCTTGACCGCCTGCGGGCTTCCGCCGAGGTCAGCGCCGATCCCGGCGAATGTCCGCACCATGTCGCGCACCAGTGACCGCGTCACGCCGGCGACCAGTGCCCAGATAAGATACGCCACGCCGGCGAACGATATCGCCAGCCCCACGTCCAGACGGGTTGTTCTCTTCAGACGACCGAGCATATCTTTATTACAACACCACCGGCCGTCGCGGTCAAAGCAAACTCGCGCGGATAGTTGAGTTCACCCGGCCGACGCCCGACAATGCCGGGATATGAGCATGGATAAGGAGCCGGCAGTGAAGCCGCTTAGTGTTGAAGACCTGACGACCGAACAGAAGATCGGACAGATGCTCCTGGCACGTCGGCCCCGCAATGAGCGGGACAAGCGACAGTTGCTGGATATGATTCGCGACCGCCGCCTAGGCGGGCTGCATCTCGGTCCCAACGAGGACGCCTCGGAGTATCTTTCGGCCGCCGACTATCCCCTGCTTATCGCCGACAACATGGAAAACGGCTACCAGGGGCGGCAGGCCACGCCGCTGCCCTGCCAGCAGGCGATAGGTGCAATCGGCGACGAACAGGCCGCCTACGACTGGGCGCGCATCACCGCACTCGACGCCAGGGCCGCCGGACGGAACACCGTCTTCGGGCCTATCCTGGACGTCGCGCAGAACCCCCTTTCGGCGTGTGTGGGGCCACGGTCCTTCGGCGGCGATCCGGAACTCGTCGCCCGGCTCGCCTCGGCCGCGGTACGGGGATACCAGGACCAGGGCATGCTCGTTACCGCCAAGCACTACCCCGGATTCGGACAGTCGCCGCATGATTCGCATATCGCGATGGTCCATCTCGGCGGCGACGAACCCACGCTGTTTAAGCGAGACCTGCTGCCTTATGCGCGGTGCATCGACGAGGCAAACCTTTCCGGCATCATGGTCGGTCACATCATAGCCGACGGGATAGACCCGGAGATGCCCGCGACGCTTTCGGCGAAGGTCATCGGCCGGCTTCGCAAACTGGGCTTCGACGGACTGGTGATAACCGACTCGCTGGCAATGATCGGACTGACGAACCGATACGGCCTGCGACGCTGCCACGAGCTTGCTCTGGCCGCCGGTAACGACATGATTATCACCAGCTACCGGCTCTCGGCCGGCGAGGCGTACGGGATGATGCTCGACGCCCACCGCAAGGGGCTTGTGGGCGATGAGCGACTGGACGCCGCCGCCGGCAGGGTGCTAACCGCCCAGGCCCGCACGCTGAGACCCGCCGGAAAGCCCGCCGGCGGCCAGGCCCAGCGGAAGCGCGCCGCTGAGCTTTCGCGACAGTCGATATCGGCAGTCACCCGCCAGGACATGCCGGCCGCAATCGACCCGCGGGCCGAGCACCTGTTCCTGCTGCAAGTCGGAAACACCTTCACCGATCCGGAATCAGGCAGAGTTCACACTGAAGGCGAAGACCGCGACGAGGCGCTGGAGTGCATCCGTCGGCTGTTCCCCCGCTCGCGCGTGCTGCGGATAAACGACTTCCCGAGCCGAGACCAGATGGAGCGGGCCTGTGTGGAGACCGCCTCGGCCGACAGTGTGGTGGCTTTGTGCCGCTCTCGAACCGATCACTACATGGGAAGCTCCGACCTGACTCGCCGTATGCTGGCATTGCTGGCCGGAATTGCCCATCGCCTTTCGGCCTTGGTGCTCTGGGGCAATGGCCACGCCGCGCGGGAGCTTCCGCGGACACCGCGTCTGATACTCGGCTACGAAGGCGGCGACGCGACCGCCGCGGCGATTGAGGCGCTCGCGGGCGTCTTTGAGCCGCGTGGCGCGCCGCCGGTGCCGCGGCCCGGCGGATAGGGCCGCCGGACGGACAACGACACTACTCAAGCTCGCTGATTCGGTGCTCGGCGGTTTCCAGCCACTGCGGGCGTATGTGCACGCCCCAGCCGGGGCCTTCGGGAACGTCCACCACGCCGTCGCGGACCTCAAGCGCCGGCTCGTACAGCCCGCTACACCACTCTGACGGCTCGATGCCGAACTCCATGTAATCGCCGGCGTTGGGGATGCTCGCCAGAAGGTGAAGTGAAAAGACGCTGACCATCGACAGGTTGGCCGAGTGCGGCACGCACGGCAGGTTTCTCTCGGCGGCCAGGCGAGCCACGTCAAGCGCCCTGCTGAACCCACCCACGTAGCAGACGTCCGGCTGGACGATATCGACCGCCGGCATCTCGACGATGCGTTTCCATATGGCCGACATGTTGTCCTGCTCGCCGCCGGCGACGGGTATGTCCAGCGTGCGTGTGACCTCGGCCGTCCAGTCCAGCTCCCAGTACGGGCATGGCTCCTCGAAATGGCAGTAGCGGTGCTGCTCCATGAGCCGGCCGACTTCAACGGCCCGGGCGGGCGTATAGCAACTGTTGGCGTCGGCAAGCAGCGAGACCTCATCGCCCAGCTCTCGACGAACCATCGGGATAAGCTCCTCTGTGCGCCCGGGCCACTGGTCGGCGTCGTGGCCGCAGACCCGGCCTATCTTTACCTTGAACGCACGGAAGCCCTTCTCGCCTCTAAGCCGCTTCAGGCGCTCGGCCTCTTCGGTCGGTGTGATGTCGCGGCTCATGCTGGAGCCGTAGGCGGGTATCCGCCGCGGCGCCCCGCCGGCAAGCTCACAGACGCTCTTGTCATGCCGCTTGCCCAGAAGGTCCCACAGGGCGGTGTCCAGTCCGCTGACCGCCCGGCAGATGTAGGTGCCGGGGAACTTGTAGGTCGCCTCCATGAGCCGCTCGATGAGCGCCGGCACATCGCTGACCTCGGCCCCCAGCGCCGCCGGCGCCACCTGGCGGTGCAGCACTTCAGCGGAAATGTCGGCATTGAACGGCGCGAGCTGTCCGAAGCCCTCCGAGCCGTCACGGGTCACCACCCTCACCACGCCGAGTCGCTTCTGTGTGAAGCTTTCAATACTGACGATCTTCATCATCGTGGGCCTCCAAACGCTCCGTCCGGCACCGGGCCTGGACCGGGTGGCGTCGGACTCCGCCATGCGGTGCGACCACGATACAGCCGGCGGCGCCGTCGGTCAAAGCGCCGACACAGCGGAAGCGCGAACGAACCGTGCCCGGCAGATGTGTTCGACGTGGAGGGCGGACTTGCGGCCGGGATCGGCCTCAGCCGCTGATGGCCTTCCAGCCCTCATTCAGGTCCGCAAGTAGCGACATTACCTCGCGGATGCGCTGGGTGTCGCGCTGCATGTTGGCCTCGGTGAGATGGCGTATCATGAACAGGTACAGCCCCCGCAGGTTCTGGGCGATTTCACCGCCCGCATCAAGATCGAGGCAGACGTTAAGCTCGTGGATGATGTCGACGGCCTTGTTGATGTACTCGCCTTTTCGGTCGTAGTTACCGGCCTCAAGCTCCTCCAACGCCAGGTTGAGGAATTTGATGGCCCCTTCATAGAGCATCACAACGAGCCGGCCACGCGACTCAGTACCAATCTGGTTCTCTCTATAGGATGCTATTCCGCTCACTGGTCTCCTTCCTCGCTGTGTTATCTCGCTCATTACTGTTGCTCGAGCATCTGGAACAAGCTCTGAAACGCCGACTGCATCGAGTCGATCTCCGCCAATGTCGCCTCCAGGCGGGCGTACTTCTCGCGGAGGTGCCTTTCGCGGGTTTCCAGGCGGCTTTCCTGAAGCTCTATCTGGGTGTTCAGCCGTTCAATGTTGCCTCGGACGCTGTCCTTCTGCCGTGCAATCGAGCCGTCTCTGACGTCAAGGATGGTGTCCAGGCGTTCGGAAAGGATTGAACCGAAGCCCTTCTGGACCCGTACCTTCGCTGTCTCCGTGCCGGCGTCGCCGGGGAAGAAGACCTCCATCGCCAGGCCCTGTTCCGGTTTGCCCGTTCTGCCGGTGACGGTATTTCCGGAAACAGACATTGGCCGCCACTCGGCCTGGCCTTCGAGGCGTATGCGGGCCTCGGTGATATTGCCCGTCGCGTCCCAGTCAACCTCGACTTCGTAGGAACCCGGCTGCGTTCGCTCCATCGCGCTGTCGAAACGAACCAGATCGTTTGTGCTCACGCCCCGCCTGTCGGCACCGACTAGCCGCAGCACGGCGTCATAGTTCTCCGACATCGCCTCTTCGAGCACACCGGTATCAAGCGAAAGCGTGCCCTCTCTGTCGAACTCGAAGCCCAGCTGCGCCGCCAGAGACAGATCGCCGTGTTCGTCGTCGAAGCCCGGCACGCGCGAAACCAGCGCGTTTCGAATCTGTTGCAGCATGCTGTTAACGGCGATGTCGCCCTGCAGCAGACCACCCTCGCCGGTTTCTTCGTCGTAGCCGGTGTACTCATCCACGGTCGCGGCCAGGGAGTTGTACAAATCCGGAAGCGCCTTCATCGCCGTCATAATCTCCTGATCGTTCCGGGCCATCGACAACCGCGCCTCACCGACGCCTTCAAGCTCCAGCGTAACACCGGGTATCACGTCGCCGACGGTGTTGGAACTCCGTTCCAGCCAGCCGGTCGGCGGGTAACCATCCACGCGGAACTGTGAGTTCTTCGCGGTCTGCGTGGTCGTGAAGCTCTCCTGTCGCAAATCCACAGTCCCGTTGGTACCGTCGAGTGTTGTCTGTTCGTCGTTGACCGTAACGGAATAGTCGGCGCCGCTGTCCCGCCCTCCGAGGACCAGGTGGAAGCCGCCGTCCTGGCCGCCTATTGCCAGTATGCTCGCGTTTACGCCGGGGTTGGAGGCGTCCTCGTTGATAAGGTCTCGCAGGTCCTCCAGCGTGGTCTCCGCGTTGGTGTGGAGGGTTCGGGTTGCGCCGTCGTATGTGTAGCTGAATGTGCCCGCGCCGACGAGCGTATCGGCAGAGTCCACCCCGTCGTGCACTCTGCGCTCCGAGGACGCCAGGCGGTTGACCATAATATCGTGGGTTCCGGGTACCGCCCCGGCGCCGCTGGTCGCTGAGAGCACGCCCTCGTCGGAGCTTTTTGCGCTGGTGCGCCGCAGCGTGTCGATCTGGTCAAGTTCGGAGGCAAGGTTCTGAAGCGACCGCAACTTGGACTCAATGTCCTCGATTGCGGATGTCTTCTTGTCCCAGGTTTCCCTCGTTTCGTGGAGGCGCTGGAGAGGCCGACTCTCGGCCTCGAGCGTCGCCTTGACCAGCGCGCTGGTGTCGATGGTGCTGTAAACGCCGGGCATGTTGAGCGTGGCCATCGTTGCCTCCGCCAAAATCTCTTTCACCGCTATTATCGAAGCCGCCGACGAAAACTTGACCTGATACTTCGCAAATACAAAGAGACCCGCACCTTTAACCGGCGCGGGCCTCGATTGTGCGTTGTAACTGTTTGTCAAAGCCCTCCGGAGGCAAGCCCCGCCGAAGCTATCGGGGCTTACGTGCGGTTAATTGTGACGGCGGGGCCGCCTCCGAAGAAACTTCGGGTTTTCACCGCTAGCCAAGCAACTGCAGCGCCATCTGCGGCATGGCGTTGGCCTGGGCCAGCATGCTGACGCCGGCCTGTGCGAGCACCTGGTTCCGTGTCATCGCGGCCATCTCGGTCGCGACGTCCACATCGGAGATTCGCGACTCGGCTGCGAGCATGTTCTCGGCCTGGATATCGAGAACTCGACCGGCCGTCTCCATGCGGTTCATCAGGTAACCAAACTCGGCACGGATTGCGTCCTTTTCCTCGATCGCAGAGTGCAGCAGATCCAGGGCCGCCTGGGCGTCGGCGGCAGTGTCGATGCTCACGGCAGTGCCCGTACCGGCCTCGGTGTTCCACGCTCCCGGATCCAGCTCGTCGGCGCCGGTAGCATTGGTAATGCTTACCGTGCCGGTTCCGCCATACCTGGCCTCAACCTGGAGCGTGCTCAGGCCTGTCTCGGAACTGGTGACGACGGACGCGGCGTTGTAACCAAGCTCGGCCCTGCTGGCCGCGTTGATCATACTCGCGATGTCGTCCATGCTGTAATCCGTACCATCTTCGAGAGTAATACTGAAGTCGGCCTGCTCACTGAACGTAAACTCCAAGTCGCCACCGCCACCAGCACCCGCGACCCAGTTAGCGGAGGGATCCTCAACCGCGGCCATCACGGCAGCGGAGGCCCGGGTCCCGCCGATGCCCAGACCGGCGCTGGTGGCATCCTGGGCCGCGACCTCGATGACGTTGTCGTTGTCGCCGACATGGATGTCGTATCGCGTGCCATCAGGATCGTTCAGCAGGAAGATGCTGTTGTACTCGGCACTGTCGGCAATCCGGTCGATCTCCTCGATCAGCTCCTGGAACTCGGCGTCCATCAACTCACGCTGATCGTTGTTGTACGTACCGGTTGCGGACTGCTCGGCCAGCTCCGACATACGAATGAGAATCTCGTTGGTGCTGGCCATGGCACCTTCAGCCGTCTGGAGCATCGATACACCGTCGCGAGCATTCCGTGAAGACTGGCGATACACCGCCACGGAAGCCCTTAGCAGCTCGCGGACGGCCAGACCCGCCGCGTCGTCCTTCGCGCTGTTGATGCGCAGGCCGGACGCAAGCCTTTCGACCGACTGGGACAGGGTGTCATACGACCTGCCCAGGTGCCTTGCGGCATTTTCGGCCATTAGGTTGTTCTTGATTGCTAGCATCTGCCTTCTCCCTTAAATTGGTAAGAACCGTACCGGCAGACCCACGCGGCCTGCACTTACAGGACCCACTTGCCGTCAGTTTTAACTGCCTGAGGGCCGGACGGGCGTGCTTCAGCCCCGGCCGACCTTCGGCCTTCTTACAAGACATTATCGATGGCAAGGTGGAGAACTTGAGCATTCTGCATAAAAAATTTTGCCACCTGGCGGGTCATGGGCACTTCGAGAGCCACAGATCCCCGGAATACGCACACCGCACCCGTCAAAGAAAACGTACGATTCAGCTCAAACCACGGCTGAAACCGCGGCCCACCACTAACGCGGATGATAAATTATCGCGATGGAGCATAGGACGCACGGCATACGGGTTGGATAATGACTGAGCCGCGGTTAAATGCCTCTTGATATGATCGCTTCGGCCGCACGCCGCATCGCTTCGGGACTTTGAAGCCCGCCTGACGCCAGAAGCTCCTTCGCCTCGTCAACGGCCTGACTGTTGACCTCGTCCGTCTCGCGGACCGAGCGGATGTAGGGCCTGATTTCGGCGAGGATTCCTGAGCTGTCCACGGCCTTGCCGGCCGAAGCGTCCGTATGCTCAGGAGCCGGCCCCTTGGGGGACGATTGATTGTCCGGTCGCTGCGGATGCTGACCTTCTATGCCGTCTATTCGCACCGGTTTGTCTCCCGTGGTCGATTGCACACCCGCATTCTCGCCACATACGGCGGGTGCTTGAGCATATTCTGCTACAAATCTTCCAGTTTTTCACCAATTTCCCGCACGGTACGCTGTCGTTTCTCCCGGCGGATTCGTTCTTCCATCGGCTCGACGTCGTTGGCGCCCGGTAGCGTCTGGGCTATCTCGAAGGCGACGAACCGCCCGAAGGCAAGCGGACTCATCGCAGCCATGCGCCACTCGGCCGGTTCCCGCTCCCGCGGGGAGGTGGTGTAGTAGAAGTCGCGTATCCGCCGCTCGACGCTGTTCTGCCCGGTATCCCATACGTGGTCCACGCCCCAGACAAGCCGGCCCCGGTTGAGGTCAAGCAGCCGCAGCGATATGTTTGCCTCCATGTGCGGGTACGGCTCGAACCGCTCAACCCAGCCGAACAGCACCGCATCGCAATTCAGCCGGCGGCGGATCTCCAACATATCCTCATAGGTGGGCGCATTGCGCTTTTGAAGCGGAAGCAGCTCATAAATCGGCTCCGACGACCGCAGAACGCCCAACTCGAACAACTGCTTCTCGGTCAACGACCTGGCGACCGAATCGGTCATCGTCTCGGCGAAGGCCTCCTCGCCGTCGCGGCTGTAAAGCTCCACGAAAACCACTCGGTCCAACTGGGCGACACTTTCGGGCGAGTGCAGATAGTGTCCCACCGGCGCCGGGTATGTGCCCTCGGGCGCGCAGCCGGCCAGGATGGACAGCACGGCAACCGGCAGAATCCAGGCATGTCTATGATGCGCTGTCACGTTGGCGCCCTTCCCTGTCCTCGCTCTCGGCGGCGTTATCGTCCTGCCTGGGGCCGACCTGCCCGCCGAGAAGCTTGATTATCTCCTCGAGACGATCGATCTGAACCTGCTGGGCCTTTCGCATCTCGTCACGGTAGCCAAGGACATTGGTCTTCCAACTATTCAGCTCTTCCCGCATCTCGATGAGCATGTCGTTGGACTCGTGAAGCTCCTTCTTGGCTCGGTCCAGCTCGGTCTGGAGCCGAGCTATTTGAGCCAGCAGTTGCTGTTTCTCGCGCTCAAGCTCATTGTAGTCCCGTTGTGTCTCAGCCAGCTTCTCCGCGGTTTGGGAGTATTTGCGCGACCATTCCAGGGCATCCTCTACCGCCGAAGGCGACGGGGCGCCGCTTTCCCGCGACACTGAAGTGCCGGCCATGTAACCGCCAGTCCCACGCTCCTGCTGGCTGGTATTGGGAGGCGGGGTATTGTCCCGATAGGACACCTCCTGCTCGCAGCCGGCCAGCAGCAGGACACCCAGGCACGCCAAAACCGCAATCATTCTTGTCGCTTGCATTCCCTTGCTCCTTACTCTTGGAAATCCGTTTCGCATGTTTGTCTATTGGGCGCCGACACCAGCCGACGGCTGAACCGCCGCGTTGGCGCGACAGTGCAGTTGGATTCTCTCGCCGCAGCCGCAGACGACCTCGATTATCATGCCGTCGGGGCCTTGCCGGATAATCTTCGCCTTAGCGGGCTTTTTCGGCGCGCCGGCCGGCCCGGCCGAAGACGCCAGCGGCCTCGGCTCGACCTCGGAAAACTGGCCCTTTTTCAGGATTACCACCGACTGACGGCTCATCTGGTTTCCTTTCGCCCGGACTCGCTGTCCGGAACGTCCAAGCTACGCATATACATCCACCTGAGGGTGCTGCTGGTCGTCATCGTCCTTGCCGCTTTCGGCTTCGCGGTCGGCGGCGTCGGTCTGTTCGTGCGATTGCTCATCGTCGGAGGCCGCCTCTTCCTGCTCATTCTCCTGCTCAGACGATGAATCATCCGCCTGCTGTCGGCGCTTGCGCTTGCGACGCTGAACACTCTTGGGTCCACGATTGCCCACTCCGCTGTCATGCTGGGCTATTGACGGAAGCCCGCGTATTTCCCCGGCAGCGCCGCGCACCGAATGGTCGGAACCGGCAGTCATGACGCCTCCCTCAGCTTCATGGCCAGCTTGAAAAGGGCGCCGGCGTGAAGCTGACTGACCCGCGACTCGGTGACCCCGAGTACCTCGGCGGCTTCCTTCATCGTCAGGTCACGCTCGTAGTAAAGCAGGATTACTATGCGGTCTCGTTCGGGCAGCTCGCGAATCGCCTCCACAAGCCGTTCTATGGTCTCCTTTTTCTCGGCCTTGTCATGCGGCGACGGCTCGGAGTCGGCCGGCATGAGCGGGTTGAACAGCTGCGGCTCATCGTCGCTTAGCCCGTGGATGGACAGGAAGTTCTGCTTTCGCATGTCCTCGAACATGCCGTAAAGCTCATTCATCGACACATTGAGCTTCCCGGCCAGCTCTTCGTCGCCCGGCGGCCTGCCAAGCTCGGCGGTGCACTGCTCATACGCATCGCGCACCGCCCGCGCCTTCGCATGAATTCCCGCCGGAGCGAAGGTCCGCCCGCGCAACTCGTCCAGAACCGCACCGCGTATGCGGATGTAGGCGTATGTCTTGAAGGCGACGTCCTGGGATGCGTCAAAGGCCCTTGCGGCCTTGACCAGCCCCAGCGTTCCGGCCGAGATGAGGTCCTCGATGTCCCGCTTGTAGGACAGTTTGGCCATTACCTTAGAGACCACGTGGCGGACCAGCGGCAGATACTGGAGTATCCACTGCTGCTCGCGCGCCTCCCGCGACTGCTGGGCGTAGGCGCGGCTGGCTCTGGTCCGCAGGGCGTCGCCGTCGCCGGCTTGGGTTTGACTTTCAGCGGTTGTCACGACCGTCCTCTCGCTGCTGTGTTGTCAAGCGGCGTATGGCGGCATCGGCCATCATTCGCACAGCCAGGGCGCCGGCGAGGCGACCAAGTACGTACATAAACGCCGCGCCTATCAACGCCCTTATGCTGCACACGTGTGGCTCGACGCCGCTGACCGTGCCCACGATGGCTACGATAAAGAATCCCGCCACCGCCATGATGATCGACGCCTGCCTGATCATTTCCGCTCAACTTGGCTCCTGTTGGCGCCGAGCGGCTGCCTCGCCGCCAAGCTGCTTACGCACCGGCTACTGTATGTATGTATGTCAGTTAAGTTTCTTTGCGGCCCATGGTCGGCGGCTAGCCGCCGGCCGAGACGACCGGCCCGGCCGGCACCGACTGCTCCTGCTGCAAAGACACAGAGCCGACCGTCTGGACGCCGGTTCCGGTCTCGATCTCGTCGTAAGCCAGAACCGGAAGCTGCGGGACCTGCCGACTGAGCATCGCCGCAAGGTGCGGGCGCACTCGGAAGTCACACAGCAGCGCCGCCTTGTCGTGACCGGCGGACATCGCCTCTTTCCATGCATCGGCGATCCTCTGAACCAGCGCAAGCGCCTTGTTCGGCTCCAGCGACAGCCCTTCGGCATTACTGGCCGCCTGGTTTCGAAGCTCGTACTCCAGCGACGGCTCCAGCGTGATCGCCTGTATCCGGCCCTGCTGATCGGCGTGCTGTTCGGTGATGGCCCTGGCGAGGGACTTGCGGACCATTTCCGTAAGCATCGAGGCGTCCTTGGTCGAGCCGGCGTGGTCGCCAAGTGTTTCCAGAATCTGCTTGAGGTCGCGAATCGGTATGCCGTCGGCCAGCAGACGCTGGAGCACCCGGTGCAACAGTCCCAGCGGCACGAGGTCACCCACGACCGTGTCCACCAGGGCCGGCTGTTTGGCACGCAGCCGGTCCACAAGCTGCTGCACATCGTCGCGGCTGAGCAGCTCGTGGGCGTGCCGCCGGAGCGTCTCGGAAAGGTGGGTTACCATCACCGTCTCGGGGTCCACAACGGTGTAGCCGGCCAGTTCGGCCTCTTCCTTCTTTTCTTTCGATATCCAAAGCGCAGGAAGGTTGAACACCGGCTCCTCGGCCGCCTGGCCTTCCACTCGCTTCTGCACCGTTCCGGGGTCCATTGCCAGCAGCTTCTCCGGTTCGAGCCGGCCCTCGGCCACCACGTGGTTGAACAGGCGGACCTGATAGACGTTCGGATCCAGCGATACGTTGTCCCTGAGCCGCACCAAAGGCAGAACAACGCCGTACTGCTCGGCGAATTTGCGTCGCAACGGCTTGACGCGATGCGACAAGCTGTTGTCTCGACGCGGATCGACCGTCTGTATCAGACGAGGACCGACCTGCACCGAAAGCGTATCCACATCCAGCAGTTCCTCCACGGGCGTTTCCTCATCCTCGGGCTTGGTCTCGGCCTTCTGTTTCTCCTGGCGAGACTGCTGTTCCAGCTGGTACAGCGCCCGCGAAAGCAGGCCAGCGCCGATTGCGAGAATGACGAACGGGGCCTTCGGGAAACTCGGAACGAACACCATCGCCGCGAACAGAAACGCAGCCACACCGATGGGACGACTCCTGGACAGGAACTGCCTGACAAGCTCCTGGCTCAAGCTGTGCCGGCTTGACGACTTGCTTATCAGGAAGCCCGCCGAGGTCGCGATGACGATTGCGGGAATCTGCGTCACCAGGCCGTCGCCGACGGCGAGAATGGAATAGGTGGATACCGACTCCGCCGGCGTCATACCCCGGGTGATGCCGATAAGGAAGCCACCGACGAGATTTACCGCCGTGATGACCAGACCGGCGATGGCGTCGCCGCGTATGAACTTGCTCGCACCGTCCATCGAGCCGTAGAACTCGCTTTCGGCGACTATCTTCTCCCGGCGGTTCTTGGCGTCCCGCTCGCCGATAAGCCCGGCGTTGAGGTCGGCGTCGATGGCCATCTGCTTACCGGGCATCGCGTCAAGATTGAAACGCGCGGCCACCTCGCTTATCCGCTCGGCGCCTTTGGTGATGACCACGAACTGGATGACCACCAGAATCAAGAACACCACCAGGCCGATGACCAGGTTCCCGCCGATCACGAAGTGTCCGAACGTGGCGATTATCCGCCCGGCGTCTCCCTGGAGCAGGATCAGCCGGGTGGAGGCAACGTTCAGCGACAGCCGGAACAGCGTCACGAACAGCAGCAGCGACGGGAATGCGGAGAACTCTATCGGCTCCTGGGTCGAGAGAACCACCACCATAGTCGCTATCGCCACCGCTATGCTGCACGACAGCAACATGTCCAGCATGTACGTGGGAAGCGGTATCAGCAGCGTTGCCAGGACCATGCCCAGCCCGGCCGCGAACAGCAGGTCGTTGTGCGCGAGCATGCGCGACATCCGGCCGCCGGCCTTGTCGAGCAGATACGCTCCGAGTTGTGGGGTCTCTTCACTCATCGAATCAAGCTTTTGTCACACTTCAACGATTGCCTGTCTTCTTGCCGTTCTATCCGCACTTCGATCCCGGCTCACCGGGGCTCATAACGAGCAATCCGCAATCGCGTGCGGGCCTGGCCCGCAGGCATTTTCTCATCAACTCGCATGCGTCGGTTGCTTGTGTCTCAGTCGATAGATCGTCGCAAGAACTTCCGCCACAGCTACGTACATCTTCTCGGGCACGAAATCCCCCACTTCGCATGCCGCATACAGTGTCCTCGCCAGCTCCGGTCGGCGGACCATGGGCACATCGTTGGCGCGGGCGATCTCGCGAATCTGCCCGGCCAGCATGTCGGCGCCTTTGGCCACAATCTGCGGGGCCTCCATGCTCCCGGCGTCGTACTTCAGCGCCACAGCCACGTGCTCGGGGTTGGTGACAACCACGTCCGCCTCCGGAACCGACTGAAGCATCCGCTTGTGGGCCATATCCATCTGAATCCGCCTGATGCGCCCCCGCAGTTCCGGGGAGATTTCGTATTGCTTTCGCTCGTCCTTGATCTCCCGGCGGGTCATGCGCAACTGCCGCTTGTAGTTCCACCGCTGATAGGCCAAGTCGATACCGGCAATTACCAGCAGGCCGATGATAATCCGTATCACCAGCCCGAAGACCAGGTAGGATATCTGAACCAGCGTGCCCTCGGCCGTGGTCCACTCCAGGGCGACAATCTCGTCGAGCCGGCCTCGCAGGAAGCTGTAAACCAGGGCAAGCACCACCGTCAGCTTCAGCAGCGAGACCACCAGGTTCATCACCGACTTCAGCGAAATCAGTTGCTTCAGCCCGCGTCCGGGGTTGATGCGGTCGAAGTTCAGCCGCAGGCCCTTCGGAGCGTAACTGCATCCGCTGACCAGCATGCTGCTGAGTACCGAAGCGGCCATGCCCATGAGGAAAAAAGGCACCAGAATCAGCATCGTGGCCCGGGCCTTGTCGCCGAATATCTGCATGAAATCGTTCGAGGTCCCCGGACCGACCGCGTCGAACGTCAGCGAGTCGCTCACCAGGGCGTAGAAATACTCGTAGAGCACGCGCGACATGCCCGCCAGCAGCAGAAGCAGCGCCGTTATCAGCAAGGCCGACGGAAGCTCTTTGCTTTCGGGGAACTGCCCCTCCTCCCGGGCGCGGCGCAGGCGTTCGGGGGTCGGTTCCTCGGTCCTGTCGGCTGAAGATTGGTCCTGTTCGGCCATCGGGTATCACGGTCTCTATGACATCAGAAAATACTTCATCCAGTCGGCTATCTGCTCTGTGAACGCATGCAGCGTTGGCAACACCGCGGCGGCTATGAACAACCCCAAGCCCACCCGCAGGGGGAAGCTCGCCATCAGCATGTTCATCTCCGGCAGGATCCTCGCCAGAATCGCCAGCACCACCGCCAGCAGCAGAAACGCCGCCAGCATCGGCGCCGCCAGTTGCAGCCCGAAGGACAGCATCGCCGATCCCGCCGCCAGAAGCCCGCGGGCCATCGCCGCGGTATCGGGCGTCGAGCCGAGCGGAAACGCGTCGAACGTACCGTCCAGAAACCGCAGGAACAGATGGTGTCCGCCGGCGGTCAGAAACAGCAACGTGAAGGTGATCTCGAAGAACGTCCCCAGCGCCTGACCCTGCTGGCCGGTTACCGGATCTATCACGCCGGCATCGGCGGTGCCCATCTGTCTCTCGGCCATACGGCCGCCCTGCTCCACGGCCACGAACACCAGACGCAGAACCAGGCCGAACGCCAGTCCCCAGGCGACCTCCTGGACGACCATCGAGGCCATCGTCATCCAGTGGACCTCGCCGGCCAAAAGACCGACCGGCCGGGCGTACAGGAAAAACACCGTCACCGAAAGCGCGATGCCGGCGCGGACTATCCGCGGCAGCGCCGTCCAGGAGAAAATCGGCAGCACCGCGAAAAACGCGGTAATCCTGGCCATTACCATTATGCTCGGCAACAGTAGCGAAAACAGTTCCATGTCACTGTCCCATTGCGGCCATGTGGTGGAATATCTGCGTGGTAAAACTCACCGCCATGTTCAACATCCACCCCCCGAAAATCAGCAGGGATATACCGACGGCAGCAATCTTAAGCACCATTCCCATGGTCTGGTCGCGTATCGACGTCACCGCCTGGAGCATCGCCACCAGAAAGCCGACCACCAGCGTGATGATCAGCACCGGCGCGGCAATCAGCAGCGCCGTCTGGAGCGCCTCGGTGCCGATATATAGGATGAATCGACTGTCCATAGTCAGGTCCGGTAAGCGTCAGTAGAAGCTCGAAGCCAGTGTCCTGGCGACAAGTTGCCAGCCGTCCACAAGCACAAACAGGATGATCTTGAACGGCAGGGAGATAATCACCGGCGGAAGCATCATCATGCCCGCGCTGAGCAGGATGCCCGCGGTCACCAGGTCCACCATCAGAAACGGTATGAATATCAGACAGCCCATCTCGAAGGCCGTCCTGAACTCGCTGATCGCAAACGACGGAACCACCACGTGCATGGGAACCTGCTCGATGGACTCCGGCCGCTCAAGGTCCGCTATGTCCAGAAACAGCGCCAAATCGGCGCTGCGGGTCTGACGGAGCATGAACTCCTTCAATGCGTCGAAGCTCGCCGACAGCGCCTCCGGGAACGTCATTTCGTCGTTGACGTAGGGCTGGACGGCCGCCTCGTTTATCACGCTGAACGTCGGCGCCATCGTGAACAGTGTCAGGAAAAGTGCCAGCCCGATGATCGCGACCGTCGGTGGTATATTCTGAGTCGTAAGCGCCCTGCGGATAAACGCCAGCACGATGACGATGCGGGTAAAAGACGTCACCATCACCAGCAAGCTCGGAAGCAGCGCCAGCCCCGCGAAGATGACCGCGATCTTGACCGGAGAGGACCAGTCCGGCCCCTCCGGCGGAGGCGTGGCGGCCCTGTTGATGGCGTCGAACACATCCTCAACGCCGCCGGGCCGGGCCGGCTGCTCATCGTCCTGCTGCGCGCCCGCCGGGGCGGCAAGCAACAGGGCCGCAAGCACTGCCGTGGCCGTCGTTTTGGCGAAGCTACGAGGCATCGCCTTCGGTCTCCCCGGGCGTCGCCCGTGAATCATCATCCACCGCATCCGTCACGTCGGCCAGCAGACGCAGCCCCTCCTGGGAGCTGCCCACCAGAAACCGCCGTTGACCGACCTTCAGCAGGTGAACCGCCTTGCGCGGACCGACATAGGTGGTCTCCATCAGCGTTACGTTCCTGCCGCCCGGATGCCCCACACGCGGAAGAACCTTGCGGAACACCACCCAAGCCGCCACCGCCAGCACCAGCACCACCAGCAGCGAGGCCATCATCTTGCGGAGCATATCGCCGGGGTCGGGAAAGGCGGGGTCTTCTTTGCCCGGCTCGTCGCGTCCGAGGCCGTCACGTCCGGCCGGCTGCTTATCAGGGCTGTCCTCCGGGCCGTTAGCCGTCTCGGTATCGGAGGGTGTTTCCCCGTCCGGGTCAGTTGCCTGTCCAGCGTCGGCCTGTTCACCCTCGATTGAAAGCGACTCGGTCTCGTCGTCCGCCAAGTCGTCTATCGGGGCCTCCGCCGACGCTGCCGCGGCCAACGGTAACGCCACCAGGACCATCATCAACAGCATGCCAGCACGTAAGCTCGACACGTTCGCTCCCTGAACCCAACGCGCACAATCCATATACGGCAGGATTACGGTGCATACAACGTGCCAAACTTAAGACATGAAAACAGAAGGCCTTAGAAGAGACATACGCCGGGAAGGCGGCCAAAAAACCTTACATCGCGCCGAAAAACTTGACACCCGGCCGTTCCGGCACATTTCGGCGATCCGGCCCGAAGAAATTGTCCCCTTGTCGCGTCCTCAGGTCCCAATACGGCCATGACCTTACGGCCGGCAAGCCAAAACCGGTCAGGACTGGTCTGCCTCGGCCTCCTTGCCGGCGGGGAGGATCCGCTCGATGCGGACACCGATGTTCTCCTCGACCACGACCAGCCGGGCCTCGGCGAACCTGATGCCGCGCAGATACAGGTCCACCGGCTCACCGACTCGTCTGTCGAGTTTCAGCACCGACCCAGGCCCAAGCTCCAGCAGCTCTCGGACCTCCATCTCCACCTCGCCGAGATTGACCGTAACCGGCATGGTGGTGTCCAGCAGGATATCTATCTGCCCCGGAGGCGCGTCGGTCTTGCTCTCGCCGGCGTCCTGGAGCTGCGCATCGGCGACTTCCGGCTGCTCCGGCTGCGGGGTCGTCTCCTGCTGTCCGGATTCCTGTTTTTCTTCGGTGGCTGTCGCGTCGGCCATGGCTTAAGAGTCCTTTCCGTGCCGTAATACCTTATGCCCTACGTCTGTTCGAGACGGCGAGCGATTTTCAGTGCGTATTTTCCTTGCGAGGCGGAAGGGCGTCCTTCGAGCACGGACTTTCCCTCGGCCTCCACGGTAAGCGGTGTCTCGGCCCTGCCCGGCATAACCAGCACATCGCCCTCGGACAATTCCGCTATTGCCCGCATGGGCACCTGCACGGTCCCGACCCGCGCAACTACGCGGACCGGCGCACGCTCCAGATGCCCCCTGATATCCGCGACGACCTGCTCGGGCGTCCTGGACACATCTACAGTTTTGTCCCGGGACACTTCCGCGAACACCTCCGCGTCCAGAACCAGCGCGAACGATATGCCGTCCTGTTCGCCGGAGGTGTACTCCACTCGGCAAAGCTCCGACACATCCTCCGGTATCGGCCGCTCATCGACAAGCACATCTCCCGCCGGCTCCAGGACCGGCCCGGCCCAGTCGCCCAGGGCGTCCGAAACCGCGCCCGTAACGCTGCCAAGCAGGTATCCCAGCAGGTCGGTTTCCAGCTTCGAAAGCTCCCGGTCGGACTTTTCCTGATCGGCCCTGCTGCCGAGCATCCGCGTCACCAGCGCTATCGCCTGCGGCCGTGCCACAACCAGCACTCCGCATACATGGCCTCCCTGACGCCTGAAGGCCAGAACATACTCGGACTGTCCGGTCTGTTCCTGTCGGAAGGCGTCTCTGTAGAGCTGCTCCAGCGGGCCGTGGGTGATTTCGATCTCGCCCTGAAGCTGCTCGCCGAGCCGGCGGGCAATGTTCCGGGCGGCCCGACGCGTCAGCTCGACCAGTCGCTCCCGCTGGCGAGCCGTGAAGCAGTGCGGAACAGACCAGTCGTAATCGACCGCTTCAATGTCCTTGTAGATCGGCTCGGCGTCGCTGCCGGAGGCCCGGCGAAGCTGATCTATCACCTGCTGCGATCTGGGCCGTGGGGCGGTCATTGCACAAAGAATTCCTTGAACAAGACATTGCGGATTCGGGGGCTGCTGTCGGGCCAGAGCTTCTGGTTGAAGGCGTCCTCGATATCCCTACGCATGCGGTTGAGGTTTCTCGGCCCGCGGAGATCGTCTAGCTCGTGTCCTGCCAGATAGGAGGTCAGCCAGTCGCGAAGCTCCGGCATACGGTCACTGACCAGCCGCGTGGCTTCATTGTAGTCTTTGCGGTCGATCGCGAGCGTTACTGTCACGCTGACATGCCGGGCCAGTCGTGGGTCATCGAAGTTCGCAATAATCGCCTCGAGGTCGTAATAGCGGTATTCGGGCCTGTCGGACGATTGCTTGGGTTCTTGCTCGGTATCGGCGGCCGCCTTTCGCGGCGTCGGGCCGACAAACTGCCCGACACCGAAGCCGGCCGCGGTAGCGACGGCCACAATAACCACACACAAGCCAAGCCAAAGCAGCAGCTTTCGACGGCCGCTTCCGGATTCCTGCTCGAAGCCCTGGTTTTGATCTTCCTCTGCCATGTCTTATCTTGCTTCCGACACCACCACAAACATCTGCGCCGAGCCGGGGGTCACGCCGGCCTGTCGGCTGAATGCGCCGCCGTCGGCAGCACCCCAGGAGCGCAACTGCCAGGATCCGCCCTCAGTCTGCTCGGAAAACTCGCTTTGCAGCACCTCCTCGACGGCCCGTGCCCGGCGAGCGGCTACCACCATCCGCTCAGACGGCGCGGATACATCATCAGCAAGCCCCACGGCGTAAACGCGAATCCGCCTTCCAGCAAGGTTGCGCTTTAGCGTATCGGCGTAATCGGCGACCGACTCCTGCTGGTCCCGGCCCAGTTCGGCCTGGCCGTCCTTAAACCTCACCGGTAGCTCATCGACACGGAGCGGTCGTTCCGGGTAATCCGACGTCTCGGTTTCGACCTGATTGCGAAGCTCCATGAATAGCTGGCGTATCTCCTCGGCCTCGGCGTCGATGGTTCGATCCCGCCGGACATCCTCGGTCGGCTCCATCGAGTGCTTGACCTTCTTGTGCTCCTGGGCCGGCATCTGCGGATCATCTCCGTAGAGCAATCCGGGGATGCCGAATCCAGACACCGCCCGCAGGAACGCCCCGCGACCTATCTGGAAAAGCTCATCGCTCCTTTCGACGGCCATACTTTGGAGCATCACGAAGAACGACAGCAGAAGCGTCACCATGTCGGTCCAGGAGACAATCCAGCCCGGCGTTCCCCCGGAGTCGTCCTCGTCCTGGCGGCGTTGTGGTAACCTGTTAGGCATCAGTCCATCCCTCCCTTCAGCAAAGACACCTCTACTAACCCCGCCCGCGACGGCGCATCGGCACCGCTGGCGGAAATGTAGAGCAGTTCGCGGCTAACATCTTTTCCGGCCAGGAAGCCCACCACCGCCTGAGACCGCTCCAGCCCGGCCTGGTCCGTGCGCGCCCTGCCGTCGTCGCCGATTTCCCGCACTACCACCCGCGACGGGATGAGCTTCATCATCTCCGCTATAAGCGACAGTTTCTCCCGGCCGCTGGGGGTCAACCCGCTTCCCCTGGCCCAGAAAAGCTCGTCGGCCGGCAGATAAAACACCCTGCGGTCACGGAACGCCCCGGTATCGGCCAGACTCTCGGACCGCTGTGGGCTTTGAAGCACCTTGAGGAACTGGTCGGTCGGCGTATCCGAACCCTCGGGCGTACGGTCGACCACGTGGGGCGACGTGGGGACAACAGAGCGTATCAGGTCCTCATCCGGCGGAAAAACCGAGCTGTGGTCCATCAGCTTCAACGATCCGAAAAAGTGAGACAGGCGGTTCTCGTCGAACGCCGAGAAAGTCAGCAGCATGACGAAGAAACATAACAACAGCGTCATGCAGTCGCTGAATGTGACCATCCAGCCGGCCCCGGCCGGGGCGTCGTCGTCGCCTCTTTTTCTTCGACGCGGGATCATTTCACACGCTCGGCTTCAGTTCCTCGCGGTGCTTCGAGGAGATAAACGTCTGCATCCGCTCACGTATCGCCGTGGGGCTTTCGCCGCGAACCAGCCCAAGCACGCCCTCAAGCATCATCTCGCGAAGCTGTGACTCCCGCTTGGACCGCATCCCCAGCTTGCCGGCCAGCGGAAGCAGTATCAGGTTCGCCAGCAATGCACCGTAGAAGGTCGTTATAAGGGCCGTCGCCATTCCCACGCCTATCCCCGACGGGTCGTCGAGGTCTCTGAGCATCTGAATCAGGCCGATCAGCGTTCCTATCATCCCGAACGCCGGGGCACTGGAACCCATGAACTCCAGGACGCGTTTGCCGTTACTGTGGCGATCCTGGAGATACTGAATCTCCATCGAGAGCTGGTCGGCGATAACCTGCTCCTCCTGGCCGTCGATGACCATACGCAGGCCCTTGACCAGAAACTCGTCACTGACCGAGGGAAGCTGCTGCTCCAGCGCCAGAGCGCCATCCCGGCGGTTGATGGCGGAGAAATTGACCATCTGCTGAATAAGCGCATCCTCGGTGGACATCTGGCAGAACAGCGTCTTCTTGATCACCGCGCCTATGCGCATCACCTGCCCCAGCGAAAAGTGGATCAGCGTGGCCGACATCATCCCCCCGCCGACGATGAGCATGGAGGGTATATTCAGGAACACGCCGCCTCCCCCGCCGGCCAACACGGCGACGCCGACGCACGCGAATCCGGCCAGTACTCCGATAATGGTGGCGATGTCCACGGTACTATCCCTCTTCCTCGATTCGCTTCATCCGGTCGACCAGCCGGGCCGCCAGCTGCCGGTCGTCGATCGCCCCGAGCATCCTGGCGGCCGACCGCTCGGATAGGTAATATAAGATACTGGCGGCGTCGGACTTCTGGTCGTTTTCAACCATACTGACCAGGATTTCCGCCCCCGCCCTTTCGTCCATCCGCTCATACTTGTCCGCGATGCTTCTGAGATTCGCCTGTTCCTGCTTGGTTATAAGCTCACGGCGTTCCTGTAGCTCCCGCGTGGTCTCTCGCAGCTTCGTCAGCGGCGCGACAAGCCGCAAACGCAGGTCCTCCAGCTCCTCGGCCTGCTTGTCCAGCAGGTCCTCGGCAATAGCCAGATGCCGCTCCCGCTCGTCAAGCTCACGGCGTCGGCGGTCGAGTTCGCGGCGTTTTTCCCGCAGTTCGTTGACGAGATGGTGCAGTTCGGCCTCCGTCGGCTGCACCTGCTCGGCCGCCTGACGCGCGACCCCGGCCAACAGGTCCGTCGGGTCGGATGGGGTCTCGGCCGTCATATCCCCATCGTCCGTATCCGGCTCCTGGCTTTGGCGCGACAGGGTAAACATCATCGCCCCGCCGAAAGCGGCCAGCCCCACAGTCACCAAGATTATTATCCGCAGCTTAAGGCCCATGGCGATTAACTCCCTTCTTCAGCGGCGCCGGCGCCGCTGAGCGCAGCCCGCGCGAAGGACACCTGCGCGCTTTCGTCGAACTGCTTCTGCTCAAGTTTCAACTGCTCACGCGTGTGCTGATCAAACGCCTCGCGCCGCATCCTCTCAAGCGTCTGGCGGCTCGAACGAACACGCATGAAAGTCTGCGAACGCTCCGTCCGTCGTGCCTGAAGGTCGCGGGCGTCAGCTTCCAGCCGGGCAATCTCACGCTCAACCGCCTCTGCGCAACGCATGAAGACCTCCTGCCTGGCAATGCGCTCGTCAAAGCTTCGGCCGGCAAGGTCCGACAGGACGCTCCGCAGGTCCGCTCTCCTGCGGACTATCTCCTGCCTGAGCCGGACAATCCTGCGGCTCAGACCGAACAGTTCCGCCCGCAGGGCCTTCTCCCGCTGGACCGTCACGTCCAGGACGCGCTGCAGCCGCCACCGGAACCGCCTCATCGGCTCACCTCACTTCCGCCGACCGACTTCGAAGCAGCCGCCTTGGCGCCGTCTCCATCGCCCGGCATGAGGAAGTCCCATGAACTGGTGATATCCTTGAGCCGCTCGACGGTCTCGGCCAAGCTGGACCGCCGACCGATGTCCTGAATCAGGAACTCGTTGACGCGGTCGATAAGAGAGACCGCCTTGTCTATGCGTTGGTTGCTGCCCGGCGACAAGGCGCCGATGTTGATAAGGTCCTCGGCGCCGAGATAGGTCGCGTAAATGGCGCGGAATTTCTGCGCAGCTATTCGGTGTTCCTCTGAGACCACCGAGTTCATCAACCGGCTTACGCTCTGGAGGATATCTACGGCCGGATAGTGGCCCATTTCGGCGAGCTTGCGGCTGAGGACCACGTGCCCGTCCAGCAGAGAGCGGACGCTGTCGGCCACCGGGTCCGCGAGGTCGTCGCCCTCGACCAGAATGGTCAGCAGCCCGGTGATGCTCCCGGTCTCGCCGCTGCCGAGCCGTTCGGTCAGTTTCGGCAACAAGCTGAACACGCTCGGGCAGTAGCCCTTGGTCGTAGGCGGCTCGCCGGCGGCCAGACCGATTTCTCGCTGGGCCTGGGCGAAGCGGGTTATCGAATCCATCATGAACATCACGTCCAGGCCCTGGTCGCGAAAATACTCCGCGACAGTGATGGCCGTGGACGCCACCTTTACCCGCTGGATGGGCGAGGTGTCAGAAGTCGCCACCGCCACGACGCTGCGCTTAAGACCCTCGGGACCGAGCGATTCCTCCAGAAACTGTCTGACCTCCCGGCCTCGCTCGCCGACCAGCGCAAGGACATTCACATCCGCCTCGCTGGTCCGGGCAAGCTCGCCAAGCAGAATGCTCTTTCCAACGCCGCTGCCTGCGAAGATGCCCATTCGCTGCCCCCGTCCGCAGGTGATAAGCCCGTCGATGGAGCGGATGCCGGTCGCAAGCGGTTCGGTTATCCGCTGCCTCGAAAGCGGGGGCGGGGAGCCGCTGTCCAGGGGCCTGCTCTCGCCGCCGGTCAGCGGACCCTTGCCGTCAATGGGCCTGCCCAGCGCGTCGATTACGCGACCGAGGACCGAATCGTCCAGGTTGATGGTTCGAGGCGTCCTTCGCACTAATACCGGGTCGTTCGGCGATATGCCGTCCACGCCTTCCAGCGGCACGAGAACCCGGTGCGTATCCTGAAAGCCGACCACCTCGGCCGGCACGCGTCGGCCGTCCGAAAGCCGGATATCGCAAAGCTGCCCGACGCCCACCGGCGGGCCTTTGGACTCCACGGTAAGCCCCGCGACCCGCACCACCGAGCCGCGACAGGGCGCCGCTGCGAACTGGTCCAGCTTGCCGCGGTATTTGGTCAAATCCACAATCACGGCTGTTCCGGCTCCTTCAGGGCGTCGGCTACCTCGTCCAGACGCTGTCGCGGTTCGGACTCGACTATGCCCTCTTCGGTCTCGACGACACAGCCGGCCGGAGGCACGCTCGCATCAGCAACGAAGCGGACCTCCCCGTCGCCGTCGGCCGCCTCGCCGGCTGATTCGCACCGGGCAAGGTCCGCCGGGTTCAGACGTACCGTGACGGACTTACGCGTCGGCGCCTGGGCAAGGGCCTCTGCGACTATCGGATCGATCAGGTATCCCTCGGACTTTATCTCCTGGGCCAGGACTTTCCGGGCGATATCGACGGCCAAGTCCACAAGTTGCCGCTCGGCCTCGGCGACGACCTGCTGTTGAATCTCCTTAAGTCCCTCCGCCCCTTGGCGTAGGGCGGCCGCGGCGGCCGACAGCGCCTCCTTGTCTTGGGCCAGTGACTTCTCCATCTGCTCGCGCAGACGCTCCAGCGCCTGTTCATCCACGGCCGGCTTGTCCGCGGCCTCGTCGTTGGCGTCTACGACACTCACCTCGGTAACCGGCAAGGGAAGCTGGATTTCCAGGACCTGAGTCACCCGCTTATGCCTCCTCCAGCGTAAGCTCGCCCTTGGCGTTCATATCGCGCAGGACCTCGAGTACCGCCTCGCGGGCCTCGAGAATCTTCTCCGGCTTCGGCGACGAAAGCAGCGACAACTCCTCATCCACCAGGCCCGACACTCGCTCGGATATGTTCGAACGTATCTTTTTGACGATTCGCGGCTGGGCCTCGTACAGGGCCATCGACAGCGTCTGCGGGTCCTGCGTCCGCAGCGCTTCCTGGAGCGACCGGTCGGCGACCCGCGGAATGTCCTCCCAGATGAGCATCAGGTTCCGCACCAGCTTGCAGGTCTCCGGATCGGTTTCATTCAGCCCCTCAAGCAGCGCCTCGCAAAACTCGGTATTAAGCCCCTGCAGGATGACGGCCACGCTGCGAAGCCGGCGCCTGCGCTGAGCGTCGGACTCGGTTTGGGTCGCGCCACCGCTTTCCTGCCATTTCAGTCGTTCAAGTCGTTCGCACACTTCCTTTGCGATACGGAGCCGGACCTCGGGGTTCGCGTTTCTACCGCTGGTCATCTCCAGCACCGCCTTGGGACGTATTGCCTCATCCAGCAGCGGAAGCAGCTCGGCGGCCTTGCCGGGCGGAAGCTCCGAAAGAACCATCGCCGCGACCATGGGCGGTTCTCCGTGAAGGGCCGTTGCTATATGCTCCACATTCGCCGAGCGAATGGGCGAGAACGGCTCGCGGGAGCGCACAAGCTCGCCCGCCTCGCGGCGGACCTCTTCGGCACGGTCTTTCCCCACCGCCGAGTCCAGAAGCGCATCGAGGAACAACTGTCCGGATAGCTGCCTGTCGCCCTGTGCGACCAGGTCGGAGAACTCACGCACCGGACGGGCACCGTCCTCGTCGCCTGCCGGTTGCCCGCTGGATCCTAGCCACGCCAGCTCGGCGATAATCTCCTTCATGGTCTCCTCGTCGGCGGACCTGAGCAGCTCCCCGGCCGTTTTAGGGTCGAGGTCAACCAGCAATTGCGCCGCCTTGCGAGCTCCGATGCCCGACACCGCTTATCCTCCTTCCTCGGCTTTGACCCAACTGAGGAAAAGACGTTTCACTTCGTCGGGGTTGTCCTGAAGCGCCCTTGTGATGCGACGGCGAAGCTGTTCGGGGTCCTCTTCCGAATCGCCGGGCAGTTGGTTCTGCTCACCCGCGCCTTCCAGGGCGGCGGTCTTGGATTTGCTCTTGCCGGTGAACATCTTCAGGGCCACCAGTGCCCCTATTACCAGGATTCCCAGCGACGAGCGGCGTGCTATCTCCAGTATAAGTGGTATCATCCCAGGGTCGTCGTCCGGCGGGAGCATCTCGGCCTCGTCGCGTCCGTGGAACGGCATGTTGACGACCTTGATGGCCGCGTCCGGCTCCAGGCCCAGAGCATTGCGGATTACCTGTTCGGCGTCCTCGAGGGAGATCAGCGGCTCGGCGGCCACCGCATCGCCCTCGCCTTCGTAGTCGTCAACCGCCTGCGGGGGCGAAAGGTCCACAAAAGCAGCCACCGACAACGACTCGATTCTGCCGGGAAGCTCGTTGTGCTCGCGGATGGTCCGGCCGACCTTGTATTCGGTTACTATGTTTTCCTCCCGGCTGTCGCCGTCACCCTGTCCGCCCTCTCCGCCCGGCCTCCGCTGACTGCTCTCTATCTCCTCGCGAGCCAGCACCCTGGCTTCAGGGTCGTAGCTTTCCACGGTCTCGCTGACACTGCTGTTGTTGACGCTGGCACTTACACGGACCGAGGCGCGGTTCGGGCCGAGCACGGTCGTGAGCATGTCCTCGGCCTTGCCGGACAGGTAGCTTTCCACCTGCGTCTGATAGTCCAGCAGCGTGTTCGCGCCGCGCGCGAGGCCCGTGTCGTCGTCCTGGGTCAGCAGATTGCCGTGGGCATCGACGACCACCACGTTCGACGGCGACAGACCCTCGACACTGCCGGCGACCAGGTGAACAACCGCCGCGACATTTCCGCTGGTAAGCTGCCGCCCCGGGTGCAGGCGCACCGCCACCGTGGCCGAGGCCTGTCGCTGCTCGCCGGCGAATACCGGCGATTCCGGACGGACCACGTGGACCCGCGCCGAAGAGACCCCCTCCATCAACTCGATAGTCCTGGCAAGCTCGCCCTCTACAGCCCGGGTGAAGTTGACCCGCTGCGAGAAGGGGCTGGCGCCCATCTTCTCCTCGTCGAGTATCCGATACCCGGTGTGCGACCCGTCCGGCAGTCCGTCCGACGCCATACGAAGACGAAGCGAATAGACTTGCTGCCTGGGAACGTAAACACTCGTGCCGCCGGCGCGAAGCTCATAGGGAATGCCCTCGTCTGAAACAGTCTCGACGATCTTCGACGCCTGCTCCGGTTCCAGGTCGCTGTACAGCAGGGCCATTTCCGGCTGTCTGGCCCAACCCACCAGCAGCGCAACGGCGCCGATGCAGGCCAGCAGAACAGCCAGCAGCACCACTCGCTGGATAAGGCCCACGCCCTTCCACACCTGGGTCAGGTTTTCAAGCAGCGGCGTCATCGGTCGCTATAGACTCCGGGTCGGTCATATCTGCATGTTGACGGTCTGCTGGTACGCCTCGATAACCTTATTCCGCACGCCCAGCAGCAAACGGAAGCTCAGGTCCGACTGGGCGACCGAGTTGACCACCGGCAGGACATCGCCGCTCTTGCCGGTAATCATGTCCTGAATCGCCTGGGCGGAGGCGTGCTGGTCGGAGTCCACGTTCTGGACATAGTTCTTCAGCAGGTCTCCGAAACCGTTTCGGTTCTGCTCGGCCCCGGCCGCTCCCCCGGCGCCTGCGCCCGTCGGCTGCGATGGCCAGTTCGGTGTTGCTCCGGATACCGGGTTTATTCCCGCCATAACTCGCTCCTCACCTCAGCAGCTCTAAGGTTGCGTCGATCAGTTCCTGATATCTCTTTAGGACGGCCGCGTTGGCCTCGTAGGCCCTGCCCGCGCTGACCATGTTCACCATCTCCATCGGAAGATCCACGTTCGGCAGCAGCACGAACCCCTCATCGTCGGCGTCGGGATGACCCGGCTGGTGGATGCGCTGGAAGTCCGAGACCATATCCTCGAAGACCCCGCGAATGTTTACGCCCTCAAGCGCCCTGTCGGCGGCGCCAAGGACCACGTGCTGTCTGCGGTACGGCTCGCCGCGGTCGCCGCGGGAGGTGTGCGCGTTGGCGATGTTGTTCGATATGACGTCCAGCCGCCGCGACTGGGCCTGAAGCCCTGAAACGGCTATGTCTATCGGTGTCACTCGATTCACACCCATCGGTCGATCTCCGTTACTGCGCGGCCATTTCTATCTGCCGATAAAGTCGGTTCAGAAGGCGCATGTAGGTCTTGTACATGGCGGTGTTCCGCATCAGGTCGCCGACCTCGGCCTCCATCGACACGTCATTGCCGTTTTCGTCCACCGGTGTGTCCATCGGCCGGTGCAGTTCCGGCACAATCCGCGAGAGATCCGACTCCCGCCCGGAATTGATCGCGTCGGCCAGCATCTCCTCGAACTGAACCTCATGACGGCGATACCCCGGCGTGTCGATGTTCGCGAGGTTGTTGGCTATCGCCGACTGCCTCATGCTCGCGGCGTGTAGCGCCGCCTGGAGCGTCTGTATTGCCTGGGCGTTCTTGATCATTTCCGGTCTCCGCTTGGAACGGTGTAACCGTCCTGACGATATCTCCGCAGCTTCTCCCTGAGCGTGCGGTCGGTTATGCCCAGCAGCCGGGCGGCCTTGGCCTGGTTCCGCCTGGTCCTGCGAAGCGCCTCGAAGATCGCCTGCCTCTCAAGCTCCTGAAGCCGCAAGCTTTCGGACTGCGACTCCACGCCCGACTGGTCCTGCATCTCCGCCACCAGCCACGGGGCGCTGTCCAGCGAAAGTGTCTCACCCTCGCCCAGCACCAGAGCGGTTCTGACCACGTTGCGAAGCTGCCGGACATTGCCCGGCCAGGCGTATCGCTCGAAGAGCTTGATCATTTCGCCGTCAAGCCCGCGTATGCGACGGCGGACCTCGTGGGCGTACATGTTCACGAAGTGCCAGACCAGCACCGGGATATCGTCCGGCCGATGCCGCAGCGGCGGGACCACCAGGTGCACCCCGCTGAGCCGATAATACAGGTCGCGCCGGAACCGCTCGCCGGTGGTCTCGGCCGCCAGGTCGCGGTTCGAAGTGCTTATCACACGCACGTTCACATATACCGACTCGCTGCCGCCCACACGCTCGAAGTCCTGCTGCTCCAGCACCCGCAGCAACTCGGCCTGGAGCCGGGCGGTGGTCTCGGAAATCTCATCCAGCAGCAGCGTGCCGCCGTGGGCGCGCTCGAACCGCCCCTTTCGCTGCGAATACGCGCCGGTGAAAGCGCCCCGCTCGTGGCCGAAAAGCTCGCTCTCAAGCAGCGATTCGCTGACCGCGGCGCAGTTGACGCGGATATACGGTCCTCGCCGACGCTGACTCCGGCTGTGAACGAAATATGAGACAAGCTCCTTGCCCGTCCCGCTCTCGCCGGTAATCAGCACTGGAATCGAGGTCGGCGCCACCTTCTCGGCAAGCTCCAGGGTCCCCCGCAGCGCTTCGGACCTGCCGGCTATCTGCAGCAGCCGTCGCGGGCCGTCTTCGGCCGCCGCCACGTTGGCGACGGCGTGGCTGGGCAGCAGCGAATCCAACATGTCCTCGACCGCCCTGGGGCCGACCGGCTCGGGCAGATAATCGTCACATCCGCCGCGCATCGCCCGCACCGCTTGCCCGGCGTCGTCACTGCGACCGACCATAACCACCGGAAGCTCCGGGAAGTTTTCCTTGACGTCGGCCAGCAGGTCGAACGCCTTCTCGCCGGTTGCGGTCAGCCCCACGACAACAAGGTCCCACCTGCCGCCGGCGACCTTCCGGACGGCCGACGACGCATCCTGCTCAACAGCTCCGCGAAGACCGCGAGCCGCCAGTCGTTCCAGCACACAGCGCGTCGTCTCGGACTGCTCGTTGACGACCAGCACGTTCTGATGAATCCGTTCGGAGCTTTTGTCGGTCTCGCCACTGGGCATAGATTGCACCCGTCTTTAATCCAAGGCGGTCTCGGTCGTCCGCCGGGCCTCGTGAAGGGCGGTTTCGGGACTGCTGCCGTCCTTCCACTGAAGTATCCGTTCCTGCACCTTCGCCGGCTCGACCCACCGGCTGCTGGGATATTCGGAAATCAGTTGACCGTAGAGCCGCATCGCCTCGTCGGGGTCGCTGTCCCTTTTGCAGTTGGCCATCTGAAAGACCAGCCACGCCGCCCGACGCTCAGAGGTCTCCCGCTGAAGCGCCGCCTCGTACACCACATAGGCCGCCTCGATGTGCCCGTCGGTGAACAATGTGTCGGCCAGCCGGGCCGCCTGCGCCGGGTCCGACGGCGCCGTGGCCTGGAGCTTCGCAAGCACCTCCGGGCAAACCGGCTCATCACGCCTCGGCGACGGCACGGGCCGCCGGACCGGACGGGTGGGCGGCTCATCGGCGGGTTCGTCTTCTTCGGCTCGCATCTGGTCCAGGCGCATGCGCGCATCTTCCGGCACCAGGCGCAAGTCACCAACCCTGCCTACACGCTCCAGCAGAGCCGACGGCTCTTCCGGAGCCGGCGGCGCGGCTATGCTCGCGCGCCAGAGCTGCCGTGAAGACTGCCGCAACTGCTCGATTAGTTCGTGCAGGTCTTCATCCGCCGGATCGGACCGCGACGGTTGGTCCGCCGGCGCCCAGGCCGGCAGCGCCAGACAAACGGCAATCGCAAGAATGATCTGTCGCTTTCTCATTGTGTCGCCTCCCTGTCCGCTTCTGCCACATCAGCGGAGACCCCGCCGCCGGAGAGCGCCTCGGCCGCGCCCTCGTAGTCGCGCAGATACGCCCGGGCCATGCCCAGAATCTCCTCGGCCTGCCGCCGTATGTGCGCCGGGCAGGAAGTCTCCAGGAGCGTTTCGGCGACCTCGGCCGCCTGCCGGTACCGCCCGTCCTCCAGAGACAGCCGCGCCAGAAGCAGCGCCGCCTCGTGGCTTTCGGGCGAAGGCCTCATATTGCCCAGGGCGTCGGAGAGCATGGCGCGGGCCTCGGCGCGGTTGTCCTCGGCAACCAGGCACTCCGCCGCCTCCACCGCCAGCAGCGCCCTCAGATGCTCATCGGAAACTTCGGATACCTCGCGTGTCAGCATCCGTCGGGCGCGGAACGGCGCGCCCATCTCCCGCAGTACCATCGTTCGCAGACGCAAACGCGTGAAGGTCTGCTGTTCGTTGAGGCGCTCGCCGGAGATGTCGTTGACCAGTCCCAGCGCGGCCAGGAAGTTCTGCCTTTCAAACTCCACTTCCGCCAGAGTCAGCGATGCGCGGATTCGCATATCCCTCGGGCCTTCGGCGCCCAGCGACAGCTTCATCGCCGCGGCCGCCTTGTCCAGATTGCCCATCGCGAACTCGCACATGCCCCAGTTCAGGAACGCCCGCGCGGCCGGCTCGCCGGTCGGGTCGTCCGAGGCCCGGAAGTATCGCTCATACCACTCGACGGCCTCGGTATAGTTGCCCTGCTCGAAATGCGCCCTGGCCACCCCGCGGCACGCCTCCAGCCGCGATGCCTTGGACAGGTTCATGTAATACAGCTTTCGGAAGGTTCGTATTGCTTCGTCCCAAAGGCCGGTCTCAAGGGCACTCCGACCGAGATAAAGGTAAACGTTGTCGACGGCCGGGTAGTCCGGGTAAAGGTCCAGCAGATCGACCAGGTCTGCCCGCGCCCCGGCGTAGTCCCGCAGGGATATCTGTATCCGCGCTTTGCGCATCAGCGAACGCGGGGCGAGTTCGTTGCGGGGGAATCTCGAGGCCAGCAGGCGATACTCCCGCATGGCGTCGGTAACTTCGTCGGCACCTTCATACAGCCGCCCCAGCGCGAAGTGCCCCGCGGGCACTCCGCGGTCGTCGGGCGCCCGCAGGAAGAACCGCCTCCAGGCCGAGACCGCCTCGGCCTGAAAAAGGTCGCTCTTTTCGGAAAGCGAGCTGATGGCATCGGGGTCGTGGACCAACACCTCGCCCCTGGCGAATCGGGCGACAAGCCCGGCCACGCCGCAGGCGACCTCGAATATTCTGTGCTCACTTTCAGACCGGAATGCCAGAGTAACGCCGCGCTGTCTTACCGGAGGGGCGGCCGTGGCCCAGCGCAGGTCCGTCCCGGCCGCGGATGCGAACCGGTAGAGCACCTCTTCAAGCGTCGCCTCCCAGCAACCGACCGACCAGAACCTTCCGGCCGAGGTCCGCGACGCCGCCTCGACCCGAGGCCCGAGCACCGCATCCGAAAGCCGCTCAGAGCCATCGTGCAGCAGCCGGCGAAGTTCCGCGTCGTCCAGTCCGGCGAACGGGTCGGAGGGCTGACGGCCGGGCCAGGGGATCGGCTCATCGGCGTTCAAAAAGGTCATCGTCGTTTCGGTAAGCGTGCGGGCGATGAGGTAATCGCAGTCTCGCTCCAGCGACTGCGGCATCTCCATGGCGCCCAGGGACGCGATCGCCGCATAGGCCCTTCGCCGTGCGGGCGAGTGTCGGCCGGCCCGCAATTCCACCTCGGCCAGATAATAGTTGGCCACGGCGCGGACAATCGGAGAGCCGCTGCGGGCGGCCCTTTCCAGCACCGACCGCGCCTGGTCTACGCTGCCAAGCTGGATAAGGCAACGGCCGCTTCGCATCCGCAGGTAATCGGTAACGAATGGATCCACCGGCTTGTCGTCGGTGGCATCCAGCAGGTGGCGGTAATAGCCGAGGGCGGTGGTGTAGTCCTCTTCGCGAAAGGCGGCCTCGGCCTTTTGCCAGGCCTGCGCCGCTACCCGCGGCGGCTCGACGCCCGACCCGTCTTCGGCTCCGTCCGGGCGCGAAACGACGGGCGTTTCGGCCGTATGGTGGGCATGCGCCCTTTCAGGGGCGCGCGTGTCGCCGGTCAGCGCGTATATCAGCACCGCCGCCAGAAAACACACCAGCAGCGTGTTGAAGCCCAGCAACAGCGGAACGATCGGCGCCCGTTTGTACCAGGGCGAACCCGCCTCGTTCAGGAACGCCGAGGCGTCAAAGCCGGACTGT
Organism: Phycisphaerae bacterium; assembly: GCA_003551645.1. Lineage (GTDB taxonomy): Bacteria > Planctomycetota > Phycisphaerae > SM23-33 > SM23-33 > PUND01. The sequence continues at coordinate 3,130 of PUND01000082.1, read as the reverse complement.
TCGTCGCCGCTGGCCGCGGGCCGCCGATCACCGGCGGGGCTTTCCATCTGCTCGGTATTGGATTTGTCGGTCTCGGCCATCGGTCCGTCGATCCTGCCTTACTGACCCGGAATCCTTCCGGGGGCGCCCGGCCGGGCGGGTGCGGTCGCAGCGCACGACCCTCGCCGACATTCCGGTGTGCAAGGCCTGTGCCACAGTGGACAATCGAAAGGTTAGCCCAAGGCAAGTCCTGCTAATACAACCACTAAGGACACGGCCAAGAAGCCACGACGATCGATGCCCCTCTCAGGATGTCAGGAGTTTATGCGCGCTGCGCTTGCTTTTCGCACGCATCCGCGCATGTATGCCGTCGGGCGGGATGCCGACTCACAGGTGCCTTCCGGATACCGGTTGCTGCCCGGTCATCCAGTGATCCGATTATCCTGGCCGTTTTCGGTTGTGTGTGGGCGGGATTTCAGCTATAATTTTGCCATGAGCGGCAATGAAACCAGGCCTGAGCGGGTCAGGCAGTGGTGATACAGTCAGGCGCAAAACCTGGCGGCCGATAGGAACTAAGGAGATCTTTCCATGCGTTACCGGCCAGACAGCAACTGCCGGGGGGCTGAGAACCGAAGTAAGGGATTCACCCTTATCGAACTGCTCGTGGTGATAGCCATCATCGCCCTGCTTATGAGCATCCTCATGCCGGCCCTGGGCAACGTCAGGAGGATGGCCAAGGAGGTCATCTGCGGCACCAACGTGCGCCATCTGGTCACATCTTTCCATCTGTACGCCGATGACCACGACGACCGTCTGCCGGATATGTCGTACAACCCCGAAACCGGCCGCCACGAGAACCAGTTTATCTACTGGATAAGCTCATACGCCCGCGACATGATGCGCAGCCGGTACAACATGCAGCGAGAGATGCTCTATTCGCCCACGAACCCTCACTGGGACCGTGACGACTTCTACTTACCGCCCGACAGCGACATCGAACGGGGCTGGTCGGTGGTCATCGGGTACTTCGTCTTCGGCGGTGACGAACGGCTACAGAGAACCGGCCAAGGGCATTGGTGGAGCTTTGCCGGCGATGCGCCGGACACCACCAGGCCCCTGTTCCCGGTTTACCTGTACGAGGACCCTTACTTCGACTTTATCTGGACCGACATGAACCGCCAGTTGGGTGATGGTGAATGGGTTACGTCCTGGGATGCCCAAAGGTGGGGATCCAACCACCTTTACGACCTGAACTGGCCGGCCGGCTCGCATGTCGGGCACCTCCACGGCGGTGTTTCATGGACTGAAGGAGAGGACCTCGATCACCGTTTCAACGCCAGAGGTGCAAGGTTGTTCTGGTAAGCACAACCGTTCTCACTGCCCGACAGCATTGCCGGCTGTGTGAAAGGCCGCCATTGGAAGCGCCGTCCCGGGCCGGTTTCCTGAGACTGGGTAAGAGCAGGTTTGCACACGACGGCTTGCGCGGCCAATGTCGGGTAAGCGTTGTTTTGGCCTGGGGGGCATGATAGTATCAGTAAGCGACGTCCCGGCCAGGTGTCCGCGGTGTCGCCGGACCGAGTTGAACCGGGACTGCTCCGGCGACCGCAGCCCCGACGGGCTTTGAAGGCCGCGCAACGAGCATTATCAGCCGAAGGAGCCGACATGTCGCCTGTACAGGCCCGGCGCCGTCAAGCTGCCCGAACCCCGGGCAGGGGCTTTACACTCATCGAACTTCTGGTGGTGATAGCCATCATCGCCCTGCTGATGAGCATCCTCATGCCTGCTCTGGGCAACGTCAGGAGGATGGCCAAGGAGGCCATCTGCGGAACCAACGTCCGCCATCTCGTCACGTCATTTCACCTGTACGCGGAGGACCACGACGAGCGGCTGCCGGATATGTCACGCAACCGTGATGGCGGTCGAGGCGAAAACCAGGTCGCCTACTGGATAACCGCCTACTACCGGGACCTGCTCCGAAGCAACTACAACATGCAGCGAGAGATGCTCTATTCGCCCTCCAACCCTTACTGGAACCGGGACGACTTCTACTACTACGGCGGATCGTCCTGCGTAATCGGCTACTTCGCCTGGGGCGGCGACGACCGGCTCCAGCATGAAATCAAGGAGTGGATGCCCAACCCGCCCGATACTGCCACGCCGCTGTTCGCCACACACCTGTACGACGACACCTACTACGACTTCCTCTGGACCGACCTGAATCGCCAATGGCCGGCCGGCAGCGGCTGGATTACCCCCAACGACCCCAGGCGGTGGGGATCCAACCACCTCTACGACCGGCTCTGGCCGACCGGCTCGCACGTCGGGCACATCACCGGCGGCGTGAGCTGGACCGACGGAGAAGACCTGGAACGCAGGTTTACCCGCAATGCCGAGTTCTGGTGGTAAGAACAGGAAGCGCCACCCGCGGGGAGCGGCGCTTCCGAGTCGTACGTATTACGTTGCCGGCGGCCGGGCCGCCAGCATGTTTACGCCCTGCGTACGCTGAGGGCCTTGGGGCCTTTGTCGCCCTGAGTCATCTCGAACTCGACGGACTCACCCTCGTTGAGGGTCTTGAAGCCCTCGCCCTCGATGTCGCTGTGGTGGACGAAGGCGTCGGTGCCGTCCTCGGCCGTGATGAAACCATAACCCTTTGTGTCGTTGAACCACTTCACTGTTCCGGTAGCCATACCTTGGCTCCTTCTGCTAATGCGGCAACTATGGATTTGCGATTGTCAGCGGACGTGAGCAAACACGCTAGTGGAGAACTGCCGAAATGGGCTGCTCGCACCTGGATTTGCCACTTCTCTTGACATCTCGCAAACAAGCCCGGCTGCCAAACCGGACCTTAGGCGACGGGCTGAGGAAACGCTTCCCCGGCTACGCCCGGCACCCTTGTCTATCGTGTATTGTGCGTTCGGCGGCCGGGCTTGTCAAGGAAACATAAGCGGCAAAAATCTCCACAACAGCCGTCGCCCGGACGCACGCTCGCCGCGGCGCCGCCATTACAGGCCCTTTCCGGGCCTTGCCACCAATCGGGTAGGCAGGGGCGATTGCTCGCCCCGGCCTCCCACACCACCGTACGTACGGTTCCGTATACGGCGGTTCAGCAGGTGCTCTCAAGTCGTCGATGCTCGGCAAGCAGGCTTACAAG
>PUND01000066.1 GCA_003551645.1 Phycisphaerae bacterium | reverse complement strand
TCACCAGCGGCCATCATGCTCCCAGCAGCTTGCGGGGCCGCAAGAGCCGTGATGTCCAGGCGAGCTTGCGTGCCCAGGGCCGTGCCGAGAGCGACCAGGGGGCGGTCTGGCAGTGTGTGTCTGAGCAGATAGACGCATGCTCGGCCAGGTCGCCTACGCGTGCGATGTCCGACGCGATGGCCACGCTCGGTGAGGTTCTGAAGCGATACAGCGAGGCGCTGCCTTATCCTGACGGCACGTCGGGCGTTGTTGCTGCTGTGTGCGGGCGTTTTGTGGCGATGGATGCATTCGATTCGCCTGCGACGCTGGATGCGGTCTGGCCGCGGCTGGTTGCCAGCTACGCCATGGACGCCGAGTCGGCAGGGGACAAGCCCGGCGGGACCTTCACGGCCAAGGCGGCCGGCTTGTTGCTGGAGCATATCGGCGAGCAGACCGCCGGTGAGTTCCCATCGGCCGGGCTGGGCAGGGACCTGCGCTTCGAGGCCGAGGATGTCATCGGCCAGGCCCTGTGCGTTGGCAAGCACCTGCTGCATCTGAGTATCTTTCCGCCGGAGACAGATCGCGTGCATGTTACCCGGGCTGATCCCGGCATCCGACCTCCCTCGCAGCGAAGGCGGTGAGCGACTACCGGGTGGATTAAATGTCTGTTTGCGGAGAGATAAACATGCAAACATGAGACTTGTGGTCGCCGGTTCGAGGCAGCACATTACGAGACAGCATTTGGTTTGCATAAGTAAGAATGGCTGATAGAATCGCCTCGTACGAGACGGGGCGTCAGATTATGAAAGGGACAAGCAATGCCTGAGACAGATTCTTTGAGCTTCGAAGCGCTGAAGTCCGCCGTAGCCGGAGACCCGTGCGCGCTGAGGTGCAGGGCAAAGCTCCAGCCCGCGGGCGGAGAGGGAACGAAGGTATTTCCGCCGACTTATTCGGGGTCAGTGTACGCGATCGAGCAGCGCCGGTTGCCTGGTCGGGACGAACCGGTGACCTGCGTGTTGCTGGACTCCGTCCAGTCGCAGGCCAACCGCATGGAGGCCGCTTTGCAGCAGGCTGTCGATGAAGGGAGTGTGCAGATTCCGCTGATAGAGGTGGATTTCAGCGAGGCCAACGAGCAACTGCTAAAGCCCATCGACGACCGTGTAACGAGTTTGACAGTTCCGCATCGGCTTGCCGACGCGATTCTACGAGACAGTATCATCGTTGAAGATGGCGAGGACCAGGGCAAGCTATTCCGTGATTCCACGCTGGCCGAGCGGTGGCGTCGCGCCAGTGCAGCTAATGCCACGCCTATCTATGAGCTGTGTCCGACCGCGTTGCTGTTCGGCATTTGGGGGTCTCCGGAAAAACCGGGTGGTCTAGGTGCTAAATTCCAGAGATGCATTACATCGGAAATCGTGGGAATTGACGCATTGTCTGTTGAGTCTCGCCAAGGTCTCAGAAGAGACCCGCTGGGAGTCGTCAGAAATGCTGCCGTTACGGTGGAAGAAAACGGCCGATGGTCGAATGCCAAAACCGACGCGAAGGGGACAAAGCGGCCATCGGAGATTAACCATGGTCCTATCCTCTTCGGCCCCACTCATGGCGGTGTGACCTTTGCGGAGGCAGAACAGACGGTTGTGCTGACGCTGGCTGGACTCAGGTGGCTTCGATTTCCGAAGGACAACGGCAAGTGGGAACCGACAGAAGAGCAGACACATAGAGATGATGCAGCTCGTGCGGTATTGGCGGCAATTGGATTATACGCTGCGACGAGATGCCAGGAATCGGGGCATGACCTTAGGTCGGGTTGTCTTTTGAGCAACACCGAGGTCCCGCGCTGGGAACTGCTGGGCCAGGCAGGACAACACCAACCGTTTAAGCTGTCTGGAAAGGAAGCCGAGAATCTCCTCGAAACTGCGATCCGCGAGGCCGAACAAGCGGGAATCACATGGCGGTCAGAGCCGATGGTGCTTCGGCCGAGCGACGATCTAGTGCAGTTAATACTGAGAAGCCAGGAACACACTGCGAAAGAAGGTCAGGAGGCCGAGTAATGAGGGGGCTGATCGTCGGTATCCGTTACTTGGCGGATTATGCGGCTGCCAGCGACCCGGCTGATCGCCAGCGGGTAGAATGGCCGCCGCATCCTGCACGTGTGTTTATGGCAATGGCCGCAGCACACTTCGAGGCAGGAGGCGAAGCGGGTGAACGCGACGCACTGGAATGGCTCCAAGCCCAGCCACGGCCGGTTATTCTTGCCGACGAAGCTTCAGAGCGAAGCGTGGTTAAGTCATATGTTCCTGTCAACGATCAGGCCATTGGCAAGAATCCAGGACCTCTTCAATGCATCGCAGGGTGGCCCCGCAGCAAACAACCTCGAACCTTTCCACGCGCATGGCTAACGAACCCAGAAGTGTATTTGATTTGGCCCGATGCTGATCCGGATCGATATAGAGATAGCTTGGAGAATATATGTGTAAAGGTCACTCGCATAGGCCACAGCTCTTCACTTGTTCAGATGTGGGTGGGGGACAAATTGCCGCAGGATGCCCCGGATCAACGGTGGGAG
>PUND01000029.1 GCA_003551645.1 Phycisphaerae bacterium | reverse complement strand
TAAACCTATCAACATCACCGGTACGTAAAAATTCTTGAACTTTTTTATAGTATAACGGTGCGCGATTTTTCCACACACTCTGGATGTTTTTCCGCTTGATTTCCAGAAATACTTCCGGATTGTTACCTCCGCAGTTGTATCCCCGAATACGCAGTTTCTTTCGAAGATCGATCCCTTCAATCTTTTCTACATAATACCGCAGTGTCGGTGTATCAAAGTATATGCTGCGGACGCTGTATTCCGGTATCTCTCCATCTGATGTATAGGCATCCCGTTCAAGAAACGGCTTTATTAAATTCCGGAACCGGTCAAGATGTTCGTATCGCACTAAGTATTTATATTCAAGTCTGGCCATTAATTAAATATTGGACGTATGTAACGTAAGAAATACTCCCGTATAGTCACAGGTTCGGTTTTAATGGATGCCGACGCAAGAATACCCGGCAGGTACTCATCATTATCTTCATCATTTTCTATTATGGCATTTATCATAAAATACTGCCCACCATTCATAATTCGCACCGTATTACCTAATGAACGAATATGTGCATTCCGCTTTGCAATATTATTGCCCGGTATACGTAAATCTACCACCTGATCAACTGCTATATACGGCCGGTAATGAAATGGTACCGGGATAACAGCAAGATAATTTTCCGGATCTCCGACCAACGCAAGCGTATCCTGTGAAAACGTATGGTATACGATGCCGTCTATCGGTGAAAGATACGTATAATCATCAATGGTTTGCTGCAGTGAGCGTATCTCTTCTTCAAGTGTGGCAATTCTTGTTTCAAGGTATGTAATTTGTTCGTCTTTTGCGCCGGTAAGAGCCGATTGCAGTTGTGCCTCAGCGATGAGAATATCAATCTCGTATAATCGGTTTTGTTGAACGGCAATATCGAGTTCCTCATCCGATATAAGATTACGGTTATGAAGTTCTTTCGAGCGCTCGAGTAAAATGGAGTGGCCTTCAACCTGCTGTTTAGCATATGCCAGACGGTTCCTTGCCTCCTGGATAACCGCTTCTTTTTCACCGGTCTTGTAGAGGTCTAACGAGGCGCGAGTAACCTCAAGATCACCGCTGAGTGTCACGAGATCGCGCCGTAACTGTGCTGAATAAATTTGACCGACGGTATCTCCCCGCTTTACAAATGAACCCGGCACAATCGTGTTATTTAATTCAAAGCGTACAGCATCCTGCCGCTCAAATTGGTGTAACCGGTAATTCTCGGTACGTCCGTTGATACGGTCATATAATGAGGCACTGATACGCCCCCCTTGATCTTTCGTAAGAACCCATTCTTTCCCGTGAAATATTTGTGCGTGTGATGAGATAGAAAAAGGAATTTTAACAGGTAGTATAAGAAGGATACCGCTCACTATCACCAAAATAGATATTAATCGTATCAATGGATGTTTTATAATCATTCCCAACCCATTAAGAATAGTATTCGTCTAACCATTATGAATTCCCTTAAATAGAATTTGTGGATTAACGCCGGAGGGTGCCCATCTCACCTCTCCCCTGTTGACCGTAACGATGATTTGTTTTCATTGAGTAAAAACTTCGCTCCAATTAACGCCTCCTGCCCGTTTATGTTACGGAATTGTTACATAATCATTAATTAAAATAAAAAAATGCAGATTTTCAAGTTTTTCAGGTAATTTTCAAGTAAAGAATTGACTTTCATCCATTTGATTGCTATTTTCGCATAATTAGTGTGAAATTCTCCCCCGGATTTATTATTTCCGCAGGCTTCATCGGCTTGTCGCGGAATCGATACGATGATATTAAACGGCAGTTCACTCCCGATTAATATCTTTCTAACACAATAGGAGTACCTGCATGGATTACCAGGGACGTTCAAAAGAAGAGCTTATAAAAGAGATCGAAATTCTCCGTCAAAAAAATGATGAATTACTGCAACTCTTTGAAAAACACAAAGGAAACAATGAGCAAGGAAATACTATCGCACTGCTCGATAGTATTCAGGAACCACTCTGGTCACTCGACCACCATTATAAGATTCTTACTCATAACAATGCATTTAAACAGTTATTCAGAAATGCGTATGGATTAGACCTTGAACCCGGGGATAACTTTATACGCTATACCCCGGTTGAATTGCAACCCCTCTGGAGTGGATTCATCGAACGGGCATTTCGCGGTGAAAATTTCTCTGCCGAACAGGATCTAATAGTCGATGGTGCAACGCAATATTACGAGTTCATTTTTAATCCAATGGAATCTTCCGACGGGTCAATCTATGGCGTTGCAATTTTAGGCCGCGATACAACCGAGCGAAGAGAAAATGAGCTTCGTGTCCAGGAAAGCGAGAAACGCTTCCGTTCTCTGATGCAAAATTCAAACGATATTCTGTTTGTTGTAACTGAAGAAGGGATCATTCGATACACCAGTCCCTCTGTTGAACAAATCCTCGGCTACACATCAGCCGACATTACCAATACCGATATATTCATGTATCTCCACCCCGAAGACACCGATGATCTACAAACACATATTAAACAAACAATAGTAGATAAACAAAG
>PUND01000073.1 GCA_003551645.1 Phycisphaerae bacterium | reverse complement strand
TGCGGATGCGGTAGCCGGCCCCTGCGAGGCTGGTCAGCGCCCCGGTCTTGCCCGCGCTGGAGTTGCCGATGAACAGAAGTTTCACGAGGCTGGAGTTGGATCGTTCACTTAGCTTTGGCATGGTGTTACCTTTTCTTGAGGGGGTCCCAGCGCTCACCCTGTGTGAAGTCAGCGCGGAGGAACTGCTGGCGCACTTGCGGGGAGCGGCCGCAGACGTGGCGGAACTCACAGCCGCCGTAGTTTCCACAGGCAGTGCGGTTCATGGGAAAGTGCTGCTCACGAGTGGCGGCGCGGGCACGCTCAATGGTTTGCATGGTGCAGTCATACCACTCGTTCAACTCATCCTGTGTGCGGAACGTGAAGCCGCGCATGAACCGGGTGAAGTTCACGGCTATCTGTGCCCCGTCGATCATCACGCCCTTGACCGGGGTGTGGAGGATGGACTGGCCCGCGAAGGTATACATGGACATTTGAATGTCAGGCTTGAAGCCGTCAAAAAACTTCGGTGTGATTGTGCCGCCGGTAGTTTTCTGGTCCATCACATATAGCTCACCGGCATAGTCCACTACGCGGTCCAGGTGCCCGGCGAACATAATGTCGTCGTCGGCCTCAATGGTGAAGCTGAGTTCCACGGCGGGCTGGCCGTTACTGAGGTGGAACGTGGTCATATCCGTGTCGGACTCGTCGCCGAACTCATCAATATACCAGATGATGGACCGAATGAGGTTGGCGCGGGTTTTGGCGGAATGCTCAAAGGACTGGCCGTGGGAGTCCACAAGTGCCTGATGCACGATACGGCGCAAGGACTCTTCGAGGTCCAGACCATCGGCCCGGTGCTTGTAGAACTGTTCCAGTGCCGAAGCGTAAAGCCCACCGAACGTCAAGTGGACTGAGGTGCGGTGCGGCACCCAGCCCTCAATCATCCGGTAGTAGTATTTCCGGAGGCACGTTTCGGCCAAGGTGATGGAGGTGGAGTCCCAAGCGAACTGCACCCCATCTTGGAAAGAGCGGGGGTCACTCATGATGTTACTTTCCTTCGGTTAGGTGAGCGGCGGCCGCAGCGTAGATGATGGCGCCGAGGAGCTCAGCACGAGCGCGCCCCAGTTCGCCGCGCCGGATCATACCTTGGGCCTCACCAAGTTTCTTGGCGGCCTGGCCGGTAAGGAAACCGCTCCCGTGCTGTTCCGCGATACGAAAGATGGGCTGCTCGGTCCACATCCTTCCGTCGCTGTGACGCTCACGGCCTTTGCCCTCTGCGCACTGCTTGTATGCATCATAAAGCTGCACCCACAGGTCATCGTAATCCGTGTTCATAGGTCAAGGTCCAGCTTGCTGGCAAGGTCACGCACCTCGGGGTCCTTCGGTCCGGCAGTCTTTTTTCCTTCGGAGCCGAGGGCTTGGTTGTTGAATTGGTTTCTTGCCTCACGAAATCGGGCGATAATCCGATCCAAGTCCTGCTCACTTAGGTCCATCGGATCACGAGCAAACAGCTCTGCAACATCACTCATTATCTTGTTCCTTTAGTTTTTCTCGTTGCGCGTCCACGAACTTGGAGACGAGGCCCCGGATAATGGCGCTTGAGCTGTAGCCACTTGCGCCGAACACATCCTGGATAAATTCCACGTCGCCTTTTCTCAGGTAGAAGGTGTGCTTCTGGATGTTTTCATTCTTTGCCATTTTTCACGATCCAAACCTCCGCGTTAGGGTTAGTGGGGGACAAGGTGCATGAGAGGCACTCAAGGTCTTGGTCCCGCTTTCGCTCCACGTAGAAACGCTGGCGAAACCGCTCCGGGTCATTTGTGCTGACAATGACGCCGTGCTCGGAGTTGAGTGCCTCATACAAGTGCTCAAGCATCCACGGACTCTGTGATGGTCAGGAGTGGATACTGACCTTGGTGGCCCGTCACCTCAGCAGTGTAGTGGGTGCCTTCGTCCATGTAGTGCGAAAGGAATGCGGCGACCTCACGCTGGACGAAGCCGATCCACTCGTCGCCGACGAGGACTTTCACTGCATTGGGGTCGTAGGGGTTCATGGGGTCGCGTTCCAGCGTTACTGTGTCGCCGGGCTGGAGTGCGTCGGCCATCGCCACAGCGGACTCGCCGCGGAAATACATGCCGACACAGCGGACGTCATTGAAGGTGGGCATTGGGGGTCTCCACTTTTGGTTGCGTTCAGGTGGACTGCCGAAGGAGGAAACGGCCAAGCAAACTCACCGCGGCAGTCCGCCAAAAGGCAAGTGGTGCGCGGCAGGGCCAGGGAGGAGACAATAACCCTGCCGCGCACCGGCCTCTCAGTCAGCCAATGTCGAGATCGGCTGCGGAGGCGTCCGCAATCTTCTGCTTCTCCTTGAGGCGCTTCTGGGCCATCTTCTGGACATCTTCGTTGCCCATGACCTGCTCCATGAGGGACTCGATCTTCTCCTTGGGCACGTCCTTGACCTTGTAGCCCTTCTCCTTGATCTTGCCGTTGACGATCTCGCGGGCCAGTGCCTTGAGTTCCTTCTCGAGCGGGTCCGTGGTTCGGCCACCGCCGCCTCCGCCGCCGAGCGTAAAC
>PUND01000147.1 GCA_003551645.1 Phycisphaerae bacterium | reverse complement strand
GGCACGAGATTGATAGCCCGTTGGACCTTTCCCTGACCCAACATTGGACCTCACGTACACTGCCAGCTCCAGAGGCTGCCCTCTCAGCGAGCAAGCGTACACTGCCATCATCGACGCTGGCCGAACCCTCCTCGTCCGAGGTTATCAGTAATTGCCGGCGACCCCTCGAGAAGAACTCCAGAAAAAGCACGAACAAAGCTGCGAGAAGCAACAAAGCACTGACCACGATTATGGTTGCCAGCGTACCCCCGCTCGCATCTGCCGCCCTCTCCAGAGGTACCTCAAACCAGTCGACTGGCAAGAAATCCGGTGACACCGTACCCGCTGTTACCAGCAGGACGATGGCAGCGGCGGCGAAGACCACCGCCGCTGCTATGATAGCTACAATTCTGTTAAATACATCACCTGCTACCCCCTTGTACGTCCAAGGGCCGATGCCCAAGTCTATTCAAGTTTGCCGGGCATCCTATCAGGGAACTCGATGTCAACAACACTGATGTTGATCTCCTTGGCTACCAGCCCAACCATCTCGAGGAGGCGCATCGTAACCATTCGGCGCACCTCAGTCACAATTGTCGGGATGCTGAACCCGTATACGACCTTGAGGGTCAGGTCAAGTATGGCTTCCTTCTTGCCGGATTCGACCTCGACGCCCCTGCTGCGAGAGTCCCTGCCGCTGAAACGCTCGGCCAGGCCACTCTTGACAGAACTGGTACCCATGCTGGCGACGCCCTCAACTTCACTGGCTGCCAGGCCAGCGATGGATGATATGACGCTGTCCTCTATGGTGGTCTCGCCCTGTACTTCGATTTGCGCGCTCTTTGCCATTGTCTTTTCTTGAATCATTATTCTTCCTTTCGTTGAGCTTTGAAAGCTCGTAGACTCCTGCAAATCCGTCCTTTGTCCATTACTCATTTTCTCTATGGAAAGTCACCTCCTGCTTCTGAGAGTTGTCTGATTTCCGTTTAAGCCTGCGCTTCCCGGCAGTTTTGAATGTTTCCGAAGAATACTCAAACCCATAAGCTGTCAATTAGACGTCCTCTTCCTGGCTCTGGTCAGCCGGTTACCATTTATAACTATGTACCCCGTAACCGCTTGCCGCAAACCTCTAGGGCGGGTATGGGACAGGTATTTTAGTGCCGGTCGCCTAATCCGGGCTATGGTCACTGATGGTGCTTGACAGGTGCGGTGTTGGGGGGTAGGATGTTGTGCCAAAGGTCCCCCAAGTGGCACATGATGGCGCACTAAGGTGGACCAAGTAGGGGTGTCCTGCGATGGCGATAACGCAACCCGAATCTGAAACGCTGAGAGTTCTGCTGAGTCATTAATCTCATTGATCTCCCTTTCGTTGAGATTTGACAGATCGCGTACTCCTACAAATCCGTACTTTGTCCACTCCTTCTGAACTAACGTAAAATCGCCAATATCAGCCATATAATTAGGAGAACACCTCCAATAACAACCAACACATGGAGCCCCCCGCCCAGAGTGCGGCGAGTAATTAGACCCACCACCCACAGAACGAACAGAATAATACCAATTATTAGTAATAGGGTGACCATAATTCATTTCCTTTCATTTGAACGGACATGAGCAGGAACTATACCTATGCAACAACATTACAATGACGCCGAAAACAAGCGGGATTATGCCCATCATAGCCACTTACCTCCACCATGACAGCAATCCTCCATTCCGTTGACAGTCAATTGGTTCCAACATGATAGCCTCTACTTTCTGTTTACAATAGCCAGTACACCCCATGCGATGAGGAAGAGACCGATGATCCATCGCACAAGCTCAGGCCATATCACAACCAAGAGCCCGGCAACTATAGCAAGAATCCCCATGGTTACCCCACTAACTGATATGCTTTTGGTTTTCATATAGATAACCTCCTTATGATTTATCGCTGATAGTCAAGGGCTCCTGGCCGGGCCTATCTTCGACAGTCGCGTTGAGTGGATTCTACGTAAGTATGTGTTGTGTATCAGGGTGCCACAAACCTCTCGGGGGTGTATAAGACAGGTATTTTCGTGTCGGTCGACTAATCCGGACATGGTCACTGATGGTGCTTGACAGGAGCGGGGTTGGGGGGTAAGATACTGTACCAAAGGTTCCCCAAAGTGCCACATGATGGTGCACTAAGGTGTACCAAGGAGGTGTGTCATACGATGGCAATGACGCAACGCGAATCTGAAACGCTAAGAGTCTTGATGATTGGTTTCAGTCCAGTTGTTCGTGAGGGTCTGCAAGCTATTTTGACCAAAGACGAGAAGGTTGAAGTGATTGGAGATGCCCCGGATGAGCATGAAGCTCTTAAGCATATTAAGCGAGCACGTGACCGGGGACGGCCTGTCAATGTAGTGTTGACCGAGACGCGGAACAGCAAAGTGGATGGCGTGCTAGCTACAAGGCTTATCAAGAGTGAATTCCCGGAAGTAGCCGTCCTGGTGCTGACGGAAAGCCTCAATGATTCTCATGTAATTGACGCCATCCATGCGGGTGCGGGAGGATACATCTTCCTTCATGACATGTCACCGAAAGTGTTGCTGGAGAGCATC
>PUND01000021.1 GCA_003551645.1 Phycisphaerae bacterium | reverse complement strand
TACATGCAGCGCACCTGCGTAAGAGATGGCCAGTGAGGGTTGCACCCCTCACTGACCTGCACGACCAACCTAATCCAAAGGAAGACAATCATGCGTAACGAACTCTACACCAACGTCCTCAAGCTCGCCACCGAGACCCACAGCGAGCACGTCGGCGGCAAGCGCCGCCTGACCGGCATCCTGGGCGACAAGATGGGTCGCATCGTGACCCACGCTCAGGCCTCCATCAACCGGGGGCTGCTGGCCGAGGCGCTCTACCTGGCCAGCACCGGCGAGCACGACCCGCACGCGGTCATCCAGGCCAAGTGGGACGAGATGGTCGGCGTGATCGGGGAGGCGAACACCGCCAAGACCCTGCTCGCCTCATTCTTCAACCGCACGTTCGTCGGCCAGGAGCAGGCGTCGGTCATCGTGCTGCCCATCGGCGAAGGGAGTACGTTCACGCCCTTCAACGACATGGAGACCCTGGAGAAGTCCCTGCGCTCAGAGCCTGAGCTGGTCAGCCAGCTGATCAAGCAGGGCCGCAACCGGCTCAGCATCGGGGCGCTGTGCGAGGCCGCTCAGCACATCACGGCCGAGCAGCTCGCGCAGTACCACGAGTTCCTGGCCACCATGGCCAAGTACCGCAAGAACGACGACTGGGTCGTGCGCATCGGCACCAAGCGCACCGCGGTCAACGTCTTCGGCTACAAGGGGCTTGAGGCCATCCGCTCGGCGCAGGCCGGCAACGTGCCCAAGGCAGGGGAACTCGCCCAGGGGCTCGCGGCCATCACCGCCTGGCTCGTCGACACTGCGCTGAACCACAAGCACGTCATCCGCACCATCCCGGCCAGCGTCGATAACCGCTTCTGGGTCGCCGGCCGCGTGGACAACAACCCGGACTGGGACTACTACGCCGGCGAAGAGGCCGTCGAGGTTCGCTTCGCGCACTTCGAGCTGCACACCTGCCCGGGTAACAACAAGCGGGATGCGGTGCAGGCCACGCTCGACCAGGCCGTGGACAGCTGGGTCGACGTCGCAGGCTGGATCGCCACCGCCCGCCAGGTCCACAACACCGCCAACCACGGCGTGAAGCCGCTGACCTACCGCCTGCGCTCCGGCCTGGAGACCGAGAGCCTGGTGGATGTGCTCAAGGCCGCGCACATCCAGATCGAGGACCGCGCCGAGAAGAAGGAAGCCGAGTTCGCCGCCAAGCGCGCCGGCGGAACCATGGCCGAGGCACGCGATGCCAAGGAAGGCTGGGACGCTGCCACCAAGGGCGTGCTCAACGCCAGCCAGAAGGCCCAGCTCGCCAAGCTGCGCAAGCAGATGGGCTTCGGTAGCTAACCCACCACCACCTGCGAGGGCCATCCCGGCCCTCGCCCCCAGAGGAACTGGCCATGACCATCTACGAGATCGAAATGCAGCTGATCGCCGAGGGCCTCGCGCCCTACGACATGACCTCGCGCAGCATGCGCGAAGGCGAGTCGGCCCGCATGGGTGAAGACGGTGAGTACGACCTGGCGGACTACATGGACGCCAGCACCAACCCGGAAGCCCAGGCCATCATCGACGAGCTGGAGGCCATGGGTCTCGACTTCCTCGCCGACGAGTACGGCGCCGAAGAGGGCTGCTCGGGGCACGACGACGAGCCGGCACCTGCCAGCGCCTGGGATTTCCTGGGCCGTTAACCACTGACCGGGGGCCACACGGCCCCCTATGGAGCACACCATGTTCGACTTCCTCCCCAAGCACGACGAGATCGACTGGACTGAAGACAGCCCGATCCTCGAGCCCGAGTCAGTCAGCGAAGATGAGTCGCTGATCGTTCCCGAGGGCTGGGTCTACCTCGGCGAGTTCCGAGGCAAGCCTCACTACCGCACCACGCCGGGTATCGCGGTGCCCAAGCCACGCCACAACCCGGTGGCCAGCCTGCTCGACCGGCTGCCCCAGGAGAGCCCGAGGCACGCCGTTGGTGGCACCTGCCCGCACTGCCTGGGCAGTGGCCGCTACTCCGCGCACCGTGGGCACTTCCACAACCAGAAGTGCTATCGCTGCGATGGCAAAGGGGTCCTGAACGCCAAGGACCTCGCCTTCCTCAACCGCAGGGAGGCAGCCAAAGCGCCGGTGTGCCGGGTCGCCACCGCCTGATCACGCGTGAGATGATCACCCGCGTCTAGCCCCTACCACCAACCCCGCGTCCACCCCAAGGTCTGCGGCTTTACCCCGCGTCAACCACAACGTCTGCGTCGCGTCGTGCGTCTTGTTCTTTGTATTTTGCTTTGTGTTTTGTGTTCTGGATTGTGTGGTCTGGGATGTAGGTAGGAGGTTGCGGGCTGAGTGGCTGCACCGAGGCCTGTATCCCAGAACAGTCAACGAAGATCACGCAGCGAATATCCCGGGTCAGGTGGCACTTGCCGCTTGACGAGGCACACACAGCAGTCGCCCCGGGCCATCAGGTCCAGGGCGATTTCATTTGGGCCTTTGGCTCAGGTCAGTCCCGCAGTAGCTCTGCCATCTGGTCCTCGAGCGCCTGAATCTGCGCATCCTTGGCTTTGAGGTCGCGGTTGCACCTCTGGCAATGGTCCCAC
>PUND01000108.1 GCA_003551645.1 Phycisphaerae bacterium | reverse complement strand
TCCCCTCACCTTAGGACAGACCACCTCAATATCCCCTCACCTTAGGACAGACCACATGTTGAACGATCTCGACACCGCTCTCAAACTCATCGAAGAGGGCGAGCCTGTTCCGCTCGATCTACACACCCGGCTGGTATCCGAAGGGATCGACGTCGATCAACTCATCGAAACCCATTCGCCTTAACGGAGACAACTTCCAATGGCACAGACCAAACGCAATCCCCGCTTCGTCACTCCCAAAGCTGAACTGCTGTACCCGTACCTCACTGAGCCGGATACCAAGTTCAATGCCAACGGTGACTACAAGGCAGAAGCCAAGCTCCCGGCTGACGCTGAACTCTTCGATGCCAAAGGCAAGAGCCACGGCAAGATCGTGGACTTCCTGAATCAAGCCATTGATGACTCAGTCGCTCAGTTCGGTGAAGAACATAATGGCAAGAAGCGCAAGGGCAAGACCATCGAGGTAACCGAGGCTGATGATCCGCCGTTCTACCTGGATGGCGACACGCTGTTCGTCAAGTTCAAGCTCAAGGCTTTCGTCGAGCCGCAGAATGGTGACTCCTTCACCCAAGCTCCGGTGCTGTTTGATTCCAAAGGCAAGAAGGTCAAGCTGGCTCAGAACCCCTGGACTGGCACCATCGCCAAGATGAACTTCGAGTGCGTCCCGTACTTCAACGCCAAGGATGCTCAAGCTGGCGTGACTCTCCGCATGAAGGCAGTCCAGATCATCAACCCGGTGTTCGGTGGTGGTGCCTCTGCTGATGAGTTTGGCTTCGGTGAAGAGGAAGGTTTTGAAGCTGGTGATGAGCCCGAAGCTCCGGCAGGTAAGTCCGAAGGGTTCGAGGAAGAGCCTGACGGTTTCGATGGTGATGACGCTGAGGAAGGCGGACACGGAGACTTCTAACCCTTATGAAACAGATCAACCGGAAGACAGCCCGCAAGTCAGTCAAACAAGTCGGCTTGGAGAATGGCTTCCGGAGTGGTCTGGAGTCGGCTGTAAGTGAGGACTTGAAAGCAAATGGAGTGGACGCTGAGTATGAAGCTCACAAGGTCCACTTCACCTATCCGCCAAGGGACGCGAAGTATACACCTGACTTCGTGTTACCTAATGGCGTGGTCATCGAGAGTAAGGGACGGTTCGTTGTAGCTGACCGGAAGAAGCACCTGATTATCCAGGAGCAACACCCGGCGCTGGACATTCGCTTCGTCTTCTCGAACTCCCGTAACCGTATCAGCAAGGGGAGCAAGACAACCTATGCCATGTGGTGTGAGAAGCATGGCTTTAGGTACGCCGACAGGACAGTCCCCACCGAATGGATGAAGGAGAAATCCACAGCAACACGACTCCAGGCACTCAAGGAGGCCGGAATCAAATGAACACTAGGAACATCGACTACATCATTGTCCATGCTTCCGCCACTGAGCATGGTCAAGAGTTCGGTGCTTCAGACATCGACAAGTGGCACCGAGCCCGAGGATGGTTGGGTAATGGCTATCACTATGTCATCCGTGGAGATGGCACCATTGAGAGCAAGGCGGAAGGCCACCGCTGCCGTCCGCTAGACAAGCCCGGTGCCCATGTTGGGGACTGCGGACCAGGATGGAATCGGCGGACTGTAGGTATCTGCCTGATCGGCGGACTCCGGAAGGGTAAGCCGTCTGATGCCTTTACCTCAGAACAACTCGACTCACTCTACTACCTGATCAATGACCTGGATGCTGAGTTCGATATCCCAGCCGGTAACGTCATTGGCCACCGTGACCTCATCGAGATGACCAACGCCTCTCCGAAAGCCTGTCCCTGCTTCGATGTGAAGCCCTGGCTGGTGGAGCGAGACGCTGAGTTCATCGGTGCAGCACCCTTCAACGACAACTTCACCGAGTAAAAACCCTCACCTTAGGACAAGCCAGCAGCCTCGGCCAATCGGTCGGGGCTTTCTCATGTATGGAGAAACTACACCATGCGTAACAATCCCGCGTTCACCAGTAAGAACCGCAGCAAGCCGTACACCAAGCGTAGTCACAAGCGCATCTCTGGTGCCTGGATGGGCATGTTCAACATCGTCGGTCTGCTCTACCCGAGAGCCTGGAAATATCCGGACGTCCATGTCCGCCTGACCAATACCATGTGTGAACAGCACAACCTTTAAGAACCCCACGACAACTGTGAGAGGTCAAGCAATGACTCAAGTCAATACCATCCGCAAGGAACTCCTCAAGGGCAACTCCATCAGCCAACGCTCTGCTCTGATGGACTTCGGCATCATGGCTCTGCCGCGTCGAATCGCTGACCTGAAAGAGACAGGCTTCCCGATCAAGACCGAGATCAAACACAACCCCATGACGGGCCAGCGGTACGCCAGCTACTCGATGGACGATAAGATTACCCACATCAATCAGTTGAAGCATGGCCATGTCTATCTGGTTCATGACGTTAAGGCCCATCCGTTCTCTGACAACTTGATGGCTGAGTCTGAAGGCTACTTCGTTTTCAGTCGGTTCAGTTGTGGCGCAGTGGTTGCGACTCTTCTCATGGCAGGGGCATCCCAGGTCTTCACCCAGGAATGGCTGGACGATGGTGATCTG
>PUND01000139.1 GCA_003551645.1 Phycisphaerae bacterium | reverse complement strand
TGTCGCGGACCTTTCCACCCAAAAGCTGCCAGCAGGGCACGCCGAAGTGCTTGCCGGCGATGTCCCACAGGGCGAGGTCGATCGCCGACAAGGCCCCCATGATAGCCGCCCCTCGGAAGTGCACGTTGCGGTAGAGGTACTGCCAGTGGTGCTCGATCCGCAGGGGGTTCTGGCCAATGAGGTACCGCTTGAAGGTCTCCACGACGGCCCCCGAGGCCTCGAGGTAGCCCCACACTGTGCAACCCAGGACATAGGTGACAGCTTAGTCCAGGGACATAGGTAACACTTGTTCTGCTTGCTGGTCCGACTCCTGGAGCGTAGCGGAAGGAGGCGGACCTGTTACGTCGGCAAGTCGCAAACTGCGCTCCTTGCCAACCATACGGGCTACGTCAGCAGGTTCTTCGGGCGGACGCCGTGGCCGTAGGAGCCGTGATGCCGCCAGGGCAGTTTTTCCAGCCCGGTTCCCTCGACGACCTCCGCACACAGCGCGACGCTGAAGCCGCGGAAGAAGTCGCTGCACGGGTCGGCCTCGCCCGGCTCGCACTTGCACTGCTGCCAGCCGAACTCGTCGCGGCCTTCGGGCGTGTCGATGAACCCGCCGTCGGGGACCCGCTGCTGGAGCAGCCAGGGCAGGGCCTTCTCCATAGACGCGGTAACTTCCTTCATTCGCGTGTTGTACTGCCGGGCCAAGCTGACGGCCGCGTCGATGCAGTCCATGTCCGGGCAGCAGCCGCCGCCGAAGTGCCCCTCGTCGGTCTGCAGCGACAGCGAGCTGTCGATCATCGCCTCGGGCCGGGGAACCTCGCGATCGAACATCCAATAGACCATCAGCGTGTGATAGCCGCCGTACTGCTGGTGCGTCAGCGGGAAGCCGCCGACAAGGTCCCACCAGCCGGTCTCGGGGTTCTGCCGCTGCTCGTGCCAGCGGAAGAACGCATCCATCGCCTCCAGGTTCGCCGAGTCGCCGGTCACCCGGTAGTCGTGCCCGACCAGGCAGCCGATGTCGTACGTCCAGTTGCCTGCCACCCAGGGCGTTACATCCCAAGGCAGGTTCTCCAGCATCCGTTCCATCTTCTCCGGAGTCAGGATGTCGTGGACCTTGGGGATGGGGTGTTTGGGCTTTCCGCCTAGGATATCCACGGCCGTCAGGATGAAAGTGCTCGAATGCCAGAACAGCAGCTCGTCGGTGTGCTGCTCGCTGATGCGTTCTTCGCTCTTGAACACCGGGTCGATGTAAAGCCCGGTCCGCTCGTCCTGGCCTTCGCGGAGGTATTCCAGCCACTGGCAGCGCTGCTCGTCGGTCAGGTCGTCCAGGTCGCCGAACAGATACCGCGTCAGCGCCACGAACGCCGACGCCCAGTAGGTCGGCTTGCAGTTCGGGTTGAAGCGGTACATCCCGTACGGCCGGGCCTGCTCGGCGATGCGAAGCGACTCGCAGTGGCTAAGAACGCCTTTTCTCATGTCCTTCGGTTCGACGGCTATGGAATCGCTCATCAACCTGTCTCCTTCAAATGTCGGTACGAATTTCGAATTCCCGCCGCGCCCGGCCGGCAGGGGATGCATTGAACCAACCGACCCGCCAAGCGGGCCGGAGATTCTACGTCTGCGATACGCCAAACCGCAAGCCACAGATGGCGATAAGCTCGAAAAACGTCTCCATAGACATAAGCAGGGCAGTCCCCCCGGTGCTGCTGCGGAACCAGCCAGAGTGCTTCGGCCACGAACAACCACGCCGGGAGGCCGATGCCGGAGGAAAGGACTATAAGTGCCCGCCTCATCCGCATGCGGGTTATCAGGAAGATGGCAAGTATCTGAAGCATCTGCGCCCGAGGCCGGATAGCCGCCAGGAGGCCGCGCTGGCTCTGCTATCCGGTCAAGCTGTCGTGCGGCCGGAGGAAACTCGGCATATTGTGCCCTCTTGCTCGCACCGCCCCATGCGGCACAGCGGCCTTGGACGGAGCCATTATCGTAACCGCTGCGCATCATGTGAGTTCCTGTCGGGCTTTGCGTTTGCCGTGTCGGCGCATATCATTGTCGTGCCGGTGTTGCCGGTACTGACATCGAAACCCCTGGAGACCGAAGGTGAAACCCATTTTCGACCGATCCGCGAAGAATCCGATAATCAAGGCCCAGGATATCCCCTTCCCGGCCGAGGCGGTGCTGAACCCGGGCGCCTGTGAGCACGATGGGCAGGTGGTTCTGCTGCTGAGGGTAGAGGATAACTCCGGCTATTCCAGCGTCTATGTCGCCCGCAGCGACAACGGCGTGGACGGCTGGGATATCAGCCGCACACCGCTGCTGGAATACGGTAACCCGCGCTGGCGCTACGAGAAGTGGGGCGTCGAGGACGCCCGCGTGGTTTACGTGGCCGAGAAGGAGCAGTACTACATCACCTATACCGCGTACTCGTCGGCCGGCGCGGCCGTGGGGCTTGCCAAGACGCGCGACTTCGAAAAGGCCGAGCGGGTCGGGCTGATATTCTCGCCCAACAACAAGGATGCGGTGCTATTTCCAGAGAAGTTCGATGGCCGCTGGGCCGTTCTGCATCGTCCCGATGCCGGCGGCGGCATCGAGAATATCTGGAGCGCCTACTCGCCGGACCTCATTCACTGGGGCGAGCCGCACTGCGTCCTGCCCGAAGGCAACGGACCGGCGTGGGACGCCGAGAAGGTCGGCTCTGGCCCGCCGCCGGTACTCACAGAGCACGGCTGGCTGCTGCTCTACCACGGCGTGAAGCTCTACGCCGGGCAGATGGCCTATCGAGTAGGCGGCGCGATTCTGGACCGCAAGCATCCCCACAAGGTCATCGCCCGCGGCCGGCGGAATATATTCAAGGCCACGGCCATCTATGAGTTCTCCGGGCTGATCCCCAACGTGGTGTTCCCGACGGGCCTGCTGCTCCGCGGCGACGAGTTGTGGATGTACTACGGTGCGGCCGACACCTGCGTATGCCTGGCGACGGCCAAGCTCGACGACGTGCTGAGCGAGCTTACCTGACCGAGCCGCCGGCACACCCTTACCGCGATACGCAACTATGGAGACGACTATGACGGTGATGGACTACGGACACTTCAGCGACGACGGCAGGGAGTTCGTCGTAACCGACCCTTACACGCCCAGGCCGTGGCATAACTATCTGGTAAACGACGTGTACCTGGTGAACCTGACCCAGTTCGGCACCGGCGCCAGCTTCTATCAGCCACGAGGTGAGGGGCTGCGCGTAAACGTCACCGAAGACACCGACGGTTCCGGCGGCCCGCGCTTCGTGTACCTGCGCGACAACGACAGCGGTGAGTACTGGTCGCTTACCGGTGCGCCCGAACATCGGCCGATGGACGCCTGGAAATGTCGCGTCGGGCCGGGCTACCAGATAAACGACAGCGAACACAAAGGCATCGCCGCCGAGTGGCGAACGTTCGTGCCCGATACCGACGACCCGGTCGAGATATGGACCATCACGCTGACCAACAAATCCGACCGGCCGCGCAGGATAAGCGCCTTCCCCTACCTGGAGATGCACCTGACCGGCGGCAGCACTCTGATGGACTTTATCGCGGTCCTGGCCGGCGAGTACGATGCCGCCTCGAGCGCGGTCTTTGGCTACAACCGGTGCGTGAAGTTCCCGCCGACGTTTAAGTGCTTTCTGGCTTCCGACGCCGACGTCGCCGGCGCCACGGCCGGTCGCGACGCGTTCCTCGGGCCTTATCGCGACTATCACAATCCGCTGGCCGTCGAACGCGGCGACGTCCACAGCCCCGAGGCGGGAACCGAATGGCTGGGCGCATCGATGAGGCACGAATTCGACCTTCCGCCCGGCGGGTCGGTGAGCTTCAACTGCGCAATAGGCACTTGCGCCTCGGCCGAGGAGGGGCGCGAGAGCATCAGGCGCTATCTGGCCGACGGCGAGCCGCAGCGGCAGTTTGAACGACTCGCTGCGGAAGCGGATGCGCTCTGCAAACGGAACGTCGTCGAGACGCCCGATACGCAGTTCGATCGCTGGATGAATGTCCGACTGAAGTGGCAGACGCGTTTCGTCGCCCGCTGGGGCCGTGTCATCGGCCGGGGCTTTCGCGACATACTCCAGGACTGCTTCGCCCATCGGCTCATCGAGCCGGACCGGGCGCGGGCGTGCCTGCTGGAGGCCTTTTCGAAGCAGTTTCCCGACGGCCGATGCATCCGCGCGTGGCGGCTGCCGAACGCACAACTCGACTGCCAGGATTACGCCGACAGCCCGAGTTGGATGGCCATGGCCCTGGACATGTACCTCAAGGAGACCGGTGACTTCGACGTGCTGCAAGAGCAGGTCGCCTTCCTGAACGGCGAAGACCCCTATGCCGAGCCAACCTCTTCGGCGAGTGTGTGGGAGCACGTGCTGCTTGCCCAGCGGCACCTGCTGGCCGACCGCGGCGAACACGGGCTGAGCCGAATCCACTACGGCGACTGGTGCGACACCATGAACGGCGTCGGCCCCGACGGGCGCGGCCAGAGCGTTATGCTCTCCATGCAGGTCAAATGGGGCTGCGACCTGCTTGCCGAGCTAGCCGATCGGCTTGGCGAGTCGGCCGTCGCCGCCGAGATGCGCAGCGGCGCCGAGCAGATCCACCGCGCAATCAACGAAACAAGCTGGGACGGCGACTGGTACATCCGCGCGTTCGACGACTCCGGTTTGGCCGTCGGCTCCGCCCGGCCGCAGCCGGAAGACAACGGCGAGGGAATCATCTTCCTGAACCCGCAGAGCTGGGCCGTCATTGCCGGCATCGCACCGCCTGACCGGGCCGAAAAGTCGCTGCAATCGGCCGCCGAGGCGCTGGACACCGGCTACGGAATGGTCCTGCACGGCCCGCCTTTCACGGCCCTGCGCCCGCGCATCGGACAGATGACCGCGATGTCGCCGGGCTTCTACGAGAACGCCAGCGTGTATGTCCACGGCAACTGCTTCTGGATACACGCACTGGCCGTCGCCGAACGTGGCGAGCAGGCCTGGTGGGCGATGAGGGCCATCCTGCCCGATACCGACAACAAGCCCGACGCCGACACCGAGCCGTTTGTAGTGCCGAACTTCTACATCGGCCCGGCCTGTCCGCGGCGTGCGCAGCAGAATCTTTACCTTTCCGGCTGGCGGACCGGCTCGGCCGCGTGGCTGTACGTGACAGCGATGGAATGGATCATAGGTCTCCGCGCCGAGTACGACGGGCTGCGGATAGACCCGCACCTGCCCGACGGCTGGACGCGGGCGCGAGTGCGGCGAAACTTCCGTGGCGATGTGTACGATGTGACCATCGAGAACCTCTCCGGCGGCTCCGGCGGGGTCGTGGAGGTCCACGTGGACGGCGAGCGCATAGACGGCACGCTCATCCCGCCCGTCGGTGACGGCCGGACGCACACCGTGCGCGTTGTCATGGATCAGGGGGGATAGATTCGACACCGAGAGGAAGGGGACAGAGGCGGAGGTCTCTTGGATGTTCGCCCCGTAACATAGGAGACACTTGCCGTGTCGGCGTGGTGATCGCGTTGGCATTCCCGAACGGCCGGGGGTTTTGGACGCCTACGAGGTCAGCCAGTCGGCGATTGTCTGTGCCAGCGCGGCGCCGATTCGGCGATAGTCGTCGATGGCATAGTAACGCCGGCCGTTGCCCTGGTAGCTTGTCTCCAGAGTTATGGATTCGACGCCGAGAACGCCCCGCATCCATCGGCTGAAGGACATGCCCGGCTGGCGGCTGAAATTGCCCTTCGGCGTCTTATGCGCGATGGAGCTTCGCAGCTTGTCGGGTACGGCCGAGTTGAAGCGGTCAGCGAAGTCCTGCCCGATGGGGTTTATCTCGCCCGAGCCGTCCCAGCCGCTTAGAGGTATGTAAGTGTGCTGCTCGCCATGGGAAGGGGCGTGCAGGTCCACGCTCAATAGCCGGGCCGAGCCGTCCCTGAGTCGGCGGGCGTCCTGGACAATGGCGAACGCCTCCGGACGCCGTTGTGTGCTCTGGTCGTATGCCCGGTTGCAGTCGTGGGGGAGGGGGTCCTTGCCATAACTGCCGGAGACGACATCGTCGAGGTTGACTATCGGCAAGGCCCACCATGTTATCGCCCTCAGCATCCTTTCGTCGGTCGCGACGTGGCGGAGCAGGCCGTCAAGTACCCACGAGCCGGGCGTCTCGCCGGCGTGGTGGCGCGCAGCCAGCAGCACGGCCGGCCGGTCTGCGCCCGGTGGGGCCGAATACAGGCGGACCAGCTCGCAGCCGCCTGGTGTGATGCCGATGGTCTCCGGACGGAAGGCGGCTCCAAGCTCATCGAGCGTGTTCTCCAGATCCTCCGGCTGGTAGGGATAGCAGTGTGCGAACTCCAGCACGTCGCCGCCGGGGTCGATGTCCCAGGCCCATTCGCATCGGCCGCCAGGGGTGTTCAGCGGCTCGGCCGGGTCGGTGCGGCGCCAGTCGCCGCCGGCGGGGCGGAAGACCGGGCGGTTATGCGACCAGTCCCAGCCGCCGAGCGTCTGTTCCGGGTTGGTCATTACGCAGCGGGCCTTCCGGCCGGCCAAGCCCATCAGGCGGAAGTGGAACCACAGCGGCTCGGGGCAGTTCTTCGGCTCGACCGCGAAGCGGACCACCACACGCTCCGGCGACTCGTCAAGCTCCATCAAAAACCCGTTGCCGCCGGGAAAGTCGGTCTGGAACGAAACGGCCATGAATCCTGATACTCCTTCCCCACCGGCGATCATCGGCTTTCATCCCCGCCGGTATGCGGGCGATAGCGGCCGGGCGCGCGTTGTCAGAACTGGTGGAGAAACCGCACGTCGCCCTCGAACAGCAGGCGTATGTCGGGGATGTTGTGCTTTCGCATGGCCATCCGCTCGATGCCCAGGCCGAAAGCGAAGCCGGTGTACTTTTCGCAGTCGTATCCGACGAACTCCAGCACGGCCGGGTCCACCATCCCGCTGCCGCCCAGTTCTATCCACTCCGTGGAGCCGTCGTCGTACTCGAACAGTATGTCCACCTCGGCCGACGGCTCGGTGAACGGGAAGAAGCTCGGCCGGAATCGCGTGGCGACCTCCGGGCCGAGGTAGGCCTTGCAGAACTGGTCGAGGCAGGTCTTCAGGTCGGCCATCGAGACGCCCTCATCCACATACAGCCCCTCGACCTGGTAGAACATGAACGAGTGCGTGGCGTCCACCGTGTCCGGCCGATATACGCGGCCGGGGGCGATAATCCGCACCGGCGGTTCGCGGCTTTCCATGGTGCGTATCTGCACGGTGGATGTCTGCGAGCGGAGCATCAGGTCGCCGCGGCCGTCGATGTAGAAGTTTTCCCACGGGTCTCTCGCGGGATGCCAGGCGGGTATGTTCAGCCCGTCGAAATTGTGCCGCTCATCCTCGACCTCCCGCCCGTGGACCATCTCAAAGCCCATGCGGCCGAAGATGTCGGTAATCTCCTCGATGGTCTGTGTGAGGATATGGGTGTGCCCGACCGGTCGGCGGCGTCCTGGAAGCGTCGCGTCAACCTTCGGGCGCTGGGATACCCTGCGCGGGGTCGGCGCGGCCGACATACGACGCTTATAGGCGTCTTCGAGTGTGTTCTTGAGGGCGTTGGCCGCCTTGCCGGCGGCGGGCTTCTGCTCGCGGGGGACTTCCTTGAGACGCTGCATCATCTCGCGCACGGCGCCCTTGCTGCCGATATATCTGATTCGCCATTGCTCGACGGCGTCGGGCGAGTCGGCCTGTTCAAGCTCCGAAAGCGCCTTGGCCTGAAGTTTCTCGATGTCGTCAAGCAGTGACATGGCGATTCAGTATGTGGCGAGGGTCCGGGTGCGGCGTTGGTAAGGCCCCGGGGCGAACGGTCTATTTTCCGCTCATGGCTTTTTCGACCACCGCGTCGAAGGCGGCCGGGTCGGCGACGGCGATCTCGCTGAGCATCTTACGATTCAGCGTGATTTCCGCCTGCGAAAGGGCGTTCATGAACTCGCTGTAGCGGATGCCGCGCTGCTTGCAGGCGGCGGAGATTCGTGTCACCCACAGCCGGCGGAAGTCCCTCTTGCGTCTGCGGCGGTCGCGAGTGGCGAAGACGCCGGCGCGAAAAGCCGCCTGCTTGGCCAGTCGATATCGGCGCGATGTGGCGCCATGATAGCCGCTGGCGGCCTTGAGTTCCTTACGGTGTCTTCTGCGCCTGGCGGCGCCTTTGCGTGCACGTGGCATGCTGAACTCCTCTCCGGCCCGGATGGACTCCCGTCTGTCGCGGGATGTTCCAGACCCGCCCGCTCCCGTGCCACGGGAGGCGGCGAGCGCCCCAAAGGGCTCCCATCGGGCAATATTCTACTCTGTCTGTTCCGTTTGCTTATCCGGGTTGCGCAGGCCCATCAACCGTCGCGCATGCTTGGCGAAGGCGGTGGAGAAGGTGGTGGGCTGGCGGAAGCGCCGGATGCGCTTGGGCGGCTTACTGGACTTCAGGTGTCCTCCGCCTGGACGACGGCGCAGCAGCTTGCCGCGGCCGGTTACCTTCACACGCTTCAGCATCGCCTTGTTGGTCTTCATCTTGGGCATAAAATCGACCTCTCAGTCCCGTCCCCCCACAGTGGGGAGTCGAGCATTGTAGGCAAATCGGCGGCTTTGTAAACCCCCGATGTGGCGCTTTCGGCCAAAAAACATCCACCGGCCCGGTCTTGCGCCGGCGGCTTGTGCGGGCACGCCCGCGTTACGCGCGGTTATCGGGCATCCGTCGCCAGTGCTGTTCAGGCCTGTTGCTGCTGCTTTTCGGGGGCCTTCTCGCCGGGCTTTTTGCCCAGCGGCGCCAGCATTATCGTCAGCCGGCGGCCCTCGAAACGCAAGCCGCGCTCGACCTTGGCCACGTCGGCAAGGGCCTCCTGTATCTCGTTGAAGCGCTGCACGCCGACTTCCTTGTGCGCCAGCTCGCGGCCCCGGAACCGCAGCGAAAACTGCACCCGGTCGCCGCGCTCGAGGAATTGCCTGGCCCGCTTGAGCTTTATGCCCAGGTCGTGCTGGTCGATCTTGGGCGTGCGGATGCGGATTTCCTTGAGTTCCGTGGCGTGCTTCTGGGCCTTGGACTTCTTCTCTTTCTTCCGCTGGGTGTACTTCCACTTGCCGTAGTCCATTATCCGGCAGACGGGCGGGCGGGTGTTCGGCGAGACCTCGACAAGGTCCAGACCCACCTCACGGGCGCGCCGCATCGCCTCATTGGTCTCGACGATGCCGACCTGCTCGTCGTTCTCGTCGATCAGCCGGACGGGCGAAATCCGGATTTTTCTGTTGCAGCGAAGCTCTTTTGCGATGGTCGTGTCTCCTTAGCAGGCCGCCCGCCGGCCGCGCCCACCAAGGACGCGATCCGGGCGGCAAACCGCTTCTTGGGGTTATCCTATCAACCCATGGTCCCTGTTACGACATTTTGTGCCTTCGAGTCAATCTCTTCGATGAGCGACTGGACGAACTCCTCCAGCGGGCGGGCGCCCTGGTCGCCTGCGCCGCGGGTGCGGACGGCCACCGATTCGGCCTCGGCCTCGCGAGGGCCTACCACCGCCAGGTACGGGACCTTCTGCATGGTGGCCCGGCGGATCTTCGCGCCGACTTTGTCGGCCGAGTCGTCAAGCTCGGTGCGTATGCCGGCTTCTCGCAGACGGGATGCGACTCGCTCGGCGTAATCGGCGACCTTCTCGCTTACCGGCAGCACCGCCACCTGCACCGGCGACAGCCACAGCGGAAAAGCCCCGCCATAGTGCTCGATGAGGATGCCTATGAAACGCTCCAGCGAACCGAACGGCGCGCGGTGTATCATCACCGGCCGGTGCGGGGCGTTGTCGCGGCCGGTGTATTCCAGCTCGAACCGCTCGGGCACGTTGTAGTCCACCTGGATGGTCCCGAGCTGCCATTCGCGGCCGAGGCAGTCGGTCACGACGAAGTCGATCTTCGGTCCGTAGAAGGCGGCCTCGCCGGCTTCCTCTACATAGTTCATTCCCAGCTTGCGGACAATCTGGCGGAGGTTGCTTTCGGCGAGTGTCCAGTTCTCGGCGTCGCCGACGTACTTGTCGCTGTCGGGGTCGCGCAGCCCGACGCGGACGCGGTAGTCGTCCAGTCCCAAAACGTCCAGGACCAGTTGTGTAAGCTCCACGCAGGAGGCAAGCTCGCTCTCCAGTTGCTCCGGGGTGCAGAGTATGTGCGCATCGTCCTGGGTGAAGCCGCGGACGCGGATAAGCCCGTTAAGCTCGCCGGACTGCTCCATCCGATAGACGGTGCCGAACTCGGCCATGCGGACCGGCAGGTCGCGGTAGCTGTGCTGGGTGGCCTTGAATATCCGCATGTGGTGCGGGCAGTTCATGGGCTTGAGCAGGTATCCCTCCTCGTCGCCCATCGGTATAGGCGGATACTGCGAGTCCTGGTAGTAGGGGTAGTGCCCGCTGGTGCGGTAAAGCTCCAGCTTGCCGATGTGCGGGGTGGAGACAAGCTGGTAGCCGCGCTTCACAAGCTCGCCCTTGAGCCAGTTCTGAAGCTCCTCGCGGATCACGTTGCCCTTGGGCAGCCACATCGGCAGGCCCGGTCCGACCTCCTCGTCGATGAAGAACAGGTCCAGTTGCCGCCCCAGCACGCGGTTGTCGCGTTTGCGGGCCTCTTCGATGCGCTCCAGATGCTGTTTCAGGGCCTTTTCGTCGAAAAAGGCGGTGCCGTAGATGCGGGTGAGCATCCGGCGGCTCTGGTCGCCGCGCCAGTACGCGCCGGCTACCGCCAGCAGCTTCACCGCGCCGACCTTGCCGGTGTGCGGCAGATGAGGTCCGCGGCACATGTCCAGGAAGTCGCCCTGTTCGTACAAGCTGACGGTCTCGACCCTCTCGTCGCGGACGAGGTCGTCTATCATCTCATTCTTGTATTCCTGCCCGCGCCGGCGAAACTCCTCTTTGGCCTCGTCGACCGACATCTCCAGGCGGCGGATGGGGATCCGCTCGTCGATAATCTTCCGCATCTCATCTTCGACGGCCGGCAGGTCCTCGGTGGATATCTTCACCGGAAGATCGAAGTCGTAGTAGAAACCGTACTGGAAGTCGTCGGTCAGGGCCGGTCCGATGGTGTACTGCACGTTTGGCCCGTGGATGCGCAGGACCGCCTGGGCCAGCACGTGGGCGGCGGTGTGACGCAATACCTCCAGCGCCTCGTCGTCGCGGTCGGTGATGATGCGCACCTGATGCTCGCCGTCGGTAAGCTCGGCGGTAAGCTCGGTCAGTTGGCCGTCCACTTCCGCGGCCACCGCGGCGGCCGCGAGGCGCGGGGAAATATCCTCGGCCACGTTCATCGGACACACGGGGCCGTCGTAGCTGAGCTTGCTTCCGTCGGGCAGTTTGATTTCAACGCTCATGTTCAAGTTCCCGGCCGTCTTGCCGCCGGCGGCCGACGGCAGAAAAAAAGCCGTCTCGCGGAGCCATACCGCACCGCGGCCGACACATCGTCCGCGCTGTCGCGCTGCGACGTGTCAGCATCGCGTCGTGGTCGTCGTGGTAAACATGGCTTCGCGAAACGGCCTGTATCGCATTTGACCCATTATAGCTTATCAGCGATCCCGTGATTGTCAATCGGTATTTTGGCCCGTCCGGCTTGATACGAGGCACCGGACACTCCGGCCCGCGAAGCTGCCGAGGAGGCGTCGTGGCCGGGCGCATTTAACGGGCGACTCCGACGCAAGGCATCGGAATCGCCCGTTCTGCAAACTGGCGACAGTCCTCCTTCTATGCGGATGTCGCCTTTACGCGGTCCTGCTGGGACATCCCGGCGAGTTTCTCGACCTGCTCGACGTCCAGCCCCAGCCCCTCTGCGACCCGCCGGCCGTAATCGGCGTCGGCCTTGAAGAACAGGGCGGTCTGGCGGAGCTGAATACGCTGCTGCGCATCGCCGAGGTGGGCTACGATATTGCCGATAAGGTGCTCGCGGTTGGTGTCGGTCATGACGCGGCGATACAGCTCGCCCGGCTGGAAGAAGTCGTCGTCGGTCAGTTCCTGCGGATGCCTCCCGGCCGTGCCTTCCAGGTCCGTCGGCGGCTCGGCGACGCTGGGGTCCGGCTCCGGTCCGCCCATTGAGTTCGGCCAGTAGTTCGGCCCGCCGCCCCCGTTATCGTCCAGCCGCATCCGGGCACGCTTACAGGCGACGACCCGGCACGGCCTGTTCCGCGATGCCGCTCAGCTTCTCCTGCGGCGAAGCAGAACGCCCAGACCACCGATGCCCAGAGCCGCCAGCGTCGCCGGCTCGGGAACATATACGCGGACATAATCGACATAGATTCCATCTTCATGGCCCTCATCGGCCCAGTCGAGATTGCCGCCGGCCCAGCCCACCTCGCCGGTTCCAGGCGTGGGGACCTCCGTGCTGAGGATCATGTACTGGTCCCGGTGGGAGAGCGCCTCGGTCGTCTGCCAGGTCTCGACGCCGTCGATGTAGAACGTGTACCCGTGTTCGGTCCAGTGCAGGCCGAAGGTGTGGAAGCCGTCATCGTCCGGTGAAAAATCGTTCGGCCAGTTGCTGAGCTCTTCGTCGATGTGTTTGTGGTACCCATCTTCGTAGCTGTTCCAGTGCAGGGCGTGCTGCATGGCGTCGTGATACTGGCGATACTCCATCACATCTATCTCGGCGCCGTTGTTGGCCGGGTCCGGGGGGTCGCTCTCGTTGTGGATGTTCGGCGACTGCAGCCAGAAGGCCGACCAGTGCCCGCCCTCCTGCTGTAGCTTGATCCGGGCCTCGAAATACCCGTAGGTCTGCTGGAAGGTGTCCTGCGTGCCGATCATGCCGGTCTCATAGCGGTCCTCGCTGGCGTTGTAGGACGTCTTTATGGAAAGCCGTCCGTCGGAGACGCTGACGGCGTCGGAGGTGTTGTACGCGCCGCGGCGCTCGCCGGTATACCTGTGCCGCCAATTGTCCTCGTCCAGCGAGTCGCCTTCAAAATCATCTTCCCAGACCAGCACATAGTCTTCGGGGACCGCGCCGAAGGCGGTGCAGGCAAACGCAAGGGTGATAAGCGGGCATAGTACTGTGTATCTCACGGTGTGTTCCCTCCGATGCGGGTAAAAATAGCGGGCGGACCCCATGCGGAATCCGCCCGCATCTCGCAAAATCGCCATATCCGTAGGGCGGACAACGGGCCAGCAAACACCCTAACCGAACCGGCTGTTGGCCGTTGCCTTTAGCTTCTCCTGCGGCGAAGCAGAACGCCCAGACCGCCGATGCCCAGAACCGCCAGCGTCGCCGGCTCGGGGATGACGGTGAAGGTGTCTATGCGGCGGCCCTCGGCATTGCCATCGATGTAGAGGCCGATCGCAGCCACCGTTCCGCCCGGCAGCGAAGTCGGGTCGCCGATGCTCAATCCCACTGTACTGTCGATATTCGGGAAGTCGCCGTCGAAATTCAACTCGTACCAATCCTTGCCGTCGAATTCGAACGTGATGCGGCTGCCCAGCGTTGCCACATCGTCGCCCCAGACGTCATCGTGCTCCTGTGCATCGGCCAGTTCAGAGACGTACCACGCGCCGTCCATGCGAAGCGCCACCTGGAAGCGATGGTCGCTATGCGAGTTCGCCTGCCACCAGTTCACCTCTGTGATTTCCGAGACGTCCACATTGACATCCGGGGTCCACAGAAGGGTGCGGGTGGTATCACCGGCGCCCCAGTGCATGCCCGCGTATAGCCAGCCCTCCGTGGTCCCGTAGTGCGGATCGCCCTCTCCATCACTGACTTGCCAGTCGGTGTTGTCCGAGTAGTTTCCGCCGGTCGTGAAATGGGCTGTCCACCCGTAGTCGGAGTGAATGTCCGGACGGTGAATCTCTGCCCCCGTGGTGTTGTCGAACGTCTGCTGGTAGATGACGCTGGCCTGTGCGGCCGCCGCGGCTGCAAGCACAACGCATGCTGCAACCAAAAATTTGCTGATTCCTTTGCTCACTGTGCACCTCCTTACGTTCCGGGACATGCCAATCATGCCCTCGTGTTACCAAGGCCCCGACGCGGGGCCTGCTCATTCATAAGACATTCTACCGCGTTTTCCCTTTGCGCCTAGACAATATTGCGTTATAATATGCAACGATTGCGACAAGGATTTCGTAATGAGCGCGAGCGGAAAAAAGTCCCCGGAGCGACGTCGAGTAGTGGTCCTGGCGGACCTGGCGTACTGGTATTCGCGCGAGAACCTCCGCGGCATCATCCGCTACGCGCGGTCGCGCGGCCGCTGGACCATAGTGCCCTATCTGTTCGGCGGCCGGCAGAAGCTGTCGCTTGCCGGCATGCCCTGCGATGGCGCTCTGGGCGACTGGCTGCTCAGCCAGGTGCATGAAGAGCTGGCCGGCCGGCGCATCCCCGGCGTGTGCGTTGCCAGCGGCGACCTCGACTGGCCTTTCGCGTTCGTCATCCCCGACAACGCCGCCATAGGCCGACTGGCCGGGGAGCACTTCCTCGAACGCGGATTCCGCAACTTCGCCTATGTGGGTTATATGGACAGGTTGTTCAGCACTCAGCGCCGCGATGGATTCGCCGAGGTCGTCTGCGACAGCGGCGAGTTTCGCGAGTTCATCCCGGCCGGCTACGCCGATACCGGCGGGATCGAGGGCAAGGACAAGGCGGGTTTTCCTGACTGGATTCGCGATCTGCCCAGGCCGGTCGGCGTGCTGGCGGCGGATGAATACCGCGCCTGGGAGCTTTTGATGCACTGTCTGGAGATAGGCGTTCGCGTCCCGGAGGAGCTTTCCATACTCGCCGCGGGCAACGACGAGCTTATCTGCGAATCGGCGGCAGTGCCGCTGAGCGGCATCGAGTTCGGCGCCGACCGTATCGGCTACAGGGCGGCCGAGCTGCTCGATGGCATGATGGACGGTGAATCGCCCCCGAAGGAGCCAATCCCCGTGCCGCCGTTGGAGGTGGTGGTGCGGTGGTCGTCGGACATGCTGGCGATTCCCGTTCCGGAGGTCGCCGACGCGGTGCGGTTCATTCGCCAGAGGGCGTGCGACCCAATAGGGGTACCCGACGTGCTGCGGGAGGTGCCGGTGGGGCGGCGCTGGCTGGAACGGCAGTTTCGCAGCATCCTGGGCCGGACCGTCAACGACTGCATCGCCGCGGAGCGCGTGCGCCGGGCTAAGGAACTGCTGACCCATACCGACCTTAACGTCAGCCAGGTCGCCGAGAAGTGCGGCTTTGAATACGAGCAGCATTTCTGCGCGTTCTTCCGCCGGACAACGGGGGCCACGCCAGCGGATTACCGCCGCCGGTATGCCCTGGCGGGAAGGACCGGTTTCGCCGAACCTGATGAGGAAAAACCGTAGTATGCCGAGGGCTGTTTCAGGACCTCCGGACGGCGACCGAGGGCGTCGGCGGGCCGTGCAGCGCGCTGCAAAAAGCGATGCATCATACGTCGGCATTGGACCGCAACGGCCCGCAAGGGCAGGGCAGGGCGCAGAATGGGCCGACGGCCGGGGAAGGCACAAACCCCTACGAATACGAGGGGTTGCGAGAGTTTGCCGAATCTTGCGTAAGTGGCTGATACAGCGGCGACTTACCTCAACTGACCCCACCGGGATTCGAACCCGGGTCGCGGGCTTGAAAAGCCCGTGTCCTAACCACTAGACGATGGGGCCGGTATTGCAGCGGGGATGATACAGATTGCGGGCTTCGGCCGCAAGCTGATTGCGTCGGCGGCACGTCGCACAAGTCGTCATCCACACCGGCTCAAGGCCGCCGCAGTCAAAAAGGCCCTTCGGCTTCCCTCAGCAGTGCGCCCTTCAGTCCGCGCGATGCGGGCCTCGTGACTTCACAATTCACAATTCGCGACTCGCCATTCGCAACTCCAAATGAGGGAGGTGGGACTCGAACCCACGACCTACGGCTTAAAAGGCCGTTGCTCTTCCAACTGAGCTACTCCCCCGCCTATTCATCCGCTCATTATACTCGGCGGTCAGCTTTCCTCGATGTCCTTTACCTTCGCATCGAGCAGCTCGTCTATCTTCTTTTCATACTCGTTGGTGAGTTCCTGTGTTTTTTCCTTGCCGGTGTAGGCGTCGTCCTCGGTTATCTCGGAGCTTTTCTGCTCCTTCTCGAGCTGCTTGTTGCCGTCGCGGCGTGCGTTGCGGACGGCGACGCGGGCCTGCTCGGCCATCTTCTTTACCTGGTTGGCCAGTTGCTTGCGCCGCTCGATGGACAGGGCCGGCACGTTCAGGCGGATGATGTTCTTGTCGGACTGAGGCGTTATCCCCAGGTCGCTTGCGATAATCGCCTTTTCGATATCCTTCAAGCTGTTGGGGTCGAACGGCTTGATGACGATCAGGTTTGGCTCCGGCGTGGCGATGCTCGCCAACTGCCTCAGGTCCGTGGGCGAGCCGTAGTAATCGACCTTTATGTGGTCCACCAGCCCGACCGAGGCCTGACCGGTGCGGATTCCGCGGAACTCCTTGCGGAGATATTCCACGGCCGATTCCATCTTCTCCTCGGTCTCAAGCAGTATTTCGTCCAGCGGCATGGGCAAGCTCCCGTTTATTCGGTGATAATGGTTCCGATATCCTCACCGGCCACGACGCCGGCCAGGTTGCCGGCCGAGGCCAGGGTGAACACAATAATGGGCATTTTGCTTTCCATGCACATTGAGATGGCCGTCAGGTCCATCACGCCGAGCTGCCTGGTGAGCACGTCTTGGTAGCTGAGCCGGTCGAACCGCTCGGCGTCCGGGTTTTCAGCGGGGTCGGCGTCGAAGACGCCGTCCACCTTGGTGGCCTTGAGCAGGGCGTCGGCGCTGATTTCGTTGGCCCGCAGCGCAGCGCAGGTGTCGGTGGTGAAGAACGGGCTTCCGGTGCCGGCGGCGAGGATGACTATACGGCCTTTTTCCAGGTGGCGGATGGCGCGGCGCCGGATGAACGGCTCGCAGACGCTGGTCATGGTGATCGCGCTGAGCACTCGCGTCGGCAGCCCTCGGCTTTCCAGGGCGTCCTGAAGCGCCAGGGCGTTGATGACGGTCGCCAGCATGCCCATGTAGTCGGCCGTCGCGCGGTGGATGTGCGGGTTGGCGGCGAAGTCGCGCCCGCGGACCATGTTTCCGCCGCCGACCACAAGCGCGAGCTGCACCCCGGACTCGACCACGGGCTGGATTTCGTCCACCACCGTGGCTGTGGACGCGGCAACTATGCCGCGCTGACCGGGCGTGCAGAAACTCTCCCCGGACAGCTTCACCAGCGCTCGCTTGATTCGGGGGCGCCTGGCCATCTTTAAAATCCTGTGTCTGTATCAGCCGCCCACGGCGAAGCGGGCGAATGTGGTGACCTTCGCGTCGCCGAGGATGTCCTGGACCTTCTTCTTGTCGTCGCGGACGAAGGGCTGGGCCAGCAGGGCGTTGGCCTCGAGGAACTTCCGGACCTTGCCGGTGACCATCTTCTCGACGATGTCCGCCGGCTTGCCGCTTTCGGCGGCCTCCTCGCGGGCGAACTGCTTTTCCTTCTCGACCAGATCGGCCGGTACATCCTCGGTGGTGATGCCCATCGGGTCGGCGAAGGCGATGTGCATGCACAGGTCGTTGAGGGTGTTGTCGTCGATTTCGCCCTCGACGCCGACCAGCACGCCGACTTTGCCGTTGTGGTGCAGATAGGTCCCGACGCGCGGGGCGCTGACCTTCACGGCCCGGGCCAGCGACATGTTCTCGCCGATCTGGGTGAGGGTATCCTGAACCGCCTGGAGCATCTGCTCGGTCGGCTCGACCGGCCCCTCGCCGCCGGCCTGAAGGGCCATGTCCGCGGTCTTCCGGACCATGTCGCGGAAGACCTCGTTTCTGGCGCAGAAGTCGGTTTCGCACCGGATCTCGACCATCGCCGCGGTGCTGCCGTCGTCTGCGGCGCTGATGCCGATCAGCCCCTCGCTGGTGGCGCGGGCGGCCTTTTTCTCGGCGGTCGCCAGACCCTTCCTGCGTAGGATGTCCCTTGCGGCCTCCAGGTCGCCTTCGGCTTCCTGGAGGGCCTTCTTGCAATCCATCATGCCCTGTCCGGTCTCTTCCCGCAGGGCCTTCACCGTTGCGGCGGTAATCTCTGCCATGGTTACTCCCGATTGCTGATTAATCGTCTCGTGTGATTGCTGTGGTCAAGCTGTCGTGGGGCGGCGCGTCTGAGCCGAATCCGGCGGTCGGATTCAGCTTTTGTCGCCTTCGGAGTTCGTCTCGGCCGCGGCCGGGTCGGTCCGCGGTTGAGACGGCTGGTCGTCGCCTTTGGCGGATTCGCCGGCGTTTTCGGCCGGTTGGTCCGACTGGTCTTCCGCGGCGGGGGCGGCCTCCGCGGACGGCTCTTCGGCGCGGGCGGTGGCGGGCCTGCTGGAGCGGCGACGCGCGGCGGCCTGGGCGTCGGCTTTCTCGGCTTCGGCGGCCGCGGCGGCTCGGCCCTTGAGGCCCTCGGCGACCGCGTCGCAAAGCTCCTTGACGATGATCTCGATTGCCCGCATGGCGTCGTCGTTGCCCGGGATGGGGATATCGACCATGTCCGGGTCGCTGTCGGTGTCCAGCAGGGCGATGACCGGGATCTTCATCTTGTTCGCCTCGCGGACCGCGATGATCTCCCGACGCTGGTCGATGACCACCATCGCGCCGGGCAGCCCGTTCATGTTGCGGATGCCGCCGAGGTTGCGTTGTATCTTCCGCATCTCGCGACGCAGGCGGGCGCCTTCCTTCTTGGAATAGGCGTCGAGCTGCCCGTCGGCCTCGAGTTTCTCAAGCTCTTCCAGCCGGCCTATACGCTTGCGGATCTCGCGGAAGTTCGTAAGCATGCCACCCAGCCAGCGGTCGTTGACATAATGCATCTTAACCCGCTCGGCCTGGGTCTGGACGGTCTGCCTGGCCTGGCGTTTTGTGCCCACCAGCATGATGTCCTTTCCGTCGGCGACTCTACGGGCGAGGAACTTCTTCGCGGCCAGGAGGCCCTTGAGGGTCTCCTTGACGTTGATGACATGGATAAGGTTGCGCTTGGTGTAGATGTAGGGCTTCATCTTCGGGTTCCACCTGCTTGCGCGGTGTCCGAAGTGAATCCCCGCGTCGATCAACTCTTTAACTATCTGTGCGGCCAAGTGTACACCTCCGCCTTGAGTGGCCGGATTATGGCATCCGACCTCCGAGGCATCACTGTTACTGAACATCAGGGGCCTGCCGGCATTGACGGAAAGACACAATCTCCCCGGCCGGGGCTTTGAAGCGAAGTAACGTAACGCCGGTCGGGGCTTGCGGTCAAGTTCTTTATGGCGATTTTTCCGCGGCCTCGCGGCTCTTGCCAGAGTAAGCCCTGTGTTGTTCTGTCGCCGGGACGGCCTGAATGGCCGGGCCGTGACGCCAGGGCATCACCCACCGGTGATCGTGACTATGACGCGGCGGGTCCTGGGTCCGTCGAACTCGCAGAAGTACACTCCCTGCCAGGTTCCCAGGGCCATGGAGCCGCCGCGGACCGGTATGCAGGTGTTGCAGCCCATGAGCGAGCTCTTTACATGGGCGGCCGAGTTGCCCTCGCCGTGACGGTAGAAACCCTGTCGCCAGGGAACGGCCGTGTCGAGCGCTGCGATAATGTCGTGGACCACGCTGGGGTCTGCGTTTTCGTTTATGGTCACGCCGGCGGTAGTGTGCGGGACGTAAACCGTCACCGCCCCTTCGCGAATGCCGGAGTCCCGAACGGCCCCGGCAACCTGCGAGGTGATGTCCACAAAGTCGTCACGGTCCCGTGTTTTTACCTCGAAGCTCGTCGTATGCATACAGAGATGAATACCGTAAACAGGGCCATTCCTCAAGGCCTGCGCCGACGGCGGCATAATCACGAGGCCTGCCAAGGCCGGAAAGCCCACAGAGACAGAATGCTGTTTAAGGCGGGCCCGTTGCTGCTCTCCTGCGACAAACACGAGTCGATCTCAGCCGTTGACGTGCGGATTCCGGAGGAAATAAACGGGTGTTGACACGGGCCGTAAAAGGCCCATTGGTTCCGAAGCAGTCCGGCTGACCTCCAAATCAGTGTCCAAACTGAAGTGTTCGGTTTCCGGAGGCCTCTCGGCCCGACGGCCTGGGTTTTCAGCCCACTTCCGGGTGTACTCAAGGACCAATCCGCGGTCCGTTCATTCCCTGCATCCCTGCCCGCTTTGTCGTGCATGCATAGCCGAGCGAGCGGGAATCGCTTGAAATCCTCCGGCAGTGTGTTATCCCTTGGTGCGGATTTTCGAGTTTTTCGACGCGATGGAGGTTCATCCAGAAGCCATGAAACAGATTGAAGGATACGACGTTGTGGTTGTCGGCGGCGGACCGGGTGGTGTGGGAGCGGCCGTCACGGCCGGCAGGAGCGGGGCGAAGACTCTGCTCATCGAGCGCGAGGGCTGCCTCGGCGGCGGGATGACGACGATGTACGTCCACCCGTTCATGTCCCACTTCTCACGAGGCGACGAGACCACCCCGCGAAGGGTCGTCAACGCCGGGCTGTTCAGTGAGCTGCAGGACCGAATGGTCGCCAGGGACGCCATCGAACTGCGCGAAGGCGGCGGGCCGAGGTTCGACGACGAACCGATGAAACTCGTCCTGGACGACTTGGTCACGGAGGCGGGGGTGGACGTCATCTTCCACGCGGCGCTTTTCGACGTGGAGGTTGACGGCCCGCACGTCACCGGCTGCTACTTCGCCCACAACGGCGGGCCGATACACGTAACCGGCAAATACTTCATCGACGGCACCGGCGACTGTCTGCTGGCCGACCGCGCCGGCTGCGAGATACTCGTCGGCGATGAAGCCGGACACGTCATGCCCATGACCATGAACTTTGCCGTGGCGGGGGAGGACCTGTCCCGTCCGCTGAACGGTCAGGTCCTGCGGGAGATGATACCCAAAGGCGACAAGGACGAGCCGGCGCTTATCAACACGCACTTTTCGACGGCCCACCGCACGCCCAGCGGCCTGACGCACTTCAACGCCATCCGCATCCCCGGCGATACGCTGGACGTGTTCGACGTAAGCAGGGCCGAAATCGAAGGTCGCCGCCGCGTTGAGAACTTCGTCGCCTGGCTGAAGGCGAACGTTCCGGGCTTCGAGAACTGCTATCTGATGAAGACCGGAGCGCATGTCGGCATACGCGAGTCGCGGCGGGTGGTGGGGGATTACATGCTCACCGAAAACGACTGGCACCGCTGCGCCCGGTTCGACGACGCCGTGGCATGCTGCTCCTACGGCATCGACATCCACGGACAGAAACCCGGGCAGACGCGGCTGGAGAAGATGCCGCCGGGAGAGTATTTTCAGATTCCGTATCGCTCGCTTACGCCGAAGCACAAGCAGAACCTGCTTGTCGCCTCACGCGGCATCTCGGCCGATATCGGCGCCCATTCTTCGCTGCGGATAATGCCGGTGGTGATGAATATTGGCGAGGCGGCCGGCTACGCGGCCGCACTGGCCCGCGAGGCGGGCGATACCCGCTCCATCGACATCGACACGCTGCAGAGGAAAATCCGCGACGCCGGCGGCTCGCTTGAGCCGTGGCCGGTCGAGAAGTCGGAGTAGGCAGATGAATATCAACCTGCGGCAAGTTCCGTTCACGCGTTACGACTCGTACATGTCTCTGGGCATCCGCCCCACGCAAGAGCGCCCCGACGGGGAGCTGTGGCTGCGGAACGTCCACGGCTACCCTGGAAGGCGTGAGGCGCTGGTCATGCGACTGCTTGCCGACGGCCGGGAAGTGCCGTCCGAGTCGACAGCCGACGCAACCGTGCTGTGCATGGAAAGCGACGCCGGCTGGGTCGAGATGTGCATGCCGGAGCCGAATCTCCTGCACATCCGAGGCCGGGGCGTGACGCTGCGGCTGATTATGGAACCGGAATCCTCCGACAACGTCATCAACTACGGCGACGGCCGCTGGCTGATAAACGCTCGCTCCATGCTGACCAAGTACCTGCTGACGCCGCTTGTCGGGAAGGTCTCCATGGATGCGCCGTGGCGTGTGGAGCGGTGTTCGGAAATGACGGCCGACATTGAGCCGGCGGCCGACGGGCGGCTGGAAGCGATTATCGACGAGTGCCCTTATGCGGTGCTAACCGGCGATCACGAGAGGACGTTTGAGGAATCCGTCGCCGCAGTCACCGAAGAGTTCCGCACGTGGCGCGGGCGGCTGCCTGAACCGGGCAAAGAGCTTGCCGAGGCGGGCGAACTGGCCGCCTATGTGCTCTGGTCCGCGGCGGTCCCGCCGGAGGGATTTCTGACGCGGCGCGGCATATTGATGTCCAAGAACCACATGGACCGGGTGTTCAGTTGGGATTACCTGTTCAATGCGATGGCCCTTGCGAACAGCCATCGGGACCTTGCGTGGGATCAGGTAATGCTGTTTTTCGACATACAGAGCGAGGCGGGGCATTTCCCGGACTTCGTATCCGACCAGCACTGGCAGTGGAACTACGTCAAGCCGCCCATCCAGGGCTGGGCGCTGCGGTGGATGATGCGGCGCTGCGACTGGCTGGACGCCGAGTATCTGCGGCAGGTGTATCGGCCGCTGGCGAAGTGGACCGACTGGTGGTTCGATCACCGCGACTGCGACGGCGACGGTCTGCCGCAATACAACCACGGCAACGATTCCGGCTGGGACAACGGCACGTGCTTCGCGCTGCGGCCGCCGATAGAAGGCCCGGACCTGGCGAGCTACCTGGCCGTGCAGATGGACACGCTGGCAGAGATCGCCGGCAAGCTGGGGCGGGACGACGAGGCGGCCGAGTGGTCGCGCCGGGCGGATGAGCTTGTCGGCAAGCTGCTGGAGCATTCCTGGAACGGCGAGAGCTTCACCGCGCCGCAGTCCGGCACGCACGAAACCGCCGACGAGGGGGACACTCTGCTGTTGTTCCTGCCGCTGGTCCTCGGTGAGCGTCTGCCTGAGCAGGTGCGACGAAAGCTCATAGACGGACTGAAAAAACCCGGACGCTTCCTGACCGAGCACGGGCTTGCCACCGAAAATCCGGCGAGCGATCTGTATGAGCCAAACGGCTACTGGCGGGGGCCGATATGGGCGCCGCCGACGATGGTTCTGGTTGATGCGATCTCGGCCTTGGGGGAGAAGGACCTCGCCGCTGACATCGCCCGCCGCTTCTGCCGCACCTGCGCAGCATCGGGCATGGCCGAGAACTTCGACGCGCTGACCGGCGAAGGCCACCGCGACCGGGCGTACACCTGGACCGCGGCCGTGTTCCTAATCCTCGCGACCGAGATGTAGATGACAGCCTTAGCAAGCGTAAAGTGAGACAATAAAGAAAAATAACTTGTTCGCTTGAAATTCGGCTGTATAATAACAAACAGTTACGAGCTTGGCGGCTTTTGCCTAGAGATGTCGACGAAAGGACATGAAGACCGCCCCTGTACAAATCTGGCGTGATGGGTGGTAGAGATTTTGCCGGGCAGACACGTGGCGGCTTGCTGTCGTGATCCGAAGTGTTCGGTCTGCGGATAGATTTTGCTAGGTTGTGTTGCCGTGTCTCTGCTGTGCTTGTAAGGTGATCGTTCAATGTGGGAGGTCTGACAATGTCGACGATTGGGGACAACAGGTTTGCTGTCGTCTTGGCATGCACGGTTGTGTGCACCGGCATGGGTATGGCTGAAAGCCCATCTGATACAGCAGATGTTACAGTAACAGAGGTCGGCGAGGATTCTTATTTTGAGATAAGAATCTCAGGCACGATTGGTCTTGACTTCACCGCGGAGCGTATGTCCGCGATGCTTGGACATGCCCGCCAATTGGGTGTGACACGTGTTGTTATCATAGTTGACACCAGAGGTGGCCTTGTCCCATCCGCCGAGAGGATAGTTGACCTCATAATCGATAATGACGACCTTCATTTCATAGCGTACGTTGAACGAGCACTATCTGCGGGAGCCCCGATAGTCATGGCATGCTCAGAGGTCTATGTTCACCCCAGGGCTACCATCGGTGCCGCCGTATCATACAGGTCTGGTGGTGAGGGACGGCCTATTCAACTGCCTGCAGACGTAGCTGAGAAGAACCAGTCCTACTGGCGTGCGGTCTGCCGCAAGGCAGCACAACACGGAGGCCATGACTCGCTGCTGGCCGAGGCGATGGTAGACCCAGATTTTCAATTAAGCCTTTCCGAGGATAATGATCGCATCATTCTGCATCGGGATGGACCCGGTCGAGTGCTTAAGGCAAAGGGGCGTGTCTTGACACTTACAGCTTCCGAGGCGGTAGAGTGCGGGCTGGCCGTCAA
Organism: Phycisphaerae bacterium; assembly: GCA_003551645.1. Taxonomy (GTDB): domain Bacteria; phylum Planctomycetota; class Phycisphaerae; order SM23-33; family SM23-33; genus PUND01. The sequence continues at coordinate 14,734 of PUND01000139.1, read as the reverse complement.
GGTTGCCGGCGACGCGGCTTTTCTGGGTGAAGCCGTAACGTATCGGGAGAGCCTTTTGCGGCAAGCCGACGGAACCTCTTGCACAACCATTGAAGGCCCCCAAGGCAGCAGTGTGCTGTACCGGAAGATATCCGCAAAGGTAGAGGAATTGGGCCTTAACAGGGAAGAACTGACCATGCTGCAGGCAACGGCGGGCATGGAAGAATTGAACAATTGGGTCGGAGGCATCCAGGGGCGGCTATCGCGTCAGCAGCTTAGGTGGAGTGTCACCCTCCTTCATGCCGGAGAGCGCTATCGACTGCGGCGCGTCGGAGATAGTTATGTGCGTACCGACCAGTTGCTGGTGGACTACCTAGAAACAAGAACTCAACAGGCCCGAACCAGACTTTATCGATCACAGCAACGTTATCGTGAAGCCAGAAGCCAAGCTGCCAGAGCGCGAGCGCGCGAGCGAGCCAGGAGTGACCGGAATGCTTACCGGGCGTTATCTCAGGGGTACAACCACGTGCGCAGGTATCCGTACGAGTTATGGGCGTCGTGTCCGCAGTACCCTGAAATGATTATGCTCGCGTATGTATCGGAAGGTTCAAGAGACCGGCTGCTTGAAGCAGACCGAAGCGAGCTGGTTCACCTGCTGGGGAAGCTCGATGGCATTTATGTTATGCGTGACGGCGAATACCCATGGGTGTTGACCTTCCTGGACGAAGTGCAACTAGCGACCGACCCAGCTGCTCCGCAAGCCGTTGATACTCACGGGGAACCGGACAGATTCGAGGAGGCGGAAGAAGCACAAGCCAACTCCCGCCTTAGTCTAGCACGTTTGTACCAGCAAAACGATATGCACACGAGGGCCAGAGAGATACTCCAGGAACTTATCGAGAACCATCCTGGCACCACCGCTGCAGAAAAAGCACGAGCGATGCTCCAAGAGTGAATGGCGCTGAGGATGTCCATTTTTGCCCAAACGTGGTTGCCCCTCGCATCGCCTTATGGCGACACGAGGGGCAGCCCACGGCACCCGTTCAACCAATTGACCAGTCAACCAATCAACCAGTTAACCGGGTCTAATACATTCCTTCCATACCGCCGCCCGCACCGGCGCCGGCGGCTTCCTTCTTCTCGGGAATCTCCGAGACGATCGCCTCGGTGGTCAGCAGCAGCCCGGCCACCGACGCGGCGTTCTGCAGCGCCGTCCGCTCGACCTTCGTCGGCACGATGACGCCGGCCCTGACCAGATCGCCGTACTTGCCGGTCACCGCGTTGTAACCGTAGCTCGCATCCTCGGAGCTCATCACCTTGTCGGCGACGATGCTGCCTTCCAGCCCGGAGTTGAAGGCGATCTGCTTTATCGGCGCCACCAGAGCGCGGCGGACGATATCGACTCCGATCTTCTCGTCGTCGTTTTCGCACTTGACCTTGTTCAGGGCCTTTCTCGCCCTCAACACTGCCACTCCGCCGCCCGGCAGGATGCCTTCCTCGACGGCCGCCCGGCAGGCGTGCAGGGCGTCCTCGACGCGGGCCTTGCGCTCCTTCATCTCCACCTCGGTCGCGGCGCCGACGTTGATCTGGGCAACGCCGCCGGAGAGCTTCGCCAGTCGCTCTTCCAGCTTCTCGCGGTCGTAGTCGCTGGTGGTGGAGTCTATCTCGGCGCGGATCTGCTCGATCCGGCCCTTGATGTCGGAGGTCTTGCCGGCGCCCTCGATGACGGTGGTGTTGTCCTTGTCCACACGGACGCGCTTAGCCGAGCCGAGGTCGCCGACGTCGATGCTCTCCATGGAGACTCCCATATCCTCCATGATGGCCTTTCCGCCGGTGAGCACCGCGATGTCCCGGAGCATCTCCTTGCGGCGGTCGCCGAAGCCGGGCGCCTTTACCGCGCAGCACTGGAGCGTGCCGCGGAGCTTGTTGACCACCAGCGTCGCCAGGGCCTCACCCTCGATATCCTCGGCGATAATCAGCAGGGGCCGACCGGACTGGGCAATCTTCTCCAGAAGCGGGACCAGATCCTTGATTGTGGAGATCTTCTTCTCGTGGATGAGGATGTGCGGGTTCTCCAGGTCCGCCTCCATCGCCTCGGAATCGTTGATGAAGTGCGGGGAGATGTACCCGCGGTCGAACTGCATGCCCTCGACCAGGTCGATTGTGGTCTCCAGCCCTTTGCCTTCCTCGACGGTGATGACGCCGTCCTTGCCGACCTTGTCCATCGCCTCGGCAATCTTCTGGCCGATGTCGGCCTCCTGATTGGCCGCTCAGGTGCCGACCTGGGCGATTTCCTTGGAGCTTCTGATCGGTTTCGACATCGCCCGCAGCTCCTCGACGATGGCGTCAACGGCCTTGTCGATGCCCCGCTTGAGCTTCATCGCCTCGGCGCCGGCGACGACGTTCTTAAGCCCTTCCTCGAAAATCGCCTCGGCGTAGATGGTGGCCGTGGTGGTGCCGTCGCCGGCCACGTCGGAGGTCTTCGAGGCGACCTCCTTGACCATCTGCGCTCCCATGTTCTCGTTGGCGTCCTCAAGCTCGATTTCCTTGGCGACCGTCACGCCGTCCTTGGTGACTGTCGGTGCGCCGTAAGACTTCTCCAACACGACCACACGCCCGGTCGGGCCGAGGGTCGATCGCACGGCTTTGGCGAGCTTGTTCACACCCCGCCGGATACCGTCGCGGGCTTCCACATCGTACACGATCTTCTTCTTCGCCATTTTTCAGCTCCTGTTAATGCTCGTCTCACGATAAGCGCATTACCGTCGACGATTACGTTCAGTCCAGAATCGCCAGTACGTCCGACTCGTCCATAAGCAGGTACTCCTCGCCGCCAACGGTGATGTCCGTTCCGGCGTAGCTGGCGAAGAGGACCTTGTCGCCGACCTTTACCTGGAAATCGGCGCATCCGCCGTCCGCGAGCCGCCGTCCGTCGCCGACCGCGACAACCGTGCCTCGCTGCGGCTTCTCCTTGGCGGTATCCGGCAGGACGATCCCGCCGGCGGTCGTGTCTTCCGCCTCAAGCCGCTGAATGAGCACCTTCTCTCCCAGGGGACGAATGTTTGGTGCCGCCTTGGCCATCTGCTGCTCCTTTCTGCCTTGAATAACTACCTGTTACCTCGCGGAAAAGTCCTGTTTCCTCTAAACATCTTCGATCCCGTCAGCAGCTACGGCTGCTCCGGGTCGTTGCGCAGTATCGTGTCCATCCGCTCCATCATGCGCTGTATCTGCCTCAGCAGCTCCTCAAGCTCCAGCGGCTTGGTTACCACACTGAACGCCGCCAGGCGCAGGGCGTTTTCCAGGTAGCGGCGTTCGCGGCGGGTCGTGACCACCACCACCGGAAGCACCGTGTCGAACCGCCGGATCATCCGCAGCAGTTGCAGGACGTCGTGGACCCAGCCGGCCTCATCGTCCAGCACCGCCGCATCCACCCGGCCGGACTCCACCACGTTCAAAAGTTCCCTGTCGCCGGTGACCGGATACGTCGTCAGCGTATCGACGCCGACTATCTGCTCGAGTACGCCTTGCCAGGTCTCCGCCTCTCCGGTAACGACCAGCCCGAATGGCTTTCGATTTTTCGTTGGTAGAGCCACCATGGTCTCACGCTGCGGGACGGGGCGGCCGGGGGGGTCTGTCGCCCTGCCGTGACGCAGTAGTCCGCCGTTCATCATGCAATGCCGGTGCCAGGGGCAATAAGATGTGTTTATGTAACCGCTTATGTTGACCATGGTCCTGGTCGCTGCTAAGCATCTCTGCCTCTTTGCGCTGGAGAATCGCCCAAAGACTGCTGCTTTGGCAGTATCCCGACGGCGAAGAGATACTGTATCCGGAGCGGCCCGCGATGCCGCGGATGCAGCACCAACAAAGCCGAAGCGGTGCAACCGCCCGTTCCAGCTCTGACTTTCGCCGGAAGAGTCTGCCGCAGCCGTGTGCTTGACCGGGGCATAGGGGGGCAATAGAGTTGCTTGCCCGGAGGTGATAATGGAACGCACACTGCTGCTTTTGAAACCGGATGCCGTCCAGCGCGGGCTGGTCGGGCGTATTATTGATCGTGTGGAAGCAAAGGGCCTGAAGATCGTCGGGCTGAAAATGCTCGCGATACCGCGCGAGATTGCCGAGCGGATGTACGCCGAGCACGAGGGCAAGGACTTTCACGCGCCGCTGATGGAGTTCGTCTGTTCCGGCCCGGCTGTTGCTATGGTGGTGGAGGGGCTGGACGCCATAGCCGCCGTTCGCCGGCTGCTCGGCAACACCAACGCCCGCGAGGCCGCTGCCGGAACCGTCCGAGGCGACTTCGCCATGTCACGGAGGCACAATCTTACACACGGTTCAGACTCTCCCGCCTCGGCCGAGCGCGAAATCGCACTGTTCTTCACGCCCGAAGAGATGCTTGACTACCAGCCGACAATGGATGCCTGGATATACGGCCGTCTCGCCGACGGTGAGCGGACCTGACGCTGAGCCGACCGGGGAGCGTGCGATGCCGGATGACAAGCGGCGCATCGAGCAATTGCGCGAGGAAATCCGCCGCCACGACTGGCTGTATTACGTCAAGGCCGCCCCGGAGATATCCGACCGTCAGTACGACAAGCTCATGGATGAGCTTAAGCGGCTGGAGGGCAAACACCCCGAGCTGGTAACGCCCGATTCTCCCACACAGCGTGTCGGCGGCGAGCCGGTGGAGGGTTTTCCGACCGTCGCTCACTCCGTGCCGATGCTCAGCATCGATAACACCTACAGCCCCGATGAGGTCCGCGAATTCGACCGGCGGGTCCGGGCCGAGGTCGGCGACAGGAAGTTCCATTACCTGGTGGACCCGAAGGTGGACGGCGTTGCTGTCTCGCTGCGCTACGAGCGCGGGCGGCTGGCCCTGGCAGCCACTCGCGGAAACGGCATCGAGGGCGACGATATCACCGCCAACGTCCGGGCCATCTCCTCGGTGCCGCTTCGGCTGCGGGGCGATGAGTTCCCGGCCGTGATCGAGGCCCGCGGTGAAATCTACTGGCCGACGAAGGCCTTCAACGATTTCAACGCTCGCAGGGCCGAAGAAGGTGAACAGACCTTCGCCAACCCCCGCAACGGGGCGGCTGGGACGCTGAAGCAGCTCGACCCCAACATCGTGGCCGAGCGCAAGCTGGCGTTTTTGGCCCACAGTATGGGGCGGCTTTCCGGGCAAATCGCCGGCCGGGCGAGCGAGATCTTCAAAAGGTTCGAGCAGTGGGGCATACCCGTCAGCCGGGGCATGAGCGTCTGCGACGACATCGACTCCGCGCTGGAGATTATTGACAACTGGCTCCGCCGCCGAGGCGAGGTGGACTACGCCACCGACGGCATGGTGGTGAAGGTGGACGAGCTTGCCCTGCGAGATGAGCTGGGCGCCACCAGCAAGCATCCCCGGTGGTGCATCGCCTATAAGTACGAGGCCGAGCAGGCCGAGACCACCCTTACCGAGGTCGAGTACCAGGTGGGTCGTCTGGGTACGATAACGCCGGTGGCGCACTTCGAGCCGGTGCAGCTTTCGGGGACCACCGTCACCAGCGCAACTCTGCACAACTTCGACCAGGTCGAGCGGCTGGGCGTTCGGGTGTGCGATCGCATACTGGTCGAAAAGGCCGGCGAGATTATCCCGCAGGTCGTCGCGGTTGTTCACGAGAAGCGCCCCGCCGACACAAAGCCCATCCGCCCGCCCGAAAAATGCCCGGCCTGCGACGGACCCGCCGGGCGTGATGAGGGCGGCGTGTACCTGCGATGCACCAACCCCGAATGTCCCGCGCAGCTCCGCGAACGGCTGAAGTTCTTCGCCGGTAGGGACCAGATGGACATCGACCACCTCGGCGAGAAGCTGATAGACCAACTGGTGGACAAAGGCATGGTTAGACACTTCGCCGACCTATACAAGCTTCGCGAGGATGACCTGGCGTCGCTGGAGCGAATGGGCAAGAAGTCGGCCGAGAACGTGCATTCGGCAATCCTCGAAAGCAAAGGCCGGGGGCTGCGTCGTGTGCTGGCGGCGCTGGGGATACGCTATGTCGGCGGGCGCGTGGCGGAGGTCCTGGCCGAGAACTTCGACGACATGGATCAGATCGCCGCCGCCGACAAGGAGCAGTTGGAACGGATATACGAAATCGGGCCGGCCATCGCCGAAAGCATCGCGGATTTCTTCTCCAGCAGCCAGGGACGGGATGTGGTGGAACGACTCAAGGCCGAGGGTGTTGATATGGCCTCGCACCGCGCCTCGGCCGGCGGCGGCGCGCTTGCGGGAAAGACGGTAGTAATCACCGGGTCTCTCGAGAACTTCTCCCGCTCCGAGGCCGAACAGGCCGTCAAGTCCGCCGGCGGCAGGTGCACATCGAGCGTCTCGAAGAATACCGATTTCGTCGTCGTCGGCGCCGACCCAGGAAGCAAATACGAAAAGGCCCGCGGCCTCGGCGTCGAGACAATCGACGAAGCCGAATTCGTCAAGCGGCTGGGCAGGGGCTGAGCCCCGGGTCGGACCAAAAAACCGACCCGCGCGTGCGCACGCGGGTCGTCTCGGAGGAGGTCATGCGGCGTGGGCACTCGCGGCCGTCAGCACAGAGCCGCGAAGCTCAACGCGATGTACAACAGTATCTTCAACTTGTGTCGCAGCGGTTCAGACACGGTCGATCACCTCCAAAGGCAATCATTCAGTCCACCCATATGATACCGCGCCCTGCGCCGGCGCGAAGGGGTAAAGTTGCCCAATTGCCTACACGGCGGGGCGAATTATGCAAAAGATAAACCCCGTAAGCTGTGCGGCCTGTAGGGCTTGGAGGGTTTGTGCGGGCGCGGACATGTCGGGTCACAGCCCGCGCCGCGTCATGGCCGCCACGTGCTTCTTGACGGCCACACCGGCCACTGCTACGATTCGCCGCTCTTGCAAGCCGGCTGCAAAAGCCCCATACAGGAAGGATATGACCACCATGAGTAAACATACTGTCACTTTGATTACAGGCGACGGCACGGGACCGGAGCTGGCCGAGGCGGCCCGGCGCTGCGTGGACGCCGCTCTGGAAAACACCCCCGACGCCGGAAGCATCGAGTGGACCGTATGCCCGGCCGGCGTGGACATCATGGAAACCGAGGGCACTCCCATGCCCGATGCGACCATCGAGTCGGTCCGCAAAACCGACGCCACGCTCAAGGCGCCAATAACCACTCCGATAGGCAGCGGGTTCCGTTCGGTCAACGTGCTTCTGCGGCAGACTCTGGACCTGTACGCCTGCGTGCGGCCGTGCAAGAGCTACCCCGGTGTTCGCAGCAGGTACGACAATATCGACCTGGTCGTGGTCCGTGAGAACACTGAGGACCTCTACGCCGGAGTGGAGTTCGAGGCGGGTAAGCCCGAGACCGCCGAGATTATCGACCAGATCAACGCCCGCTGCACCGAGCGGCAGATAAAAACAGGACGCGACAGCACGGGCGTGTCTATCAAGCCCATCAGCGTCGAGAACAGCGAGCGGATTATCCGTTTTGCCTTCGAGTACGCCCGCGCCAACGGCCGGCGGAAGGTCTCCACCATCCACAAGGCCAACATCATGAAGCACACCGACGGACTGTTCAAGCAGGTCGGCGAGCGCGTCGAGAGTGACTACTCCGACATCGAGTTCGAGGAACGGCTGGTGGACAACATGGCCATGCAGCTCGTCCAGAAGCCGGAGCTGTATGATGTGCTGGTACTGCCGAACCTTTACGGGGACATAATTTCCGACCTCTGCGCCGGCCTTGCCGGTGGGCTGGGCGTCGCGCCCGGGGCCAACGTCGGTGACAACGGCGCCGTATTCGAGGCCACCCACGGCAGCGCCCCGAAGTACAAGGGGCTGAACAAGGTCAACCCGACGGCGCTGATACTCTCGGGCATGCTCATGCTGCGGCATCTCGGTGAGCGTCCGGCCGCCGATACGCTTGAAAGCGCCATCGCCGCTGTAATCAAGGCAGGCGAGAATGTCACCTACGACATGAAGCCCGACCGCGACGATCCGACGGCTGTGGGGACCAGTGAAATGGCCGACGCCATCATCGAGGCGATGTAAAGGGCGTAGCCGGAAGCCGCAGTCAGCAGCCAGGAGCCGGTTGTCGTGGTCTGTCCGGCGACGGGCCGCATGCCGGGCCGGACAATCACGCGAACCGCACGGCGCTTTCGGTTACCGCGCGGCCGAGAGCATCTTCCCGACCAGTTCCTCGGCGCCGGATACGACTTCCATTTGTACCACCAACTGCCATATGGCCCGGCCGGTGGGCACGCCTTTGAGCTTGACGTAATCCTTCTGCGTGGTTACGTGCAGATTCGCCTGGCATGCGTTGCTTTCCAGGCAGGAGGCGCAGAGCTGTTCCAGCGAGTCCGCGTCGTAAGGGAAGTGGTCGTCCAGCGGGTGTTGCGAGACCAGCCGCACGCCGAGGTTGGACAGCATCGCGAAGAAGTTGTCCGGTTCGGCTAGTCCGCAGAACGCGCAGGCCTTGCGTCCCTGCAAATCCGACAGGGGGCGCCGGGCGCCCTGCTCATCCACGGCGCAGACGGGCGTGTGCGCCGCGACATGCAGAGAAGCCCGGGGGGCGAGTCGATCCAGACGATCTGAAAGCGACTGAACCTGCTGCTCGGTGGCCGCCTCCGCATTAGTTATGACAACCGCGTGGGCGTCGCGCAGCGCCCGCGGCGGTTCGCGCAGAAGCCCGCGCGGCAGGCAGTAGCCGTAACCGAAGGGGTTGGTGGCGCTGATGAGCACGATGTCCAGGTTTCGGCGCAGTCTTCGATGCTGGTATCCGTCGTCCATGACCAGCACGTCGGCGCCGGCGCCGGCCGCCCGGCTGGCCGCGGCCACGCGGTCCGGCTCGACCACCACCGGGGCCGATGTGACATATCGCAGCAGTTCCGCCTCGTCGCTGTGGCCGTCTTGCGATTTGTAACCACGGATGAGTATGGCCGGTCTGTGTCCGGCTTCCCGCAGTTGCCTGACCGCCCACGCTGTCATGGGAGTCTTGCCGGTCCCGCCGGTGGTGATGTTGCCGATGCAGATGACCGGCACGTCGGCGGCGTGTGTTCGCAGCAACCGGCGGCGATATCCCCACCGGCGCACGCGGACGGCCGGGCAGTAGCCCCAGCTCGCCACGCGCATAGCCGAACGCAACAGGGATGCTACCACCCCGCGGCGTCGGCCGCTCATAATCTCACGCCATTGCTGTTCGTTCATCGCCGGCGGCTATCGTATCCCACAGCGGCCGTGAGCGGAAGTCGGCAGATGCGGCCGCTCCAATCCTGCCCGGCTCAAGGGGGCCGGCAAAAGATAACGGAGGCACAGTCAAGTTCGGCGGCGTTAATTGCTTCCGCGGGACCCGGCGTATAGAATCCTGTCGCTATGGATGCACTGCTCGAACGCCTGGAGTCCATGGGTTCGCCGCGCGTTGCGCTGGTGGGCGACTATATGCTGGACCGCTACGTTTACGGCAACGCCGAGCGGATCAGCCAGGAAGGCCCGCTGCCGGTGCTGCGCGCCCTGAGCGAGGACAACCGTGTGGGCGGCGCCGGCAACGTGGCCGCGGCGATACTGGCTCTCGGCGGGCGGGTCGCCTGCGTGGGCACCGTCGGCAGGGACGCCGCCGGCGATGAGCTTCTGCGACTGCTGGCCGCTCGCGGGGCTGAGACGGCACATCTGGTCCGGCTCCATGATCGCGGCACCACCATCAAGACCCGCTACATCGGGCTTACGCAGGGCAGGAACCGCCAGCAGATGCTCCGTGTGGATACCGAGGCCGACGGACCTGTCGGCGACGACGTCCGGGCCACGCTTCTGGCGGCGATTCGCGGACGGATGGACGAATATGACGTCCTGGCGATTGAGGACTACGGCAAGGGGGTGGTGACGGAGCATCTGGCCGGGGAGCTTATCGACGAGGCCCGCCAAGCCGGAGTTCCTGTGGTGGTGGACCCCGCCCGCATCGATAACTACCGCCGGTATCGCCGGGCGACGCTGTTGACGCCCAACCGCTTCGAGGCCGAGCTTGCCAGCGGGGTCGGAATTACAGACGACGAGTCGCTGGAGCTGGCGGCCGGGCGGGTACTCTCGGCCGCCGACGCCGACGCGGTGGTGATTACTCTGGACAGGGACGGGGCCTACCTTCGCACCCGTGACGACAATCGCGGCAGGCGATTCCCCTCTCGTCCTCGGACGGTCTATGACGGCACCGGCGCCGGCGATGAGGTGATGGCCATGCTCTCGGTGGCCGTCGGCGACAGGATGAGCTTCTCCGACGCGGTGACGCTGACCAATATCGCCGGCGGGCTGGAAGTGGAGCGGTTCGGCGTGGTCCCCATCGGCCGAGACGAGGTGGCCGAGGAGATGCGCCGAATGATAGGCCTTCGCGGCGGCAAGACACTGGGTCGGGAACGGCTGGCCGAGGAGGTCGCACGCAGGCGTGAGCGGAACGAGACGGTCGTGTTCACCAACGGCTGCTTCGACCTGCTGCACATAGGGCACGTCCGCTATCTCCAGCAGGCGAGGGAACTGGGCAACTGCCTGATAGTGGCGATCAACAGCGACGAAAGTGTCCGACGGCTTAAGGGTCCGTCCCGGCCGATCATCTCGCAGGATGAGCGGGCAGAGATGCTCGGATCGCTGGAATGCGTGGACTACGTTACCGTCTTCGACGAGGATACGCCGAAGCCGCTGCTGGAGATGCTCCGCCCGGATGTGCTGGCCAAGGGCGGAACCACCGGCGAGATAGTCGGCCGGGAGATTGTCGCCGGTTACGGCGGAAAGGTGCTCACACTCGATAAGGTCGAGGGCCTGAGCACCACGCAGATTATCAACCGCATCGTGGAAAGCGATGGCTGACCACGGCGCCGGAGCATGGGCCGCCCGCGTTGAGAGAACCCTGAGCGGGCAGGTGTGGCTGGAGTCCAGGGCCGGGAAGACGGCGATTGCTTTCGCCGCGGCGCTTTGAGGCCCAGGTGGCCTCTGTGGCAGTTTTACGCTCAACAACCTCTGTCGGCTGGGAGAATGCAAATGGCGCACAAGGCCGTATTCCTGGACCGCGACAACACCATTATCGAGGACCCCGGTTATCTGTCGGACCCCGATGGCGTGAAGCTGTTGCCGGGTGTGGACCTCGCAATAAAGTCGCTCCGCCAGGGCGGGTATAAGATCGTGGTGGTGACGAACCAGTCGGGAATCGCCCGCGGGCTTCTGACCGAGGAGCGGCTGGAGGAGGTACACGCCGAGCTTCGCCGCCAGCTCGACGCACGGGGCGCCTCGGTGGACGCAATCTACTACTGTCCCTATCTTCCCGATTCGCCCATAGATGAATACGCCGTGGACAGCGAACTCCGCAAGCCCAAGCCGGGCATGCTGCTGGCGGCGGCGAAGGACATGGACCTGGACCTGCATAATAGCTGGTCCATCGGTGACAGCGCTCGAGACGTGGAGGCGGGGCGTCGTGCCGGTTGTCGGACCATTCGCATACGCTCGCCGCGGCCGGGCGGTGCCGCGGCCGGGCACGAAGACCCGGTGCTGGCCGATTACACCGTCCGCAACCTGGTTGACGCCGCGCGTGTAGTTCTGCGAGAGGGCGACCGGCTGGCGGAGGATGTACCGAAGCCGTCGTCTCAGGAACGGCCGCAGTCGCAACCGGCCGAGCCGACGCCGGCTGAGACGGAGCCGCCCCCCGAGGCGCCCCCCACAGAAACTCCACCTGAACCGCAGCCGGCGCGGAAACCTGCGCCGACGGAGCCAAAGCCGGCGCCGGAACGTGCGCCGACAGAGACGAAGTCGGAGCCGGAACCCTCCCCGCAGCCGTGGCCGCTCCAGGGCGAGAGGACCGACCAGGAGTGGTCCGCTCGTACGACTGACGAGGCGGCCGCTCTGTCCACGATGTCCGACAGCGCGGTCAGGCGCGAGATATTGCGCCACCTCAGGCAGTTTGTCCGCAGCAGGGAGGTCGAGGAATTCAGCTTGAGCAAGCTCTTCGCCGGCATCGTGCAGGTGCTGGTATTCATGCCGCTGTTGCTGTGTATCTGGAGGATGCTCGGCGGCGAGGAAGGGCTTGTGCAGGCGGCGGTTTGGGCTTTGCTGGCTATACTGTTACAATTGATGGCGCTGACGTTTTATATGATGCACAGGTCCAGGGAGTAGGACGGTCGGCCCCGGCGCTGTAAATCGTGTGTGCCGGCGGAATGTGGCGGCCATGGCGGACGAACCCGGCAGACCGCTGCCTGGTATAGAATGGTGTACGAGCGGTATGTGAATGCGGGTCGGATGCCGTTTTGCGGCATCGACCGCTGCGTACACCACAAGATACCGAGGAGAAACTCATGAGGATTCGACTGGCAGTAACGGCGTTGGTGATGCCGGCCGTGTTGGTGTTGTTCGGTTGCGAGCGTCCGGAGGCCCCACCGCCGGTGGATGATGATACGGATGATGCGACCGCGGCGCCCCATGTGCCGGAAGACATGACACTGATGACCGCGGACAACGACGCCATGACGGCCGATTACGAGGAAAAGGCCGCCCGGCTGATAAACGACGGCCTGCGGTATCTCCTGACGCGGAGGAACGACAACGGCGGCTGGGACCTGGAGGGCCGCAACGAGGCGGCTTTGACCGCCATGGCCGTGAAGGCGCTGGTGCAGCATCCGGACTTCGACGCCGAATCGGCCGTGGTCAGTGAGGGGCTTGCGCGGATGCTGGAATACCGGCAGGACGACGGCGGCATATACAATCCGCCCGAGGGCCGGGCCAACTACGATACCTCGCTCGCTGTTATGGCAATGGCGGCCGTCGAAAGCCCGGAGTATAACGCACCGCTCCGCGAAGCCGTGGCGTTCCTGCGGGGCATTCAGATAGTGCCCGGTACGGAGACACCGACAGGCGACATCGTCGACGAGGACCACCCGTTCTACGGCGGCGTCAGCTACGGCCGCCACGGTCGGCCGGACATGAGCAACCTGACCATGTGGATGCAGGCGATGCACGATGCCGGCGTCGAAGGCGACGATCCGGCCATGCAGCGGGCGCTGAGGTTCGTTGAGCGGACCCAGAACCGCAGCGAATCGAACCCCATGCCCTGGGTCCAGGAAGGCCCCGACGACGGCGGCTTCGTTTACGCGCCGGCTACGGCGGGAGACCTGACCGCAGGTGAGACCAAGGCAGGTCCGGGACCGGGCGGCAGGGGGCTGCGGAGCTACGGAAGCATGACCTACGCCGGCTTTAAGAGCATGCTCTACGCCGGCGTGGACCGCGACGACGAGCGTGTCCGGGCGGCGTTTGAATGGATCCGCGAGTACTGGCGGCTGGACAGCAACCCGAATATGCCGCAACTGCGATCCCAGCAGGGGTTGTACTACTACTACCATGTGTTCGCCAAGGCCCTGCGGGCGTGGGGGCAGCCGGTTATTACCGACTTCGACGGCAACGACCACAACTGGCGGCATGAGCTTATAGACCACCTCGCCGAGCGGGTGGACGAGGACGGCTCCTGGTCCAACGACCAGGCGGAGCGCTGGCACGAAGGCCAGCCCGTGTTGTGTACCGCCTATGCCGTGCTGGCGTTGCAGGAGGCGATGGAGTAGCGACTAGCGAATAGCGACCAGCTTACCGTGAGCGGAGTCGAAGGGCGGTTAGCCAATAGTCATGTCCGCCATGCGTGGCCCGGAGGGCGCGGCGGGCAAGTCAATGCGACCGTTTTGGGAGACACGGATGGAAATCAGGCCGTTTTGCGGCTGGCGATACAGGACGGACAACGGCGACATCTCGGATCTTGTCGCACCTCCTTACGACGTACTCGACGGGCGCGACAAGCAGGAGCTTCTGGACCGCAGCGAGTTCAACGTGGTCGCCATCGACCTGCCTCATGCGCCGGCGGGCGAGCTTGGCCCGGAAGCCGAATACCTGGCAGCGGCCGAACGGCTGGAAAGCTGGCGGCGGCAGGGGGTTTTGGCCGCCGAGGATGCCCCGGCCATCTACGGCTACGAGCAGTCCTACACCTGGGCCGGCAAGACCTATCACCGCCGGGCGATGCTCTGCGGACTGCGGGCGACACCGCTGGGCGAGGATGTTATCCCGCACGAGCACACCTTCGACGGTCCCAAGGCCGACCGGCTCCGGCTTACGGAGCTGACGCGGATGCAGCTATCGCCGATTTTCGCCTTTCATGACGATCCGTCCGACGCGGCCGGTAAGCTCTGGTCGGCCTGCGAAGGCCCGCCGACGGCTCGCGGCCGACTGGGCGAGGTGATCGAGAAGCTCTGGGTGGTTACCGACAGCGACGTAGTCGCGGCGGTCGCCGATGCCCTGCGGGATGTGCCGGCGTATATTGCCGACGGCCACCACCGCTACACCACCGGGCTGAACTACCGCGACCGGCTCGCCGCCGATGGCCGGCTAGACGACGACCACGAGGCCAACTACATCTTCTTCGCGCTGGTCCCGCGCGGCGATCCGGGCCTGTTGGTCCTGCCGACGCACCGGATTTACACAGGGCTTGAGGACGGCTTTTCCGTGGAGCTTCTGGCCTCGGAGGCCGGGATGTTCGACTGGCGGCGGTACGAGGCGACCGAGCAGCTTCGCGAAGACCCCATGGCCCTGTTGGCCGAGGCGCCCGAGCACAGCTTCGTCTTCGCCGATGCGGCCGGGCTGTGGACTGCGAGCTTGCGGGATGCCGATGCGATGTCGGCGGCCGCCGCGGACGAGCCGCCGGCGTGGCGGGAGCTGGACGTGGCCGTCTTTCAGCAGCTTATCGCCGAGCC
>PUND01000086.1 GCA_003551645.1 Phycisphaerae bacterium | reverse complement strand
TTCCCAGTAGCAGAATCACCTTTAGTGACAGTCACCAAAACATTTTGGTCAGTATCCAACAACACAATCTTATTGACTATATCATCACATGCTGCCCTAACTAGCTCATAGAATTTCTCTAAAACTTCAGTCATCACTTTTCACCTCCTTCAAACGTGACTTAACAACCGCTGTGTAGGATTTTCCTCCGTTACTGTTAACAGTAACTCGAACACATCTCTTCCTTCTAAATTTATTCCTTAACCATTCAAACATTTTATCCACCCGCTAGAATCTTTACTAAAATTGCAAGAACAGTCGCTAAAGTACTGATGGCGAAGATGAGCGAAGCAATTATCCTGTTGTTAATCCTGTCAAGTTCTTCACATTGCCTTTGAATCTCTCGCTGTATAAAGGTGAACTTCGTGTCTATCTCCTCATGTTTAGCTTCACAAACTTCCTGCCTACGGTACAGGTCGTTGTGGTGGTGGGCAGTATTCACCTTACCCATCTTTTCCCCTCCAACGTCTCCATACACTCTTAACAACGTTCTCCACAACCACAATCACACCAGCAGTTGCTAACCACGCTTCTGCCTGTAAATAACTCACATTCAACACACTAGCTATACCTCCAACCACAGCACCCACCGCTACTGTCTTCATCAACTTCCTAGACTTAAACTTCTCACCCACATTCTTAAGGTATCCTGATACACCCACCAGTATTCCCAGACTAACCCCAACAGCTACATTCTCAATAATGTCCAACATACAAAATTCCTCCTAACCGATTAACTTGTATCCATCTGCAGTTAAAACCATACGCTGCAGAACACCTTGCCCACGGGAATCCTCTACCACATCACCGGGCTTAAAGAAGTCAATGATGTATTGGTGGATATACCTGTTCTGTGGGTCAGAGGTTGTAACATGCTCAACCAGTCGGTCCTTCGCCTCTTTAGTGAGAACCTTCTCCCCTCTCCTCTTATCGTTGAAGCTGTAGTTGCTTGCAGCCCAAGCTGCTTGTTTAGCTTGGTACTTAAGTTTACTGCGTTTATGAACCATAACCTTACACGACTCACTAACCCCAACTCTTTCCAGCTTCTATGCTGAATGGCTGAGCTTATCTAGAAAGTATTTACATTAGTAATGAGGCCAATGTACTATATAAGGTTTATTTCTTACACTCTGTGTCTAAACAGACTATATTACCTGACCCATTACAGCATGGACAACGAGCTATCACTTTCCCGCTGCCATCACACTCTGTACATTTCTCTCTCTTGATTTTAACTACCAATTTCCTCACCTAAAATCTTTACTACAAATCCTTAAATAATTACAGTACCATAATTAGTACTGAGGTCAAATAGATGGTACAAACTAAATACCCTTGTCCCTTCAACCATAAACAATTTGCTTCCAACAACACCTGCAGAAATTGTTCCTACGCCGACTTCCACCACAACCAACTAACCACATTAGTCTGCCAATAACCCCAACCCTTTTTATTCTAACAACCCCAACTCTTTTAATCCATATTCAAACACACAATCTGCATCCTTCACTACTAACTTACAAGCTACAGTGGTTGTTAAACATACGCTGTAACTTGGTCCAAAGTACCTGCAATCTCTACACTTCAATTTCTCCTTATAACAGGTGTAGTTAGGGTCTCCTAACTCGAAGTTGTCACAACCTTCACATCGGTACATGCAGGTTAATTTACCACAACGCATTCTTTATCACCTTGAGCAGTTTAACAAGTCCATCTAAGAAAATTACACCAACTAGGGTGATTAAAACCCCCTCTATAATAAAAATGGTGGTATTACATATCACCGTCTTCATCCCACACAATTCTGTACGTCTTCCCAATCCTAGCCTCTTGGAAGGAGTGGGCTAAACTCCAAGTGTTCTTAACTGAAAGCTCATTCCCAACAACGGAATCTTTATAGTTAATCATGCATTGGATGAACAGCAATGTACCTTCACAGAATGTTCTAAAGTTTAGGTAGAACTTCACCAGTGGATGTTTCCAGTGATATGAGCCATGTGGTATTGTTCTTATCAACTCACCACCATCTCCGTGTTGTTCGTGGAGCATATCTGCGTTTGCGTACTGGGTCTTTGCGTAGTTTAGCTTGAATACGCTGCAGCTTATTGCGGAGTGGACGATACACTCGCTCATCCTCCTCAGTCCAAACTTCGAACTCTTCACTCATCTATTTCACCTCTTTGATATCCCACACTTCTAAGATTGCCAGTGATGTTACACCCAACAGCAGAATCACTAAGATTAAACCTAGCCCAACTCCTGCTGGTAGTGGGGTTATCACTGAACCTGGCAGAGCAACCAGTACCCCACCAATACCCATCACAACAGCCATCACAACACCAGCGGCCGCCAGTGCAGTGGCTATTTGATACATCTTCCTTTGTTGCTTATTCATTTTCACATTCCTCCATTATGTTTCAATCCTTGTTTTAATGGATTTCATTCTCCAACTGCTTTAAGGCTTTAACTTTAACGTCCTCTATACCAAGTAACCACCTGATACTTAACACCAAATAAAGATTGAGGAGTAATGTCAACACGATAGCCCCTGTCTAAACCAAGCTTAACCATT
>PUND01000129.1 GCA_003551645.1 Phycisphaerae bacterium | reverse complement strand
CCCCTCGGCGGGCGCCCGCCACGCTTTCGAGACCATCCTCTTCGTCCGCAACGTGGAAGGCCTCGAAAAGGGCCTCTACCGTTACCTCCCCTTCGAGCACGCCCTGGCACCCATGGATTCTCCCGACAACACCGAAGAACGCCTGGTCGACGCGTCGCTCGGACAGAAGATGCCCGCCCGCGCGGCTGTCACCCTCATCTGGGTCGCGGATGTCTATCGGATGTATTGGCGCTACGGCGAACGGGGCTATCGCTATCTCCATCTCGATGCGGGCCATGTGTGTCAGAACCTCTATCTCGTCGCCGAACAGCTCGGTTGCGGCACCGTCGCCATGGCGGCCTTCGATGATGTGAAGATGAACGATCTCTTCGGCCTCGACGGGGAGAACCATTTCGTCATCTACCTCGCTCCCCTCGGCAAGGTGTGAAACCGCCGCAAGGCGTCCCGGGCCTTCTTCTGAACTTTTGATTTCCCCCCTTTGCATATCGGGAAAATCTGTTATAATAGGATAGGCTCGGGACGTGGCGCAGTTTGGTAGCGCACTTGCATGGGGTGCAAGGGGTCGCAGGTTCGAATCCTGTCGTCCCGACCATCAGCCGAAAAAAACCGCCGGATTTCCGGCGGTTTTTTGTATAGGAAGCGATGGAGTTAGGTAGGAACGGGATCATTCCCCGAAGAAATGGGAGAGGGCCGCTTGGAACTGGCTGTCGTTCGCCCGGTCGATGCGGTATTCGAGATAGGCTTCGCTCAGTTTCTGCGCGGTCGCGGCATCGATCTCCCCCGAGACCGTGAGGCCTTCTTCGGTTTGGAAACTCTCGACGGCGTCCACGGTGCAGTCGCCGTAGTAGCCGTCCGTGCGTACGTCATAGCCGAGGGCGGTGAGGATCTTCTGGGCGTTCTCGTTGTGGGTGCTGACGGTGTCATGGGTGAGCGCCTCCCCTTCGGGAAGGAAGATGCTGTGGGCTTGCAACAGGGGGTTTTGTTCTACCGGTATGGAGGGGGCGATATGGTCGTAGTCGCCATCGCCGCGGTTGATCCAGTTCCCTTCGGGGGTGAGCCAGCGACCGATGGTGAGATTGATCTGGCTCAATGAAGAGAGCGTATAGCCCCTTTGCATGGTCCCCTTGCCGAAAGTGGGCTGACCGAGGAGGTCGTAGCCGCCCTTTTCCTTCATGGCGGCGGCGAAGACCTCGGAAGCGCTCGCGCTGTTCTCGTTGATGATCGTCAGGATGTCGTAGGGTTTCGTCTCGGTCCCGCTGGCGGGGTAGCGGAAGTATTGGTGATAGCCGGGGACTTCGGCCCAGAACAAGGGCATATCGCCTTCCGGCAGGAACATGTCCGCTATCTGCCAGACACTGTCGAGGAATCCGCCCGAGTTGTCCCGGAGGTCGATGATGAGACCGTCGATGCCGACCTCGTCTTCAAAATACATCAAGGCGTCCGCGACGATGCCGGGGGTGGCCCCGCCGAAGTTGTTGATCTTGAGATAGCCGATGGTCTCGCCGTCTTCCTCGATGACCTCGTATTCGGCGGTGGGATTCGCGATCCGCGCCCGCGTCATCTCGAAGAAGAGGGTATCGGCGACACCCGTGCGGGAGACGCCGATCTCGACCTCCGACCCTTCCTCGCCGAGCATCTTCAACATGGTGTCCGCATAAGAGAGGTCCCGCACATCCTCGCCGTCGATATGGGTGATCACATCGTTGGGAAGGATCCCGGCTTGTTCGGCGGGCGAGCCGCTCCAGACCTTGCGGACGACGACGTTGTCGTCGACATTCTCCACGGTGACCCCGATGCCGACGAAATCCTCGCCGAGCCGGTCGGCGAAACGCTCGGCTTCTTCCGGCGTCATGTAGGAGGTGTAGGGGTCGTCGAGCGCGTTGAGGACGCCCCGGATGGCGCCTTCATAGAGGGTTTCCTGGTCGACGTCTTTCAGATGGGAGCCGAGAACGAGGTTCAGGACTTCCTGGAGGAGTTGTTGGTTGTAGACGATGTCGTCGACGCTCCGCCAGCGGAAATGGAGCCGCAAGTCGTCTTTCACGGGCTCGTAGGGCACAAAGGGTTCTTCGTAGTATTGGTCCTTGTAGATGCCTTCGAGATAGTAGCCGTCACGCTCGACATCGGGAAGCTCGACCATGCGGCCGTGTTCGACCTCGAGGGGGGCGGGCTCCTCTTCGAGTCCCGTCACGAACGAGACGGAATGGGTCTTCGGCTCGAATACGGGGTGGACCACAAGGCTCTCTTCGACCTTGTCGAAGTCCTCGTCCCATTCTTTGAAGTTGTGCCCCTCGTATTCGGGGGGATCGATTGCGTAGGCGCTCTCGCCATGGCGGACGATCTGCACATAGTGGAGAGAGCCGTGGGCGTCCTTGTAGTTCACTGTATGATAGGTGTAGTGGACATCCAGGGTCACGTTGGTGTCATCGACGAAAGTGACCACCAGTTCGTCTTCGACCCGTGTCAAATCCCGCACGGAACGGCGCACATCTTCGGCGGAGATGCGTATCCGGGTCTTATCGGTGAAAAGGACGACAAGGCGACCCTCTTCGTCAATTTCCAATCCGGCGATACCCGTCTTATCTTCCGGCTCGGGAAGTTGCAGGGTCGCTTCCGAACCGTCCGTGTAGATGATGGTG
>PUND01000016.1 GCA_003551645.1 Phycisphaerae bacterium | reverse complement strand
GTGTCGACCGCGAGTACGCTTACCGCACGGCCTACAGCGGGTACGGCCCCTGGCGTTGCGCCGGATTCAGCGCCCTGAACCGAGCCGTCCCCACATCGGCGCTAGCTAGCACTGGTCTTGTGAGCCTGCTTGCCGAGCATCGACGACTTGAGAGCACCTGCTGAACCGCCGTATACGGAACCGTACGTACGGTGGTGTGGGAGGCAGGGGCGAGCAATCGCCCCTGCCTACCCGATTCCTGCCCTTCCAGGGCCTGTCGCTCAGCTATAAGATGCTTATATTATTCGCCTTAGAGGACGGAAAAAAACTAAAAATCAGACAAAAATCTGCACGTCCCGGCGGATTCCGGCGATTTTTTCAGGCATTGCTGGGCCGACAGCGGCATTTTCCAGCGAGGTTCTCCCGGCGGCCGAAGCGCCCGGCCGGGAATAGATGCGTCGGTTCTGCCGGCGTCGGCGGCCAGACAGCCGGTCGCAAAGTATCCTCTCCGGCATCGCTGCGGGCGCGGGGACGGGGAGCCGCTCAGGTAATACCCCTTGCGACAGGTCAACACGCTTGAGGGCTGCAACGGGTCGGCTGGTGCCGCCGAGCCATGCCCCGGCGCAGTGCTTTGGAAGATGTCCGACAACTTGCTGTCCTTCCGATACTCGCGAGAAAGTCGGCTGTTTCATCAAGAGGCGATAAGGTGCCAAACACTCGGCCGAACATACAGGAGAGATGAGATGACAGTACGAACGATGCTCGTAATGGCCTTGCTGCTGCCGGCGGCCTGTACCGCGCCGGCTGTGGGTGAGGATGAAAACGACGATCTGCTCTGGCACCACACGCTGACCGTTCCGCACCCCGATCGCCCCGACAATGAGCCGGTGGCTCACCTCTGGCTGCCGGAGGGAGTCGATACCGTTCGCGGGCTGATAGTCAGTGATTCAATCCGTCACGGCGGCACGGTCTGCCGCGACCCGCACGTCCGCCGGGCGGCGGCCGATAAGAAGATGGGCATCCTGTTCTTTGACCCCGCGCTGGATTCGGTGTTCGACTGGGTCGATCGCGACAGCGACGATCGCCTGCTATGGACGCTGGAGCAGCTAGCCGAGCAGACAGGCCGGCCGGAGTTGAAATTCGTGCCCTGGCTGACGGTGGGGCACTCCACAGGCGGCATCTACGCCCGAAACGTGGCGTACTGGCGGCCGGAGCGGGTCATCGGAATCCTGCACCTCATGAGCGGAAATCTCCAGGACGGGTTGCATCATCTCAGAGAGGACCACCTCGAGGAGCACCCCGAATCGCGGTTCCGCACGCTGGCCGGCGTGCCTTTTCTGGCGATAAACGGCGAGTACGAGGAATACGGACCCATGGGCGGCGACCTGGGCGCCGGACTGCGCGAGCGTTACAGCTTGCACCCCGAGGACAAGCGCAAGCGCAACCAGACCCAGTGGGTGATGATCCGAATGCAACTGCTCGACCGGCGGCGCAAGAACCCGGACAATCTGATGGCGCTGGTGGTGAATCGCGACGGCGGGCACACCTCGTGGAACGAGGATATGTCCAAGCTGTCGGCCCAGTTTGTTCGCAGCGCAGCCGACGCCCGTCTGCCGGAAGACCCGCCGGCCGATGAGGTCGTCCACTGCAAGCCGCTGACGGCGGCCGACGGATGGCTGATGGACCCCGACATCAAGGACCCGGAGCATTCCCCGGCCGACTACGAGGACTACCCCGGCGACAAGACGCTTGCGTTCTGGCTGCCCGATGAGGCGATGGCCAGGGCCGTCTGGCGATATCACAACGCCGATCAGTGGCGCGACCCGGACCCGACGGCCGGCGAGCCGGTCGAGGAGCGATACTGCCCACCGCAGATACTACAGGACAAGGTCGATACATTCGACCCGGACGACGACAAGGAAGCGGATGAGTAGCTGAAATGGCGGCAGGTTGAGCGGTTGATCGGGAAAGCCATTGAGCAGTTCAGCCTTTTACCGTTGGTCAGTCTAACCGTAAGGAGAGGGGGTCGCGCCGGCCTCCGGCCGCGGCTATGGAGGTCAGCCGCGGCCGGTTTCGGTCGCGCTGCGGTCATGGGTCTACCGCAGCGGCTCCAGTGAGGACTGTTCTTCGTCGTCGTCCGGCTCCAGCAGTGTGACGCCCTCTCGCCTCTGGTTTCGGCCGAGGCGGAACAGGCCCCGGCTGATAAGCACCTGCCGCCTGGCGGGGGGAACCTCGACGGTGTATTCGACGGTCGAGTTGTCGAACAGCCGCAACGGCTCAACCAGCAGTTCCTCGGCGTTGGGCATCAGGAAGCTCACGTCGTTGTTGCCGAAGTTGTGGCGAATCTCCATGCGGATGGTGCGGTCGCGATAGTTGCGTATCTCCTCGCGCCACGTCCGCCGCTCGTTCCAGCCGCGTACGTTGCCGTGCGCGTCCAGCGTCAGGGCCGAGCGGACTGCTCGCGTAACGTCCCGCTCATAGACCACTTGGTCGTCGGTTCCTACGTTCAGCTCCAGATCGGCGCGTATGGGTATGTAGCGGGTGTTCTGGGAGGTGTAGAAGCCCAGCCCGTCGCGCTCATTGCGGCGGAACACGCGGATTACGCCGTCGGGCAGGGGCGAGTCGCCCAGATTGTGTTCCTCGTCGTTGGCGAGGATGAAGAACCTTTTGGGCCGAGGCCCGTACTGGTGCGGGCGGTAGCGATAGAGTATCTCGAACGGCACTTCCTCGGCCCGGAACGACTGCATCCGCTGCGACCAGCCGTGCGGAACCGTCTGGACGCCCTCGACCGTGAAGATGAAATACTCCGACAGGCCCTCTTTCACCACCTCTGGCGCTCTGGACTCTGGTGCGCGCTCCATTTCAGCCCTTCCCACCCGGGCGCGCATGGCCTGCGGCCGCAGTCTGTCATAGGCCGGGGTTCCGGGCTGCGGCGGCACGTCGCCGCGCGCCAGCCGCTCGATCTCCTCGACCAGGTTAACCACGCCCACGACCAGGCGGATTTCCGCGCCCTCGTAGTCTTCGCCGGATTTGTTGGTGACGGTAACGAAGCCCTCGAAGGACATCTCGGTCTCGTCGGGGTCGGTTATCATCACATAATCGGCCGCCCAGGAGATGCCGGAGGTGAAGTAGGAGACCTCGACCATCGCCTCGCCGTCGAATTCGCTCTCGACGTTCCAGACCAGCACCTGCGGGCGGGTTCCGGGGAACGTCGTGTCGAGCACCTCCAGCTCGTCCTGTCGTTCCATGGGGCTGAAGTGCACGCTGGTTGGGTCTATGAGCGTGTTGGCCCAGGAGAACTGCAGCCGGTTCAGTCCTTTGTTGAAGGTGATGGCCCGGCGCTCCCGCACCAGCGTCAGGTCCTCGCTGTTGTAGATTGTCAGTTGCACCTCTCGCCGCGGGGGCACCGTTACCAGGTCAATGTTGTCGGCGGCGGCGACGGCCGCGGGCAGCAGGCACGTCAGTATCAGAAGTAGGCGTTTCATGGTGTGTGGCTCCTTTATCACCGGTTTACCATTCATTGCGGAATGTCACGTGGACGCGGAAGGTTATCTCTTCGACCTCGTCGTCGGCCGCCTCGGGCGCCGCCGGCAGCGGAAGGTGCACTTCAAGAGCTTCCGCACTGACCCGTTCGACCTTCTCCGGGTCGGTGGTCCGATCATTCAGCGTCCAGTCGGGTATGCGGTTTTTCCTGCCGATAAGCTCGTCGCGCAGGGCGCGGAGGTCCTCTTCGATGTTCAGCGTCGTCGCCTCCGTCCTGTAGTTGCTAACCACGTACTTGAGGACGACTTCGTGGTTGCGGGCGTTGCCTTTGACATTGTGCCTGTCGCGGAAATCGATTGTCCGTTCGACCTGCACGTCGCGGGCGAGTCCGAGGTAAAGCTCCATGCGGTCGTCAATGGGGGTGAACTGTCCCCAGTCCTCGCCGAGAAACGCCTCTCCACCCCGGCCGTCCTGCTGGAAGATGCGGACCTTGCCGGGTTGCAGCGGGAACTCGCCCAGCCCGTGGTCGGTGTCGTTGCGCAGGACATAGTGCATGGCGACGTAGCGCTGGTACGGCTCGTCGGGCACCTCCTGACCGGTGCGCCAGTTGAAGACGAATTTCTTCTCGACCGGCACATCGGTGAAGCGGGCCAACAGGAGCTGCCGCGACTCCGTCATGCCCAGCGGCCGGCGGAAATATACGCCGAACCCGGCCCAGATGCCGACGTCTTCGCCGAACCGCTCGCCCGAGAAGTTACGCAACCGCATGTAGTTGCGAAGCGTCAGCGAGGTCTCCTCGTGATTGACCGTCGCGCGGTAGTTGAACGTGCGGTCGAGGTTCCCGATGAGGTAGCTGACGCGAATCCGCACCGGCATGGACTCTTCGGAATACACCTCCCAGACCAGTGCATCCTCGCCGGGCGGGTAGGCGACGTGGATGATCCGGACCTTTTCATCGTCAACAAGCGGACGGAAGACGATGGTGTCCTTGTCTATCCGCGTGTTGGCCCAGGAGAAGTCGATGTGGTTGGTCCCTTCCAGGAGGTTGACCACCCGCTCCTCCTCGACCAGCGTGGCGTCGGGATTGTCCAACTGGACCTCGACGCGGGACCTTACCGGCAACGTCACCAGCTTGATCCGCCCGCTGGCGGGGTTCACCGGCAGGGCCGAGACGACGGCCGCCGCCAGCAGTGCAAGAATGAGTGTTACGCGTGTCATGTCTGTTCCTTTCCTCAAAGGCCTTGTTTGATGCTGCCGACTGCTTTGATGCGCAGGCGGCGGGTAAGTTCCCGGGGAGTGAAGATTTTTATTGGTGTGTGCGAATGTTTGTGCAATCGGACCGGTGGCATGGCTTTTGGCGCAGCGGCCGCAGGCGCTGGGCGATAGCCACGGAAACGCCGGTTTCGTGGTTGCCGCCTTATTACTCGCCAAGCTCGTTACTTCGGCGGGCAGCCCATGGACCCGTGGTGGACGGGGGGAGGCCGATTGGATAGACTTCCCGGCCGATGCAATCGGCTTCCGACAGGAGACGACCAGATGAAACTGATGCTTATCGGCGGCGGCGGGCGCGAGCACGCGCTTGCCTGGAAGATGGCCCAGTCACCTTTGTGCGAGCGGCTCTGGGCGGCGCCGGGCAACCCCGGCATGACCGCCTGCGCCGAGTGCGTGGACATATCCGCCGACGACACCGAGGGCCTCATCCGCTTCGCCGGCGAGCAGGGCGTGGACATGGTGGTCATCGGCCCGGAGGACCCGCTGGCCGCGGGCCTGGGCGATGCGGTTCGAGAGGCCGGGATGCTATGTTTCGGTCCGACCGCCGCCGGCGCCCGCATCGAGGCCGACAAGGCCTACGCCAAGGAGATTATGCGAGCGGCCGCCGTGCCCACGGCCGAAACGAGGATCTTCACCGACCTGGAGACCGCTAAGGCATACGTCCTGTCGCGGGAGCACGGGGTCGCCGTCAAGGCGGCCGGGCTGGCCCGCGGAAAGGGCGTGGTGATATGCCCCGAGCCGTACCAGGCGGTACGCCCGCTTGAGCGGATGATGTCCGAGGGCGTCTTCGGCGAGGCGGGGAAGAAAGTGCTTCTGGAGGAGCTTCTGACCGGTCAGGAGGCGACGGTGCTGGCGCTGACCGACGGCAAGAGCATCTACCCGATGGAGCCGCTGCAGGACCACAAGCCCATCGGCGACGGCGACACCGGGCCTAATACCGGCGGCATGGGCGCGTACAGCCCGGTGCCGGTCGTTGACAGGCAGACGATGGACCGCGTTGAGCGTGAGGTGCTGGTGCCAGTGGTCGATGCCATGCGGCGGGACTTCGGCCGCTATGAGGGAGTGCTATATTGCGGGCTGATGTTCACCGCGGCCGGTCCGAAGGTGTTGGAGTTCAACTGCCGCTTCGGCGACCCGGAGTGCCAGCCGCTGATGATGCGTCTGAAGTCCGACCTGGTGGAGGCGATGGCCGCGGTCGCCGAGCATCGGCTGGGCGATGTCACGCTGGAATGGGACCGGCGGGCCTCGGTCTGCGTGGTGCTGGCCTCCGGCGGGTATCCGGATGAGTACAGGAAGGGGCTGGAGATTACCGGCGTCGATGAAGCCGACGCTATGGACGATGTTCAGGTCTTCCACGCCGGCACGGCCGAGCGGGGCGGCAAGCTCGTAACAGCCGGCGGACGGGTTCTGGGCGTTACGGCTCTGGGCGACGACATCGCGGCCGCACGCGAACGGGCCTACGCCGCGGTGGAGAAGATACACTTCGAGGGCTGCGTATATCGTACCGACATCGGCGCGAAGGCCCTCGGCGACTGAGCCGGCCGGTCTGCCGCGCCGGCGCAAAACAAGAGCGGGCCGCCGGAGCGACCCGCTCTTGTGGGTTTATCTGATGCCGGCCCGTCACCAGGTGAACATCAGCTCGTAGCGCAGGAAACCGGCCACATTGTTGCGTTCGCTGCTGTAATAGCTTCCGGGGATGAACATCTCGCCGAGCACGTGGGTACTGGCCCAGTCGGTCAGTCGGTATCTCAGCAGGGCGCTGAACAACTGCCCGCGGAAGTACGATCCTCGGCTTACATGCGGAGAGACCCTGCCGATGCGGTTCTTGTCGGCGAACAGCAGGTGATAATCAGCGCACACCTGCAGCTTGTCGAGGGGGTTGGAACTCCACCCGACGTTCACGCGGTGGAGGTTTGTTACCTCGCCGGGCCTGGCTTCCAGGCCTACCGGATAGACGTAGAGGTCGGAGAACTGAGGCCAGCGGCCCCAAAGCGGGTCGAACTGGGTGGTCTTGCCGGCAGTGGGGCTTCTGCGATTGCCGGACAGATATTCATAGCCGGCGCGGAAGTTATTGTCCCAGTCGTCGTTCAGGTGGTAGCTGACACCGCCGGTGAAGCCGAACGCCTGCAGATCCTTGCCGCCTTTCTTGCCGAACTGGAAAGCGCCTTCGCCCCTGGCCTGCCAGTTGTCGTCGATGCGATGGACGACCCGGCTGCCGAACGTGTAGATGTCGGACGAGAGCGCATCCGGGTGAACCGCCATGTCGCGCTTGTAGATGAAGTAGCCGTCGATCTGCGTCGCTTCCAGCGTTTCGTTGCTCAGGTAAACGATCACGCCACGCTCGTCCTGCTCCATCTGATCAAACTTGTCGGTGCAGATGGGGGTCAGGCGGTTGGTGCTGGCTGAGTTGTCGATGTAGATCAGGTCCAGCTTGCTCTGGAAGTCCGGCAGGTCGATGGTGCCGCGTACGGCGTCGAAGAAGATATTCCGCGAGCCGACCAGCGGAGCGCCGTCGAGCACCAGCCAGCCGTCGCCCAGGATGATGTCCTGTCGGCCGAATGTGACCGTCAGCGGCAGGTCGAGCATGTTGCGCCACTGGACGTTCAACTGGTCGATAATCGCCTCGTTGAGGAACCACACGTCGCGGCCCTTCGGCCGGCAGTAATAGCGCGGCTCATAGACCATGCGGAAGTTGAAGTCGATATCCTCATGCGGCGAGACCTGTGCTCCGACGCGAACCCGGTATCGCTGGAAATGCCACGTCTCCCGGTCGAGCATCAGGTTCGGCGCGAAGATATATCGCAGGCGCAGGTCCCCGCTCAGCGTCAGCCAGGGCGCCGGCTGTTTGAGATCGTCCATCCATTTGCCGAACTCGTCGGCGGAGGCGAACGGTCCGCCCCATATGGCGGCCCGGTCGCATTCGGCTTCCTCGGCGTCGTTGTCGTTGTCCTGGGCCGGCGCGACGGGCGCCACGCCCAGAACAAGCGCCGCGGCCAACACAATCCCGACCGGCAACATCCATGAATCCCTTTTCATGACTGCTCCTTTCCCATAAGGCCCTTGTGGCTCGGATTATTCTGATTTATCGTCCGCATCGCCTGCCGTCCTCAAACTTTTTGAGCGGCCGAGGTGCGGAAGCACCTGGACAGATGCTCGCCCGAGGGCGGCTTGGTGACAAACGTTACCACCACGAACACGATCAAGCTCAGCGGCAGCGCTACCACCAGCGGGTCAACCTGCGCCCAGGTCGTCCCCTGCATCAGCGAGTAAACCGGTTCCTCTTCCGTTCCGAAAAGGGCGTTGACCAGCCCGATAGCTCGAGATTCGGCCACTTTGACGAACAGCAGCCAGAACGCCGTGACCGTAAAGCCGACCACCATCGAGCTTATGGCGGCCGCCTTGGTCACCCGCTTGCTGAACAAACCACCGATGAACGAAGGCAGAAACGCCGACGCACACAGACCGAAGAATATCGCGGTGGCCCTTGCTATGATGTACCCGCCGCGGGCGTAAGCGCTGATTAAAACTGCGATCAGGATGCCTATGACAATGCCTATCCGGGTGATGCCGACGCTCTTGCCGTGGCGTCCGGTCGCCTGTTCAAAAACGTCCCGGCCGATGCTGGTCCCCAGCGTGTGGAACTGGCTGGAAAGCGTGCTCATCGCCGCGGCCAGCAGCGTCAGCATGAACAGCATGCTAAACCACCCGGGCAGAGCGGAGGTCACATATGCCGGGATTATGCTGTCCGGGTTCAGTTCCCAATCTCCGTGTCTGTAAATGACGGCTCGCGAGAAGCTTGACGACCGGGGTTTGATATCCACCATTCCGTCGTCGCGCGGGGTGATGTCGGCGGTGATACCCAGTCCTTGTCCGATAACGCGGCGGTCCGGCTCGCCGTTGCCGCTGATGTCGATGTGCAGCAGCGTTACCGGCGCTCGGCGCACCTCGCCGCGGTCTCTGCCGGTGACGATCTGCTCTTCGGTTTCCTCGTAGCCGTGGGCCGCGATGGTCTCGTGCTCGAGGAAGTAAAGGTTGCTCAGCGCGCCGACGGTGAAGGCCACCCCCGTCATAACCAGGATGAACACCCCGCCTACCAGGACCGCGCGGTTCAACTGCTTCTTGGAGCCGACGGTCATGAACCTGACGGCCAACTGCGGCTGGGCCATAACACCGATGCCCACTCCCAGGACGATCGTGCTGAAGACGATCCACCAAAGATTATGAGCTTCGGGGTTCTCTTCCGTGCCGCCGAAGCCGAACTCCGGCGTCGCCGTCCAGCCCCTGTGTCCCATGGCCCGGAAAGGCCCGAGCACCTTGTCGGCCTGGTCGCCGAGTTGCTGATGCGCCTCGGTAACGCCGCCGAGGATGCTGTAGGTCCAGATCAGCAGGATAATCATGCCCAGAAACATCAGCGACCCCTGCATCGCGTCGGTGTACATCACGCCCTTAAGCCCGCCGATTACCACGTAGGCGGCTATGATGATCCCGAAAATCAGCAGCGCCACGTTATAGTCAATCGCGAACACCGTGGAGATGAACTCGCAGCCGCCGATAAGCACCGCCGCGGCGTACAGGGGCATGAGGATGAAAATCACCAGACCGCCGAATATCTGGATGAATTTGCTGTTGTAGCGCCGGCCCAGAAGCTCCGGAAACGTGTGGGCGTCCAGGCGGTGTCCCAGGTGTCGGGTCGGGCCGGCCAGGAACACGAACGCGATGAAGATACCCACGAAGATGTTCAGGAACGTCAGCCAGAGCAAACTCATCCCGAACAACCCCGCCACGCCGCCGAAGCCGACGATGGCGCTGGTGGAGATGAAAGTCGCGCCGTAGCTCATGGCCATGATGAAGGGGTGTATCTTGCGTCCGGCGATCATGAAGTCGGTGGCCGACTTCGTCCGCGAAAAGCCCAGATACCCCAGATACCCCACCATCAGCAGATAAAGCACTATTACTACGATATCTACAGCACTTACGGTCTGTGCGAGCATATTGGAATCTCCTTAAAAGGCCCTGGATGTAGAGGTTGCGCCTGTTGGGCCGGTCGCATGGCCGGCCGCGCCGCCAACTACAGGTCCTCTTCCACCTGCTCCTCGTGCGCCGCCCATGTGATGTCTTCGCTCTCGACCGGCTCATCGCCGCGATTCCACATGATCACGCCATAGACCACGCACAGAAGGGAGCTGAGGATACAAAGCAGATACGCCGCCAGGACGAACCCGTCCTGTATGCCAAGGAATGCCATCATCTGAGATGTCCCTGTTTTGCTTAGGCCCTTGGTTTTTCCTTCGCGCGCCGGTCCGAATGTGCTCACGGCGCACGGACAAACTGCAGTGTGAATACCCGATTTGTCGTCTTTTGGGAAGGCCCATCTACAGAAAAATTTCGGCTAATTCCGCCCCTTTCCACACCGGCCGGCGCCGCCGGGATTGAGTCCGAACACGGCCGGGGCGGCCGGACCGCCGCCGAAAATACCTGGATACCCTGCCGATCCGCCCGTAGCATACACGTAGCATCAAGGCCCTCGTCTGGCCGGGGCAAGCATGAACACTGGGCAGACCTTTCCAATTCGACGCCGGCAAACGACGTGGCGGGGCCTGCCGGCAAGATACGTGAGGTACTCTTGTGTCTGAAACAGAGAGATATTCTGACGCCCGGAGGGGCGGGATCCCGCTTCTGCTGCTTAACGCCTTCGCTCTGGTGCTGCTGCTGGCGTTGTGGGCCTATGCCGCCTGGTTTGTGCCTACGGTAGCTGGCTTAGGGATTGCGGAGCTGGACCGTGCCGGGGTAATCAACGAAGACGCTCTGCGTAAGCATTATCCGGACCTGGCCGAGAACACGCGCCACAACCTTGGCAGGTGGACTGTGGCCCCGGGGCGGAGGGCGGCCCTGGGCGCTGTCGGGGTTGGCACGGGCGTCGCCGTAGGGAACATCGGAATCGTCGTCTGGTTGCTGCTGGCGAAAAAACGGAAACCGTCGGGCGCTGCCGAGCAGGACGCCGAGCAAGCCCGCCCCGGGCAGAAGCGACCAGGCATGAGCAACCCTACGGTGGCGCTGGTGGGTCTGGTGCTTATGCTGACCGCGCTTGCAATGATGGTTACATGCATTACGGTCATGTATATTGGGCCCTTCGCCGTTATTGCACTCCCTGCTCTATGGACAATGGCTTTGATCATCATCGGAACCGTCCTGGGCCTGGCATCGGTCAGGACGCGTGCCGGCAAGGCCGCGGCCATACTCGGCATAGTTGTCTTGTTGCTGTTGGCCTATGTGGTGTTCAGATGGTTTGCTCCATCTCCGCCGGAAATCGCAGATCCGGTCAGAGATATTTCCGCCCGGTGCTTGAGCCGGTAAAGGTGCGGCAGCGAGTAGAAGCTATGAAAGCCGGGTCTCCCGGTTGAGGGTCGTTTACGGGATCATAGTCCCAATAATTAGCGGGCTTATCTCGTGGATGGCCCAAAGACCTCTTTTGACAAGGAGACCCGGCAATGAAGATTCTCGCACTTGACCTCGGCAAGGGCAACACCTGTGGATGCATTTTTGACACCTCGACGGGGGAGGAGCGTTTCCGGACGGTTCGCACGCGTCCGGATGAGCTTGGACGGCTGCTGGAGCTGGAACGGCCGGGTCACGTTGTCTTCGAGATCTGCTCACAGGCAGGTTGGGTTCACGACCTGGTGACGGCCTCGGGCGCGAAGCCGCACGTGGCCAATCCCAATCACGAGGGCTGGAGATGGCGGAACGTGAAGCGCAAGACGGACCGTCTGGACGCGGCGAAGCTGGCGGGGATGCTGGCGATGCGTCAGCTTCCGGAGGTGTACATGCCCTCGCGTCGTGTTCGCGAGCACCGGGCGTTGATCAGCTACCGGCAGCAGTTGGTGGCCCGTCAGACGCGTATCAAGAACACCATTCACAGTCTGCTGTTGCGTCAGGGACGGATTCACCCGCCTGGGCATCGCGGCTGGACGCTGAAGGCCCGGGCGAATCTGGCGGAACTGGCACGGCGGTGGGATGAGGTTGGTCCCGAAGAGCTTTGGCGTGCGGAGTTGGGCGAGGAACTGGGCGCGTTGGAACAGACAGAACAACGGCTGATGCGGGTGGAACGGAAGCTCAACGAGCTGGCCCGCGGCGACGAGCGGATACAACGTCTGCAGACCATCCCCTGTGTTGGTCCGCGGACGGCGGAGTTGCTGGCTGCGGTGATCGACGATCCTGGTAGGTTCCGCAACGGCAAGGAGGTCGGCAGTTACGTGGGCCTGGTGCCACGACAGTATCAGTCGGGTCAGATGGACCGCAGCGGACACATCAGTAAGCAGGGCCACCGGCAGTTGCGTAGCTTGCTGGTGGAGGTCAGTTGGCTGGCATTGCGTTACAACCCTCACTTGCGGTCGGTGTTCGAGAGGGTATGTCGCGGGACGCGGTCTCGTCGTAAGATAGCGATAGTGGCGGTGGCTCGTAAGCTGGTGATCATTGCCTGGGCGATGCTGCGGGACGGCACGACGTGGCATCCGCGGCGTTTGGCGGCTTAGAAGAGGTGTTCAATGTGGTGTGGCGTCGATATGGCGTGATGATGTGCTG
>PUND01000135.1 GCA_003551645.1 Phycisphaerae bacterium | reverse complement strand
GGACAGCGAAAACGTCGAGGCGATGATGGCCCTGGCGGCACTGGACCACAGCCAGCAGTGGACGGCCTATTGGGCACTGCAACGCGCCGCCTGAGCCCCGCCACCTTTTTATGTCGGACACGGTTCGAATCTCCGGTTTTCATGGCCCTTTACACCATTACGGCCGGGCGGCTAACATTACCTGTATGCCCGCCGTAGAACAAGCTACCAACCGGCCGAGGTTCTCGCTGATCGCCGTATTGATGTTCGCCCTGCTGGCCGTGGCGGTCGGCGTTGCGTGGATAATCGTCCAGCAGCGTACGGCCCCGCACGGGAGAGGCGCCGAGATGGTCGGGAGAATTCGCGAGGAAGGGCTGTCTTCGTTCTGGCAGCGCTCGCCGCATCACACATGGGTGCTTATCCGTCGCGGTCAAGGCGTCGTCGGCTGGAATGCGAGCGTCCGTATGCCCCTCGCCGACGGTGGATTCGAGGGGCTTTACGTCAGGGTCATTGCCGCGGGCGACAGAGCCGCCGGAGACTGGGAATACTGGCGGCTCAACGATGACGCCACTACGGGCCGGTACGAGGCGGGCGTCGTCCGGTTGCTGGCTGGCGGCGAGAGGGCGACCAGCTCGAGCCACACCAGTATCGAGCTTAGCGACAACAGGGTTGAGGCGACTCAGACCGTACGAGACCCCAGGGGCCAGTCTGTGCTGATGCGAAGCAGCGCCTCCGCCCCCGACAGCTACGCGCCGGAAGGAACCATATCGCTGCTGCGCCGACTGATTGCCGAGACCGGAGACGATGGCGCTTTTCACGTGGTGTTCAACGAACAGCCGCCCCTGGGCGACAGGACAGCGTTCGGAAGCATACACATGGAGCGCCGGGAACCGCCGGACGACGATGACCCCCGGGCGTCCGTGGCGGTGGCCCTGACCACCAGCTTGAACAGGGATGTCGAACAGATCTATCTTCTGGATGACGATTATGAGTTGGTGGCGGGGTTGATCGGTGATATGCGACTGGATCGTGTCGAGCGGGATGAGGTGATGTCGGAGTTTCCGGAAGCAGAGGCGGTCCTGACGCATCTGATGAGGCGGGTCATGCCGGGGGCTGTTGGGGATGATAACCGGCCTGCGAGGCCGTTCGATTTTTTCCGCAGAATGATGGATGGAACCTAGACCGGAAAGGCCCTTCAGTCCGCTTAGCGGCCGACCGGCCCCGCGACCGCGAGCCGGGGTCAGCGGCCGTAATTCCGCTGGATTTTACTCTTACGCGATGCCGCATCCCATCGAAATACGAACACGACCGCTATAAAAGCGCATCCGGCGAAGAAATAGACGTACAGCCACCACGGCGCTTTGTGCGGCGGCATATTCGTCAGCGGGCTTGTCTCCTCCTCGGCGAGGAGTATCGGAGAGTCGTCGTCCGACTCATCTTGTAGCCGTTGCAACCTCTCCAGGTCGCGTTCGAAGCTACGTTCAGTCCTCGTCGCGGCAACCTGGTACAGTATCGCCGTTACGCCCCCGTGGAGGATCAGCAGGATCAGCGCCAAAAGCAGCACACGAACTCTTCGGGGTATCCCGGCCATGGTCCGGCTTCCGTGTCCTTATTATATTCTATGATGGCTACGAGCTTGCTCGACGCCGTACCGCCAGTCGCAGGCCGTTCAGCGAAGCCAGGGCCGCCCTCAGGCGGACCATATCCCTGGTCCCCGGCATGACATGGCGTTCGGAATCCACACCGTCCGGTCCGGCCAGGCCTGTGAACACCAGCCCCACCGGCTTTTCCGCCGTCCCGCCTCCGGGGCCGGCGATGCCCGTTAGCGACACCGCCCAGTCCGTCCCCAGTCGGTCGCGGGCGCCGAGGGCCATCGCCTTGGCCGTCTCGGCGCTGACGGCGCCGCTGGTCTCGATCGTCTCCGCCGGAACGCCCAGCAGTTCCTGCTTCAGTTCGTTCGAGTAGGCGACCACCCCGCCGAGGTAGTATTCACTCGAGCCGGCAACGGCCGTGATCATCTGCCCGACCATCCCGCCGGTGCAACTCTCGGCCGTCGCGAGAGTCTGGCCGTGGGCGCGAAGCATCCCGCCTACTGCCTCGGCCATGGAGAAATCGTCCTCACCTATCACCAGTTCGCCCAGCCGCCGATGGATTTCCGAGCAGGTTTCGTCTATCAGTTCCCGGGTCTGAGACGGTGTTTCGCCTCGGCAATAGAGCCGGATACTCACCAGCCCGGATGATGCGGTTGTGCCTACGTGCACCGAACGTCCCGGCGCCATCAAATCGGCAATCGCGGTCCCGATGTCCGACTCGCCGCTGCCGAACGTATGCAGAGTGCGGTGCAGTAGAACCGCCTCGCCGGTCAGCCGCGGCAGGACACATCGGCCGAACATGTCTTTCATCTCCGACGGCACGCCGGGAAGCACGAACACTCGCGCCCCGCCCAGCCGCGCCTCGATGCCCGGGGCGGTGCCCAACTCATTGGCGATCGCCTCTGCGCCTTCGGGTATCATCGCCTGGCGGCGGTTGCTCTCTACCATCCGGCGTCCGCGAGCGCGAAAAAAACCCTCTATGCGGTCGATGCTTGGCTTGTCGGGAGTCAGCGGGCTGCCAAGCACATCGGCCAGCGCCTCCCGCGTCAGGTCGTCGGCCGTCGGGCCAAGCCCGCCGGTGACGATTACCAGTTCGGCCTGCCCGGCGGCCGATGAAAGCGTGCGGGCGATAGCCGACTTGTCGTCCGGCACGGTCATTTGGACGGCGACGAGGATTCCCCGCTCGCCCAGTTTCCTCGCCAGCCAGGCGGAGTTCGTGTCCACCGTCAGACCGGAGGTCAGTTCGTCTCCGACCGAAACTATGGCGGCCCTCAAGCCGCATCTCCGTCATGCAGGGGCATCTTGCAGGCGGGGCAGCGGTCGGCGTAGGCGTCTGAGCCGGTGAGGACCTCCGAGCAGTGCCGGCATCGCTCGGCCTCTGAGAACATGCCGGTCGCCGTCGCCGCCGCCGAGCGGCGACGCAGGACAATCAGGGCCGGCAGGAACGTCAGAAACAGCGTAATCAGGAACCAGAGAGCAGGATTCTTCCCGATGGCGCCCATCCGAGACGCAACGCGAATGCAGCTCAATACGTAGAGCACCACCAGCAATGCCAGTAGTATCCAGTGTATTACGTGCCAGGTATCGAACATGACAGCCATGATAGCATCTGCCGAGGGGCTTTCGCGAGCGTGTTTGGGTGAATGAAGACGACTCTGCGGTCCCCGGCGGTCGGCATACGGTTGCTGAAGGACATCGGTGATTCGGCTGGCGGCGATGCGCCGAGTGCCGTTTCGCGTCGTTGGGCGGACCGGAGTATCTCTGTATAATGCCGGTCGGCCCGGCCTGCAGGAATCCGGCTGAGACGGAGATCAGAGATGCTGCGGAGGTGTTTACTTAAGGCGGTTGTCGCGCTCATCGGATGCGCGTTAGTGTCCGGGTGCGGTCCTGGTTCGCAGCAAAGCGGGCGGTCCGCCCCGGCGGCCGCTGTCAGCCCGCGAAGTCAGTGGACGGTAACAGGCGACCTGCAAGACCTGGATGCGGTTATCGACGTCAGCAACGGCACTGCGGCCGTCAGCGACGCCGATTACGCCGGGGCGCAGATAACCATAGACCTGGGCAAACCGTGCCTGTTCAACATGGTTGTGGTCGAGCACGGCAGAGGCAGGACCGGATTCTCCCGCCGTATGAAGGTTCTTACGAGCATGGACGGCGAGAACTTCCAGCCCCGCGCGTCGGTCCCCGGCACGCGGCGGGTAACCACCGCCTGTCTGATGACCCCGGTGCTGGCCAAGTATGTCCGGCTGAAGGCAGAAGTGCCCGGCGACGAGCCATGGGCCATAGTCGGCGTGCGGATTCGATAGAGGCGCCGTCAGAGGAGATGCCGAAATGACCGATGCTTCAAATAGCCGGCCGACGCAGTCGCAGCCGCCGGAAAATGACGGCAACAGCACTTACCTGGTGGTAGTGGCCGGGTTGCTGGTGTTGATAATCGCGCTTCTGGCTTCGCTTTGGCTCAGGGAGCGATCGCAGCGCCTGGCGGCGGAGCGGGAGCTTGTCGAATACCGCGAGCGGGTAGAGCGGCTGGAGGCGACTCTGAGACCCCTTATGATCGAAGCCGCGGCAGAGCCGCCGGAAGAATGATTTATCGGCCGGCGAGCAGGTTGTTTTCCGGCGGGAGGGCCGATATCATCACTTTTTTACGGATGGAGCCGGCACATCAGCATGAAGCTTTCAGGAAACGTCACGAAGGCGCGTGTTCTGGTCGCACTGATGGTGGCGGCGATGGCGTCCTCTTTGCTGGGCCGGCATGTCGCTGTCCCGCTGCGGCGGACGGTAGGATACGTCCTGGCGCCGGTTGGTGATGTGGGGATGTACCTGTCCATGGGGCTGAAGTCCGAAATCGGTGAAATCCGCAGCGGCGGACTCTCCGCGGAGGAGGCCCGGCGGCTTAGGGAGGAAATATCAGCCCTTGAGCGCCAGTTGCAGGCGGTCGCCAGCGAAAAAGCCCGACTGCGCCACTCCCTCAGAACCAGTGCGGATATCAGCAAGATGTACGCACCTACGTCGGACGTGCTGGCGCATCGGCTGGTGCCGGCCCGTGTGGTGCTGAGCGAATCGCTGCCTTATGGCCGGACCCGGCTGGTAAACGTCGGGCGCAGCGGCGGGGCCGAAACCGGCACATGGGTCACCACACGGCTGGTGCATACCGACAGGGCCAAGGCGCTGCCGGAGGGGCTGGCCGCCATTACCTCACAGGCCCTGGTCGGAAAGACCACCTCCGAGACCGGCAGGTTCACCGCGAGAGTTCGGCTGGTGACTGACCCGGGGTTCGGGATGCCCGCCCAGATAAGCCGCCGTGCCGACGGGCGGATAGTCATCATCGACAGGGAAGATTCCGCCGAGGAAGTTCGCCTGACCGAGGAAAACAACGTCCGCATACCTGTCTGGGCCGGGGGGGGCGGCTCCGGCTGGATAGTCGTGCCGAACGTCACCGCCTATCACAATGTCCAGCCCGGTGACTGGCTGCTGACCACCGGCGACGACCACATGCTGCCGATCCAGATAGCCATAGGCA
The DNA here is from genome assembly GCA_003551645.1 of Phycisphaerae bacterium. Lineage (GTDB taxonomy): Bacteria > Planctomycetota > Phycisphaerae > SM23-33 > SM23-33 > PUND01. The sequence continues at coordinate 7,342 of PUND01000135.1, read as the reverse complement.
GGGTGGAAAAAGTGGAGCCGAATCCGGACGACCCTCAGGTGGTGACTCTGCGCGTACGCCCGCTGGAGGACCTTGACGCCCTGCGCGATGTTTACATTATAGCGCCGCCGGTGCGCGGCGGGGGGCGGCAGTGATGCGATGGGTCGCACTTATAATCCTGGCTTACGTTCTGATTCTGCTGCAGGCGACACTGGGAGATGTGCTTACCTGGACCAACTCGCCCTTCGGCGCGATAGGCCCGGACTTCGCGGCGGTGGTGGCGGTGTTCCTGGCACTGTACGCCCCGACGCTTGCCGACGCCATGCTGGCCGGCTGGCTGCTGGGGCTGGCCATTGACCTGTCCGCCGCCGGAGCTCCCGGAGGCGCCACGGCCGTGGGGCCGATGGCCCTGGGATACGCCTTCGCCGCGGCTGTGGTATTTCAGATGAGGGAGGCGGTCTTCCGGGATCGCAAACACACGCAGATGCTCCTGACACTGCTTTTCTGCCTGGTGGCGCACGGGCTATGGATATCGCTGCAGTCACTGCTGAACTGGGGCGACGTCGGAAGGAGCGACTACGGTCGGCTGTGGCTGCAGGTCGGCTCGCTGTCGGGCTACACCGCGCTGCTGGCGCCAATTGGTTACGCGGCCATGAAGCGGCTGAGGCGGTGGTTTGTCCCGACCCCGTCGACTCGCGGTCCGAGGATGGGCCGATAGAAGATGGCGGCTGTAAAGCTCCGGCCGCGGTCCGCCGATGCACCATCGGGGCTTCGGATATGCAGGCGTGTATAAGCGCAGACTGAAAATCTTTCTGGGCATCGTCGCGGTGCTGTTCCTGGCGCTTACCGCGCGGCTGGCTCAGTTACAGCTTACTCAGGGCGAGGAGTTTCGTCGCGAGGCCGAGGGCGCCCTTCGCACCGTGCGACTGCTGCCGGCGGCCAGGGGGGCTATACTCGACCGCAGGGGGCGCGTGCTGGCAATGGACAGACGGGGCGACAACTTCTGTCTGGATTATCGCTTCATCGCCGGCGATGAGCGATGGCGTCAGTACCAGGTCAGGCGTATCGCGCGCGAGCGAAACATCGACATTGACTCCGCGGAGGAGGTTTTCCGGGAACGGGAGGAACGAACCTGGGCGGTGGCCAGGAAACTCGCCGACAGGAGAGACCAGGACCTTGACGAGATCGTTCAGAGAATAGTTCGCCGCACGCAACGCATCCGCGAGATAGTCGGACAGCCGGTCGAAGAACAGACCCGGGCGCACCCGGTGATCACCGGTCTTGAGGAGGCGACAGCGGTTGAGTTGAAAGGGCGACTGGACGAGATGGTCGGGGCATCCGTGCTCCCCGGTCACGTGCGGTATTACCCCTACGGCGAAATTGCCTGCCACCTGATAGGCCTGACCGGTCCGGTCAGCTCCGAGATGCAGCAACAGCTCAATAGCCGACTTGCCGGTTCCGACCGGGAGGTACGCCTTCGGGACAGCTACCACGACGACGACACGCTGGGCATCGCCGGCATCGAGAAGATGTGCGAGGACATACTCCGCGGACGCCGTGGATACCGCCAGGTAAGGCGGGTCAACAGGCAGGAGCAGGTGCTCCACCAGGTCGCCCCTGAGCCGGGACGGCCGGTGCATCTGACTATCGACATCAAATTTCAGAAAGAGCTTACCGAGCTTCTGACCGGTCAAGGATATACCGGCAGCATCGTAATGCTGTCGGTCGAGAGCGGTGAGGTGCTGGCGCTGGTCTCGGTGCCGACGTTTAACCTGAACGACTACCGCCGGAACTACGGCGACCTTATCGGTGATGATGTTTACCTTCCGCTGATGCACAGGGCTGTAGGCGGTCTTTACCCGCCCGGCTCGACCGCCAAGACGGTTTCGGCACTATCGGCCCTGGACCACGGTGTCATAAGCCAGGACGCGACCATCTCCTGCGCCGGCCGCTACGGCGGCGACGGGCCTGCCTGCTGGAACCCGCACGGACACGGGCCTCTGGCCGTGATAGAAGCCCTGCAGCGAAGCTGTAACGTGTATTTCTACGAGGTCGGCGACCGACTAAGCATCGGTCCGCTTTCCGAGACATTTCGGCAGATGGGCTTCGGCGAAAGGCCAGGAACGGGACTGCCGGAGGAACGCGGCGGACTCGTCGCGACTCCGCAATGGGTCCGGCAGCGCCGGGGCAGGTCGGCCAGACGCAGCGATGCGTGGTTTATCGCCATCGGACAGGGCATGATATCCAGCACACCGCTGCAGATGGCCAACGCCATGGCCACCATAGCCAGGGACGGCAGGTTTGTATCACCGATGGTTTCGCTGGAGGGCGGCCTGTCGAGGGTCCGCCGCCAGGTTGACATCGACCGCGGCTACTTCCGCACGGTCCGCCAGGGCATGTTCAGGGTGGTTAATCAGCCCCACGGGACCGCCCATAGCGTGTTCAGGTCTGCGCCGGAGTTGCGAGGCGTCTGCGGCAAGACCGGCACGGCACAGGCGCCGCCGCTGGTCAGCGACGGACAGGTCGTCCGCCAGGGCAATATGGCGTGGTTCATCGGCTACGCCCCTAATGACAATCCCAAGGTCGCCTTCGCGGTGGTGGTGGAATACGCCGACGACGGCGGTTCGCGCGTGGCCGGGCCTATAGCGAGGGATGCGCTGAGAATCTACTACAGCGACCGTTACGAGCATCTGAGATAGACATCCAGTGAACGAAGGCATCAGGAGATATTTCCGCTACACGAGCTGGCCGATACTGCTGGCGACGCTTGGACTGGTTGGCATCGGGTTGGGTGCCCTGAGCAGTGCCGAGCAGGCCGATCCGCGATTGTCGGGCATCGTCATCCGCCAGGCGGCTTATGCGGTGGCGGGGATATTGGTGATGGCCGCGGCTACGCTGGTTCCGTACCGCAGGTTCGGCCCGACGGCGTATCCGTTTTTCGCTCTGACGCTTGGACTGCTGGTCCTGGTGTTGATGCTTCCGCCGGTCGGCGGTGCGAGGCGGTGGATAGACCTGGGCGTATTCCGCATCCAGCCATCGGAGATTGCGAAGCTTTCGCTTATCGTGATGCTTGCGTGGTACCTGCGACACGGCGACCACTACCGCCGCCTGCGAGGCCTCATCATACCCTTTGCGCTGACGTTTATCCCTATGGGGCTGATACTGGTTGCACCGGACCTGGGCACCACGCTTCTGCTGCTGCCGACACTGTATTTCATGCTCTTCATGGCCGGTGCGAAGCTGCGGCATCTTCTGGGCATAATTGTGGCGGCCACAGCACTGGTGCTGCTGCCTGTCCCGCAGAAACTGTCCGAGACCGCCGGACAGTCCGGGCAGCAGGCCAGGCGGCACGTGGCGTACGCCCAGCTCAGCGGTGATGAAGGGGAATACGTCGTAGTGCCGGCGCTGGTCCGGGCTATGCGTCCACACCAGGTGCGACGTCTCAGCGGCTGGCTGCGGCAGGGCGATCCGGCGGTCGCACAGGATGCCGGGTTCCAACTGCGGCTTTCGAAACTGGTCCTCGGCGCCGGCGGCGCAACCGGACAAGGAATGGACGAAGACGCCGCCAAACACTTCAACAGGATCCTGCCAGAGCACCACACGGACTTCATTTTCGCGGTTGTCGGCGGAAAGTGGGGATTCGTTGGGTGCATGCTGGTGCTCCTGTGCTACGCCGTGATACTGGTCTTCGGAGCGGAGATCGCCGCGGTCACGCACGACCCGTTCGGACGACTGCTGGCCGTGGGGGTTATAGGGCTGCTCCTGTCGCAGGTGTTCATCAACGTAGCCGTGGCTATGGGGCTTCTGCCGGTAACAGGGATGACTCTTCCGCTTCTTAGCTACGGCGGTTCTTCGCTGATAGTCAACTGCGCGGCCGTGGGGCTTCTGGTGAACGTTGGCCAGCGGCGTCCAATTCTGCTTTCTCGAAGACCCTTCGAGCACGGCGAAAAGAGGGAGAAGGTCCCGCAGCCGTTCGGCCCGCTCGCCGAGGGGCACACGCCCGGCCCCAGGCCCGAGTCCACGGTCCTTTCCGGGAGCCGGCCGCCCGCCAAACAGCGAAAATCCAGGCCCCTTGACCGTCCGTCGCCGTCGCCTGCCCCTGTGGATTCTCACGAATCCAGGTGAATCGCAATCGCGTCTCCTGTCCCTGGCCACGCCCCGCGGAACGAATATCGGGACACGCAGTCCCCAAAACCGGGTCCGCGACTGCTTCTGGCAAAAGGCGATACTGTGCATTATCATCCGCTTAAGCCACGAAGACCGCGATACCGAAGGGATTTGCCATGACCGAGACAGACGCCGACATGCCGCTGCCGCGATCGCGGCCTCCCGCGGACGACGTGCAAGCCGAACGCATAACGCTTGAACTTTCAGACGGATACACAACCGAGGCGTATCACTACGCGCCTCCGGCCGGCGCCTCGGGGCTGCCGGTGGTGTACCTTCACGGCATACAGTCACATCCGGGCTGGTTCACCGGCTCCTGTGAGCATATCGCCCGTGGTGGTCGGGAAGTGTTGGCGGTCTCGCGCCGCGGCAGCGGTTCAAACACCGAAGCTCGCGGCCATGCGCCTTCGGCGGATGTCTTGCTGGACGATGTGTACCGGGCTGTGGATTTCGCCGGCGGGAAAGCCGGCGCCGAGCGGGTGCATCTTCTCGGTGTCAGTTGGGGCGGCAAGCTCGCGGCGGCGGCCGCCGCCGACCCGGACCGCCGCGGCCGGCTTGCTTCGCTGGTCCTGGTGGCGCCGGGGATAGTGCCTCTGGTGGATGTGTCTTTCGGCGTGAAGCTCGGCGTGGCGCTTTCGCTGCTGATAAGGCCGCGGCGGCTGTTCGAGATTCCGCTGGGTGACGTTGAGCTTTTCACCGACAACGAACAGATGCGTCGATATATCCGCGAAGACCACATGTCGCTGCGCCGCGCGACGGCCAGGTTCCTGTTCGCAAGCCGCAAGCTGGACGGCCGCCTGCGCCGCATGTCCGAGGGGTCGGTCACCGCCGAGACCACCCTCGTGCTCTCCGACCGCGACCGCATAGTGAACAATGATAAGACTCGACAGGTCGTGGAGCGGCTTACGGACGGCCGGGCGACCGTGGCGGAGCTTCCGGGCGCACATACGCTGGAGTTCGAGCAGGACCCCTCGGCTCTCTACGCGGCAATCGACTCCGCCCTTGCCCGCGGCGAACAGTGAAGGCCACCGCGCGGGCGTCGGCGTCTTCCGGCGGGGCTACGGAATCCGGGATTGGTGCATCCGCCTGCTACGCTTGACAATTCAACCGCCGAGACGCATGTTGAGCCGCACCCGTAACGACAAGGAGAAATGAATGACTGAACCGAAACTTCCGGCGGATTTCCTCTGGGGAACCGCCACAGCCAGCTACCAGGTCGAAGGCGCCGTTGACGCCGACGGCCGGGGCCAGAGCATCTGGGATACCTTCAGCCACACCCCCGGTAACACCGCCCACGGACACACCGGTGATGTGGCATGCGACCAGTACCATCGCTACGAAGAAGACGTGGCGCTCATGCGCGGCCTCGGTGTCGGGTCGTACCGCTTCTCAATTGCCTGGCCGCGGGTGTTCCCGACCGGCCGCGGTAAGCAAAACCCAAAGGGCTTCGACTATTACCACCGGCTCATCGATGCGCTGCTGGCGGCCGACATCCAGCCGTGCGTGACGCTGTACCACTGGGACCTGCCCCAGGAACTGGAAGACGCCGGCGGCTGGCCGCTTCGACAAACGGCGATGGATTACGCCGAGTACGCCAGGACCTGCTTCGACGAGCTGGGCGACAAGGTGAAGTTCTGGATCACCTTCAACGAGCCGATCTGCACGGCCAAGCTGGGCTACTTCGTCGGCTGCCATGCCCCCGGCCGCAAGGACGGCAAGGCGTTCTTCGAGGCAGCTCATCATCTGAACCTCGCCCACGGGCTTGCGACTCAGGCCTTCCGCGAGGGTGGCTACGAAGGGCGGATAGGCATCACGCTTAACCTGGCGTCGGTGCGCCCGGCGACCAGGCGCGAGGAGGATATCGTGGCGGCCGAGCGTGCGCGCGACATGGAATCGCGCATATTCCTGGGTCCGATCTTCGGCCGCGGCTATCCGCCTCGATTTGCCACGGAGTATCCCGACTGGCCCATGCCGGTCGAGGAAGGCGACATGGAGCGGATAGCCCAAAAACCCGACTTCATCGGTGTTAACGCGTACTGGGAAAACCCCATCCGCCGCGATGAGTCCGGCCCGGACGGCTACTCCATAGCGCCGAGCTACCAAGACCAGACGGCCATGGGCTGGTCGATCGTTCCCGACGGGCTGTATCGGCTGCTCAAGTGGACCTGGGAGGAGTGCGAGAACACGCCCATCTACGTCACCGAGAACGGCGCCGCGATGGACGATGTGCTCTCGCCCGACGGCAAGCGCTGCCACGATCGCGGCCGTGTGGAGTACTTCCGCCACTACATCGGCGCCGTCGCCCGGGCGATCCGCGACGGCGTGGACGTCCGCGGCTACTTCGCCTGGTCGTTCATCGACAACTTTGAATGGGCCTACGGGTACACCAGGCGGTTCGGGCTGGTCTATTGCGACTATGCCGATCTGCGGCGCGTGCCAAAGGACAGCTTCTTCTTCTACCGCGACCTTATCGCCGGCTACGAGGCGCTACCGGCCGACGGCACGCCGCCGTGGCTGCACTGAGACTGTAGCCGGTAATCGGTAATCAGTGGCCGGTAGCGTCCGGTAATTCGAAAGCTTGTTGCGGCCGCTGGGTAATCGACGCACGTGGAACACAAACAGGCCCGAAGGGCCGACAGGAAACGGCCGGGGGCGTCAGTCCCGAAGGGGCGACAGAGAGTTGGCACGGCCGCGCGACACTGTTGTCCCTTCGGGGCTGACATACTGGCCGGCAGTTGCATTTCTCGAGGTGGTGGGAGGTATAAGGATTGACGGACACTTTCGATTAATGGTTACTGATTACGGGTTACGGGTTACATTACTGATTACCGATTCCTGATTGCTAACAACGATCAATCGTGGCCTTTGTGACCTTCGCGATGAAACACTTGCCCAGGCAGCCGAAATGAACCAATCCGACGCACGCTACGACCTGCGGACCGGGCCAGGCGGCCCGGAGTTCATCATTGGCCGCTACCACCGGTCAAAGCCGTTTTCCAGCTTCCTGCCGGGTATCGCCGGCGTATGGGGCGTGCCGCTGTGGCTGTACTACGTCAACCGCGGACAGGCCGTCGCCTGCTTCGGCACCGAGGACAAGAACCACGCCATCGTCCAGTTCGAGTCGGCAAACCTGCACCACAGGCGGGTCGCGATGGAGGGCTTCCGTACGTTCATAAGGCCCGCCGGCGGCGGGCCT
>PUND01000026.1 GCA_003551645.1 Phycisphaerae bacterium | reverse complement strand
GCTCCTTAGCTGACCAATCGCCACCCAAACATCTGAATCTTACGCCTCCGACATCATTATCCAGGTGTTCAAAAAGGAATGGCCGTTCAGGTTCCAGTCGTGCATATGGCTCCTTTCCCGCAACAAATGGTCGCCTAACCATAGGGTAGTTTCGAGATTATCATTCCTGCTATTTGCTTGTGTTGCCTGATGCATTCAATCACACAAGAGGGGGCATGTCAACGCCATTGCCGATGCTGAAGGCCCCTCCTGGAGTATCTGGTGAAGCGGTGGGCAGGATTGCCCGCCTCTTATTAAAGGTTCTTCCTGATCTCAGGTTGTCGGTACTTGAGATGCAAGTATTCTTTATCTGCATGGTGCCTGTGAAATCCGGCTTTCTCTAACCACATCATGGTTTCTTTACCAACAGCCTCTCGCTGCCAGTCTTCATGTTCAGAGAATAGAAACATACCCGTTAAGCTTTCTACCCTCATTGAAACAATGTCAGACCTATTCAGGTATACATAAAGCGTGCCTATTGGTGTTTGACATTCGAAATTATATGGACGGCTTTGATATTGTTCGAAGCCGAGCCTGCATAGGCTACTGGCCATTTCCAAAAGCATGGCTTGAGTATCAGGAGGTATTGGTTTGTCGTCACGATAATGTGTCCATGGAACCGCTGTTCTAGTTGGTGTCTCTATGCTGATGAGCCGTCGACGGATGTCTGCTGTGAACGCCCTCCGTCTTGCCAGTTCCTCCTTGTCTCCATGACAATGAGGACATTTCGTCACGTCCGTGTTCAGTGTTTCTTTGGCAAGAACTCTTTCGCGAAGGCGGGTCTCTAATATCAATTCGAATGTTGGATACACCTTGAAGACAGGGATACTAGTTTGGAGATAGGCTTGCTCCGTATCCGGCCTTACATCACTGGAAACGACTATCTCAATGACAGATGGTCTTGATTTCGAAAAGAAATAGAGGTCAGCACGGATCTTCCTGCTGCTCCCAGGTATGTAGTGCTCAGTTTCTACTTTAGTAAAAGCCTTTGTTATATCGAACTCCATATGCCGTTCGCACACGGGACAAGTCCATTCCAACACGTATTTCTGCTTATTGCGTTTGGCTTCTTCCCAGTACTGTTTGATAAGCATCTTCGCTGAAGAATGAAGCACTCCTTCTCTGGTACAAGAACCGGGCGAACCTTCCGGCTTATGGGCGAAATGCCATTCTCTGATTTCGCCTTTACGTGCCACAAAAGACTTCCTGCATTTTGGACAAGTGACAGGGCCATCCTTGTAGTCACGAATGAAGATTACGCGCTCCCCTTCATCCAAAGCACATGGGTAGCTGATACCTTCCGCGGCAGATGACTTCTCTAGGTCTTCGTGCATTTCGGGATTACGCATGAGAGGCACCCCCTTATTGGCGGTGTCCTGCATTGTCTCATGGCATCCGGTCCGGGTCAATGTATGGAACACCCGTGAGTTAACCCTACGTTCCACTGCTTTTTGGTCACAGCAACGAAGATTATGGAGATGATGTTGAGCGGGAGTACGACTGTGGACAGTATCGCCGCAGCAAGGCAGATTCCCCAATACTTGCCCATTAGAGTCAGAATGCCGCCGGCGAAAATGAAGGCTGCTACCGGGAGGCATACGAATACAAGGATAGGTATGATGTAACTGCCGCCAGTATGCCAGGCCCACTGATCGAAAGATATAACCATGGTAAGAACTATACAGTAGAGGCCAAGGAGTGTACCGGTTAGAATCGTGAAAACACCGGAGGCAGTTCGCATCAGTTCCCCCCTTCCGTTGTGGTCCTTGATTCTCTCACGGCATCCGGTCCGGGTCAACCCGGCCATGGGGGGTCAACCGGGGACCGGGCCACGCCAGGATTTATATGTCCCGCATGACCGAACTTGTCGGCATTTTGTCGGCAAAACTTTCTGAGGCAAGTTATGTCAGGCACAAAAACCGTTTCCGGTGTTACGCCTGGATACCTCTTGTTTGTGCCTAATGTCACCTCCAAGACCGTACTTTTAATCAGGAGGTTGTGGGGCAGGCACAAAAGCCGCCTTACCAACCTTACCACTTTTTTCATGCCTGACCTTACAACCTTACAACCTTACCAACCTTACCATGAGGCGATCATTAAGTTTATATTAACGGAAGTGTGGTAATGTTCCCGTGCGTAAGTGTGGTAATGTTTGTAAGCTTACCTTACAAAGTAAGCCTTTTCGCTCCCTGGCATCTGCATAACTAGAGAGTCATGACGCGCAGCTCCTGGACCAGGAACACTCAATACCAGGGACTGCAGCTTCCCTCCGAGTACTCCGGCTTGCGCACAATGGTGGGCAGCGGCAGCCCAGAAAGAACGGCCTCTAATTTGCGATTTTAGGCGGGTTCACCGGCTGGCCCGACCGTTTTACGTGCCGTTGCAGGCAGCCCTCGCCGGCAGCATCAGCAGGGCAAGAGCCGGCAGGCCTTCAACAGGGACCAGGACCAGGGCCATGGAAGAGCCGGTAGGCCTTCAAGGGCAGCCTCTGGAGCCTCTTTAGGAGATAGAGGACCAGGCCCATGGAAGAGCCGGCCAAGTCGGGGATATCGAGGACTGGCAGGACGAGGTCCACCAGCATGGAGGACCCTCTCCACCTGGGCCACGGCCGGTCAAGGGTGACATCCTCCATGTGGCCGGGCAATGGTGGGAATTGTGCGCGTTATGCCGTGCGTGAGTAG
>PUND01000050.1 GCA_003551645.1 Phycisphaerae bacterium | reverse complement strand
GACATCGCCGGCAAGCACTTCGGCGTGCCCTGCTGGCAGCTTTTGGGTGGAAAGGTCCGCGACAAGGCCCGGGTCTACTACCACGTCCTGGGGCGGACACGTCAGCAGCTCATCGAGGGGTGCGTGCACGCCAAGGAGATGGGCTTCACCGCAGTCGGGCACCTGACGCCGTTCCTCGACGAACCCCGGGACATGTCCTACAGCAAGACCCACACCGATAAGGTCCAGGACGCCGTCGAGGCCGTCGCCGCCTACCGCCAAGCCGTCGGAGATGATGTGGACCTCTGCATCGAGATCCACCGCCGTCTGGAACCACACGAGGCCGTCGCCCTCGCGCGCGGCATCGAGCCGTACCGACCGATGTTCCTGGAGGACCCAATACGCCCCGACAGCTTCGACGCGATGGCCGAGGTCGCCCGCAGGACTCACATTCCCATCGCCACCGGGGAGCGGCTGCACACGATCTGGGAGTTCCAGGCCCTGCTCTCACGTGGTGCGGTTCACTACGTCCGTCCGGACGTCTGCCTCTGCGGTGGCCTGACGCATGCCAAGAAGATCGCCGCTATGGCGGAGGCCTTCCACGCCGGCGTCGTGCCGCACAACCCACTGTCGCCGGTCAGCACGGCCGCCTGCGTCCAACTGGCGGCCTGCATTCCCAACTTCGTCATCCAGGAGTACCCCAAGGGGGAGCATGAGCCGCCCAAGAGTGAGATCGTCCGGGGCACGCTGCGCTGTGAGGACGGCTACCTGATCATCCCCGACGCCCCAGGACTGGGTGTAGAGCTGGTGGAGGGAGCGAGGCAGAAGTGGCCCAGCCGCCACCGCAAGATCGTCACCCGCCTGCACGAGGACGGCAGTGTCGTAGACCAGTAGTCTCGCTTCGTCCTCTCCGCGACGGTCTCGCTCCCAGGGCTGGCGATGTGCGGTCTGGCCGTTGGGCTTAAACGCCGAAGCCGTTAGATGGGCTATGCCCGCGTCTGAAAACCGGTGGGCGTGAGCGTTGCTTAGACGATAAGGCCTGTCGCTATGGTTGTGGTGCGTATCGCCAGCGCGTCAGACCTGCGGAGGCGTTACGATCGCGATTGGGAGGTGTGGCAGCGTTTGATCGCAGCCCCGCCATTCTCTGATAGCTAACAAAAGGCCGGTGCGTTTTGGCCTTTTGTTCTGCGGTTTTGGCGTGTGCGGTGCTAACTGCACGCCGGCGTTTGCTCGCAATCGACGGTCAGCTCCGCCGCAAGCAGGTTGACCGATACATCCGGCTCGACCGGCAGGCCACGCAGCCAGCGGGTAAAGCATGAGACCATCAATCCTGCGGCGATGTTGGCGCAGTCCGTCAACGCTGCCAGTTGGAGCTTACGATATATCACGCGGATCCTAGCGGTCTCGGTCAGCAGGCCGCCATCATCGCGAGTCACGTAGACCTGACCATACTTCTCAAAGTCTGCGCTAAGACTCTCCGGCAACTCGCCAGACCTCCGCAGAGCGAGTCGAAGAAATTCAAAAGGACTTGACTTGCCGGTCCCTCTGCCCCCGATGATCGCATTGAGCCATGGGTTAAACTCTAGAACAAATGGCTGCGGTCGGCCCATGTAGCGCGCATCGGTGATCTCGACAGATTCCAAAACCAGCGGGGCATGCGTGTTAGGCTCTCAGGCCGCCATGAAGAAGTACCTAGTCGAGTTGACAACCGAAGAACGTTCCCGACTCCAGGCACTGTTGGGCAAGGGCAAGCCGCATCAGCGGAAGCATGCTCAGATGCTGCTGAAGGCTGACCAAGGCCCGCATGGTCCGGGATGGAAAGATACTCGGATCGCTGAGGCCTTTGACTGTCATCCCACGACCGTTGAGAACTTGCGTCGTCGCTTGGTGGAGCAAGGGCTGGACACCTCCTTGGAGCACGGCAACCGTGGCAGCTACCGAGCGCGAAAGCTTGATGGCAAGGCCGAAGCGCATTTGATCGCCCTGACGCGCATGGAGCCGCCGGAAGGGCGCAACCGCTGGGGCGTGCGTCTGTTGGCCGACCAGATGGTGGCGCGAGGCTAGCGGCCCAGGCGCTTATGACCAGTGGCCTGAATGGTAACCGCGCCGGCCGCGCGCCGTCAAACACCCGCAACGGCCGAAAACGCCCTGAGCTTACCATGGGGGCGTGACAGGTGCGGTCGCAGCTGGCCGAAAAAACGGTGTCCCACCGAACATGCCGCACATATGCGCCTCATCCGGCCCCTGGGGAACCTCCGGAATAATTTCCAGAAGTCTGGCGGGCAGTCGCAACGCTGCGCAACTCACCTGCTTCGCTTATCCGCTCCGGCCGGGTCAGCTGAAATTGCCTGGCCCGCCATGTGCCACGATTTGGCTCCGTCCCAAAAAGTCTGGCTTGTGCCCCCTCATGTAGGTTATTGAAAAACCAAGACCTATGGCAACCACATGGACGGCAGTCTAAAGGTTGAAAAAAATTTAATTTTTTTGTGTTGACAGGGATATATCTGGAGCTATAATGCTAGACAGGTTAGAGGAGCCAGATGATGGACGCTGAACAACTGAGAGAACTTCGCGGCAATCTGGGCCTGACGCAGCAGGAAATGGCCCAGGCATTGAACGTCAGCTTCGTTACCTATAACCGCTGGGAAAATGAGCACAGACACATACCCGGTGAAGTCAAGAAGCTACTACAGGCTATACAGGCGATGATTGCGCACGATGAGGATCACGCCCAACCGTTGGATGTCGAGGACATCAGCGAGGCCCTGAAGCGCGTCGGTGCTCGAGGAGTATTGTCCGCAGCAGCCGTGCGAAGACTCCTGCCGGCACGGGTAATCGCGTCCCTGTCGACTGTGCCCAGTTTTGCTTGGATAGGAGGCATACTGGGCATGGCTGGTCTTGGAGCGCTTTCGTTTTTCGCGAAATCGAATGGTAAAGAGAACGATTCTTCGGGATCACAGTGAAAGGAGACAACCATGCCATTGCCTTTACTACTTGTCGCTGGAGTTGCAGCGGGTGGGAGTGGAAGTGGGCTGCTGATACGGGCCAAGCGCCAGATAAGCTCAGATAAGAGACGCTACGAGGCCGAAAAGGCCAGCTTTGAACGTATGCAGCAACACTACCGCAGTACGTATGAGAGAACCCAGTCTAGGCTGGAACGGCTCGGGCGAAAAAAGGCTGAGGCCACAAGGACACTTGGAAACGCTGCCCGCTTGATAAAAAGGGCGAAAGTCAAGCAGCGGGATTTGTTCGAGGCGGTCGAGGTGACACCACAAGATATTAATGCTTGGAAAGGCGCATCCGTCACAATCCAAGGAACGCTGGAAGGGCTTTCTTCCTCAGCGACCTCCGGTGCATTGACCGCAATGGGAGTATATGGTCTGGTTAGCACATTCGGAACAGCCTCCACCGGCACGGCCATAGGTACACTTAGCGGCGCGGCTGCAAAAAAAGCCACATTGGCATGGCTTGGTGGTAAGGCAGTGGCAGCCGGCGGTGGTGGTATGGCCGTTGGGACCGTCACGCTTGGCACTCTGGCCGCAGGCCCAGCGTTACTCACAGGCGGATTCTTCGCCACCCACAAGGCGGCAAAAGTAGCCAAGGAAGTCGACAGATGTATTGGGGAGATGCGCAAAGCGAAAAAACAGATGGAGATGCATCTGACCTTTCTTCGTGGTGTATGGCAAAGAGCTGATGAAATAGAAGATGCTGTCTCTCAGGTAAACCAGACGCTGAAAGAACTACTGGCCACAGCAGACCCGCAAAACCAGGAAGATGTCTTTCGCGTCGCCAAATTCGCCAAGCGTTTGGGCGAGTTACTTGACGCACCGATTGTGGATGAGACGTAAAACCCTTTTATTGAAAGGATAAGCCATGGATAATCACTCGGTCGCCAAAGTATGGAAGTCTCCGGTGACTCGGTCTGCCAAGAGCGTTGGAAAGATGGCCGGTAAGAAGGGAGATCCGCTAGCCGCACTTCTAGCATGTGTTGACTACGCCAAAGCGGCCCAACACGAAGAAACCGACAGGATGCGCATCATAGCACAGCGCGATGCGGTGGTGGAAAACATCCGGACTCACAGAGAACTGATCGAGAAGTACTTTGAGATGTACTTTGCCGAGAGGCGAGAAGCTTTGCACAAACTATTCCAAAAACTCGATGAGGGCACTCAGGGCAAGAACGACTCGCTCGTGGATGGTGCGCTTCAAGGGATAGTTAAGATTGTCGGAGAAAGTCCGTTAAAGGATTTAGACGCGTTTCAGCGCAGCATGCAGGATCCGAATTTCAAGTTAGAGCTGTAGGCCGATAGATTGACTCTGAACGCGTGCCTTCGGTCCGCCCAAGCCAGAACAGCGGACTGAGAACGAGCGGTGTAAGTGGACGCTGCCAGCTCGATGGACGGAGATATGCCACCGCGCATGACGGATGGAGCCGAAGCCATTTAGCGGTAACCGATTGCACGGTAGTCTACTCGCAGAGTCAGCAAGTCCCGCGCGAACGTCATGGCGGACACGCCGAAGCCGTTAGACTGACTATGCCCGCGTCTGAAAACCGGTGGGCGCGAGCGTTGCTTAGACGGTAAGGCCTATCGCTACGGTTGCGGTGCGTATCGCCAGCGTGTGAGGCCTGAGGAGGCGTTGTGATTGCGATTGGAAGGTGCGGCAGCGGTCGAGCACAAGCTCACGCCATTCTCTGATAGCTAACAAAAGGCCGGTGCGTTTTGGCCTTTTGTTGTGCGGTTTTGGCGTGTGCGGTGCTAACTGCACACCGGCGTTTGCTCGCAATCGACGGTCAGCTCCGCCGCAAGCAGGTTGACCGATACATCCGGCTCGACCGGCAGGCCACGCAGCCAACGCGTGAAGCACGAGACCATAAGCCCGGCTGCGATGTTGGCGCAGTAGATGGTCGTCCTGGCCGTACATGGACCGCCATGTGCCTCTGCCGGCTGGAAGAGCGTCTGGGGATAATGCGCCCTGCCCCGCTCATCACAGACGGTGAGCACACGAAGGACCTCGGCCGTCATCCTGCCGTCGGCGAAGAACCGGCACCTGTCCCGCACCGCTTGAAAGATCATCCTCCGCGTCTCTATCGAGTCCACGCAGGCGAACACCACATCGCCGATATCCTCACTCCGCCTGAATCTCTGGCAGACCGCATCGATCTCGACGGTGCTGTTTATCATCCGGCAGTGCTCTGCGGTGGCCTCGACCTTGGCCCTGCCCAGGTCGGTTTCCCAAAAGCCCTGTGCGGCGAGGTTGACCTGCTCGACGATATCGAAGTCGATCAGCTTCAGACGAGGTACGCCGATGGCCGCAAGCTGAAGGGCGACCTGCCTGCCTATCGCACCCACACCGATGATGGTCGGGCTGCACCCGGCCAGGCGTTCGGCGGGAACAATATCCCGCTGCCGGGTGTATCTCTCGGAAAGCGTCGAAAAATCCTCAGAAGACATATTCCACCTCCGTATCGCCAAAGAGGTCCTCGCGGGCGGCAAGCTCATCCAGGATCAGCCGCCTCTCGGCCGGCTCCATCCGCTCAAGCTCGGCCAGCCAGTCGTCGGGGAACATCTCACCGCCCTGCTGCCGTGAGTCCGACTCCTCGTCCAAAAACTCCTCGACGAAAAGCTCATCACCGGCCCAGTCGATAAGTCCATCATCGTCGGCGATATTGGCCCGATACTCGGCTTCCCAGGCGTCTCTGTCACTGGCCTCGAACGGCCGGGAATAATCCACCTCCACCGGTATCGCCACCTGACCGCCGGGGCCTACGTTGAACCGCAGAAGCGCCCTGCTCCTGCCGCCCCTGGCGAGGATGAACATCACCGCCCACTGACAGCGCCCGAAGACCCGCGAAAAGGTCCGTTCATCTGTAACACTGGGCTGGGCCGAACCACCTGGGTGGGTATGAATCCAGAGCCGGGCGAATTGTTCGGGCCTCCTGCCCGCATCCACCTGGCGGTCGAAGAAGTCGGCAACCGCCTCATCGTCGAACTCCACGCTGGCACAGGTGGCATCCTGACAGATGGTCTCGATATCGCGGACATACAAAAGGTCCTCTACTTCGGTGATGCCGAAGCCGCCTATCTCGGTAGGCCCTCGGTCACGCATAAAAAGAAGCTTCGCCCAGGCGGTAGGCGAGAACCTCAGCACCGGCCTTTTCGGCAAAGAGTGGGCCGAGTCCTCAGGCCTGGCCGATGTTTGCTGGTCGCTCGGTTGCTGCGTTGGTTTGTCGGGCTTGTTCTGGTTGTCGTTGTTGTTGCTCATCTTCATCGTTCCTTTCACTCAGGCAGGGACACTGGAGTTCCTTGCGGCAGTTCAGGCACAGCCGCTTGCCGCATTCCGGACAGCTCGTCTGGCAGGATGGACAGACGTGGTCATGACAGACCTCGCACGGGTTCAGACAGCCCAGGCAGGTGGTCTCGTTACAGCGCCTGCAGTAGGAGGTGCACTCCGGGCAGAAGTCCGCCTCACAGGATGTGCAGTAGTGGATGTCCTCCTCTGAGACCACGTAGCCGCAGTCGTAGCAGCTCATCCCCTCCCAGTTGTCCAGCGAGACATAGGGAGAGCCGGGGTTGTAGGTGGTAAGCACCGCCTCGACGAGCTGGAAAAAGTCGCAGATCCTGCCTGTCTGAAGCGCTGCGTGGATAGCGGCTCCTGCCTCACCCTCACAGAGCCGCTGGTCGCTTACGTGCGGATGGGTGACATGATCGTGTCCGGCGGCGGGCCTTGGGTCCAGTGCGACTATGCGATAGACCGCACCCGAATGCCGCATATTGGCCAGACCCGCTATACGCAGGCGGATCTCGAACGGCCCCAGGTGGATATGCTCAAGCTGAATCGGCTCGGTGGTAACGGCCAGCTCATCATCCTCTACGTAGTAGCACAGACCGCCGAACTCACACGAGGTCTGCTGGAGATCGTCGTATATCTGCCTGGCCTCGGGTACCGGTCTTCTGCCGGCGTCGATGGCCTGCTCCAGACGCGATGAACAATACGGCAGGTCGCGAAGGCCAAGTGATATCCGCTCGGTCATGCTTGCGGCGGCCGCCAGCCAGTTCCGACATACGCACAGGGCCAGCAGCTCGCTTCGCCTGCGGAACCTCTCCAGGGCCTCTGTCAGCTCCTTGCTGCGGCGTATGATTCGGCCGTAGCGTTCAATACGAAGACACAGGAGCTGACCCCGCAGACGGTCGGCCAGCTCCCAGAGCTTCTGTGGTGGTATGGACATTTTGCGGGTCCTTTCCGAAGGTTTTCCGACAAGACAAGCCGGGGAGCAGACGCCGCAGACAAGCGACGAATACTCCCCGGACTCTTCCGATGGCAAGCGCCCCTAAATTACTGACTTATCAGGCGTTAGATCGCTCCCTCTATTTTCGTGGGTGTGATTGTCACCCTGTCGCCTTCGGTAAGGACCTGGTCCGCTGCGACCGGCTGGCGGTTGACTCTGATGAGGTAGTCCTTGGCGTCCAGGCCGGGCATGTGCTTGGCGAAGAAGGCCTCAACGGTGGTTCCCTCGGCGACATCGACGTAGTCGGCGAAGCCAGCGCCGTCATTATTGATCCATAATATCTGCATGTGTCTATCCTTTCTTAATGGTTGATGAAAAACAAGTTCCAGTTCCAAAACACTTCCGGCCGATGCTCGCGGACTTCGGGCGGTCCGCGCGCTGAACGGCTGCAGCGCAGATGCATGGGGAGGTCCTTTCAGTCAGTGTCGCGGGGGTTTTTGTGGAGATTGCTGAGGGGCAGGGTGTGCCGGTCTCAGGGCTTTGTCGAGCCGTCACCTTCGGCGGGCCAGTTGAGTATCCTACACGCCCTGCCCCTGCCGTTCCGGCTCAGAAGCTCCTCATCCAAGCCGTCGATGTCGTAATCGACTATCCTCACCGCCACCGATTCCGGCCTGGAAGTAACCTCGGCGTTACCTCCTTCGATGACGATCTCGACTGTCCGACTGTCCTCTTGAGCTTGCGGATTTGGCTTATAGCACCGGGTGTCGTACTGTGCTGATACGTCCTCCCGCAGCCGCTCACACAGAGCATCCACCTGTCGATAGCTCAGCGGCTTCAGACGGCCGCTGTCTGTGGCGATCTCGCGGATGACCATATCGGGTATTTGCGCATCCGCCGGCTGGAGATTCTCATCCCGATGGAAGCGAAGGGCCGCCAGTATCGTGGCCAGTTCACTGTCGCTGAGATGGACAGCCGAGGTTCCACCCTGCCTGTCTGTCGTGGGCTTATCGCCGGCGAGTTGCTCATCCAGTGCACGTATCGCCTCTTCGGCAGATGCACCCACACCGAAGGTGACAGGCGCTGATCTGTCAAAATCCAGTGGACCCTCGTAGGCCCATGCCTCGAAACGGCCTTTTCCGTCGGCCTCATCGGTGTTGAATGTCAGGACAACAAAACCGCATCGCAGATGAGCGGTGAGGTTGCTTAAGCCCTGCCCCTGCGCTACTGACATCCGCCCGTGCTGAACTCCCCATGAAAAAACCTCATCGCAGCATTCGCAGAGCATGCGCTTCTGGTCGTTCGGACGCTCTGTCGATACGCGGACGGCCTTCGAGCCGGGATTCTCACACAGCGGATTCTCGCAGAATTGTTCGGCGGGAGCATTCATGAGCTTGCCCCCTTTCCGGCCTGGCTTCGACTGCGAAAAAGCTCCGGTGCTATCTCCTCCAACATCTTCGGCTCCCAGTACATGTCCCGCTCGACGGCAAGTCCAAACGGGCCGCGTATGGATTTCAGCTCCGAGAGTGAAAAATACCCCAGCTCCTTTTCCAGGCCATCGACCAGGCCGAAGAACATATCGGTCCCGTCGAACTCGGTGGCATACCAGGTAAAAGGCCCGGAGGGCATGAAGAACTTCACCCATGCCGTCTGCTTACCTCCCCTGCCGTCCTGGCTTCCCAGAAGAGGGAGTTTGCGGCGGATCTCATCGGTCAGAAGCTTCATGGTTCGGTCTCCTTTCAGCAGGTGGTATCTCAGCGTCAAAAATAGACAGCCCCGGCCGTGGTGTTTGCGCAGCGGCTCCACGGCCGGGGGATTCAATCAGGGCGATGTGTCAGTCACGCCACTCGATCTTCAATCGCCAGCCGCGCTCGGCCAGGAACGTCTCCAGGACCGCCTCTGCACGCAGACGGGCCCGGAGGATATGCTCATCCCTGCCTGCGTAGCTGTTGATCGCATCCTGGGCGTCTCGCAGGGCTATCTCCACCACACGGCCCTCTCCTGTGGTACCGGGCGCAAAATGCCACAGCCCGAAACGCCTCAGAAGGACGATGCGGCTTTGCTTGTGGTCCAGCCCGGTGGTGATCACCTCAGGAGCCGCAAGAGACAGGACAGCCAGCTCACGGTCCTCATCCAGCGTAAGA
This sequence comes from Phycisphaerae bacterium, assembly GCA_003551645.1. Lineage (GTDB taxonomy): Bacteria > Planctomycetota > Phycisphaerae > SM23-33 > SM23-33 > PUND01. The sequence goes on along the minus strand of PUND01000050.1, from coordinate 3,297 downwards.
GAGGCCCGCTCCAGGTCGGTGGCTATCATCGCGGTCCCAGAGGCCATAAGCACGCAGCGTACACCCCCTGAATAGCCGTCGATTCTCGAGGTGATCAGTTGCTGAAATGGCAGGCGTACGACCACAAGATCCGCCGTCTCCTGTATGGCCTCCAGCGTTATGTGGCCTGCTGTCTGAGATGTCCCGCCAGATTCGCTTCCAGAGCCGCGGCCAGCTCCGAAAATTCCACCAACGAAATAAGGCGTCATCCTCACTGCTGTAAGCAGCACCAGTATCGACAGGAGTACTCGAAGTAACCGCCTGGGTCTTCGGGGCGGATTGCCCTGTGTGGTTGTCTCGTTCATCGCTGCTCCTTGTAACGGCGTTGTCGGCGTCGCATCGGACCAGCAGCACGGCCAGGCCCACCAGCAGCACCAACACGATCGGCCAGCAGTAAAGTCTCATGGTGTGGTCTCCTCAAAAGGTCTCGTACGCATAGCAGCCGAAGCGGCCCTTATTGACGCCATTGACGCCGGGCCGGGGCCGTGTTTGCGTTCGCGATGTTGGTTGTCGGGATCGGGAAAGCCATGCGGCCGGCGTCTTTCGGATGCGATCGCCTCTGTGATGTTGACTCCCAGGCGGATGGCATCTGCTGCTGAGAGTTTTTGTGATGGCACGATGGTCATGACGGTTACATCTCCTTTCCGTTATCAGGGGGTTGTCGAAGCGTTCGCAGGAATGAGCGGACTGCTGCGATGGACCTGGTGAACGCCCGGCCCAGATGGCACAGTGAACTACGTGCCTTGCGGACTGCGACGGTGAATGCTGCGTTGGTTCGAGTCATTGGTCTTGTCCTTTCCTTTGGTTGTGAAGGATGCGGATGGCTCAGATGACGGACCGGCGAGTTAAGAAAGACACCGGTCCCGGCCACGGTGAATGACAGGTCGCTTCAGGTGGTTCGATGGTTAGGCGGCTCTGAGATGGTGGAAGCGTCGAGGGAAGCGGGAGTAGGTGTGTGTGCGGGCTATGAGCTGCTGTCGTTGCCGGCGGTCTGGAGATGCTTGAGATGGTCGATTGCTTCGGAGGCCTGGGCCAGGGACAACTGCTCCATATCCAGGCCGAATCGGCGGTGGATCTCGGCTGAAGGGTCGATACCCATATCCCGGGCTATCGCCTCGATGGCCTTACGCTGGGCCATGGTCATCGGCCCGGGCGCAGAGCCGTTGTTGCCGCCCTGCTTTCGGGACTCGGCCGTATCGTTGCGGCTGTGCTGCAATTCCTCGGCGACGGCCTCACGGGCCAGTGCGTACAGCCGGCGGATACTTGCCTGAAGCTCCTGCGGGGCGTCGATTGCGGCATCGGCCAGCTCGATATCGAGGTTCACCGACGCCCCTCGCGAACCGAAGTCCGGCTCGCCGACTTTTCTGCTGAATCCGACGTTCAGGCGGATCATGACACTCTCCTTTCGTTCTGTTAAGCAGTGGTGAATAACCGGTTCGGCCACGAGAAACGGCCCCAAACAGCCGGGCTGGACCGCTAAGCTCCTTCTCATATAGTTATAGCGTGTTTTGAGGCGTAATTAAGCATTTGCAGCGGTTTACGGCAATTCGCCGCCCCGCGCACGCGCTGCTGGGACCTTTCTGGCTCATCTGACGCAGTGACCGCACACGACAGACGAAACTGCCGGAGGATGCGGAGCCGATACGCTCAGTCTGCGCAAGTCGGCAATGAAGGCATGTGCAAGGTGCGATTGGGCTGATCCATCCCCAGTTTCAGAGTATCCAAAAAGATAGCCGACACCTTTAGTAGCCCAATACCGAAGGGAGTCGGCTATGAAGCACACGGACGTGCACTTGTGGTTGGATTCTATCTGTTTGATTCGGCAAAGTCAGGTCAAAACCTTGAGCGCCTTGGTCTATGCAGCGATGGCGACCGTCCGGCTGACCATCGCCGGGCTGGGGCGGACCCTGGCACGCCAGCGGGGTCAGGCCGCCAAGCACTGCATTAAGCGGATCGATCGGTTCCTCGGCAACCACCGAATCGAGCCGGGCATTGAGATGAGCGGTTGGATTTATTGGCTGGCTCGGCCGGGCCGAAGACTGCTGATCTCGATGGATTGGGTGGACATCCGTCAGTGGCATTGCCTGGTGCTGGCGGCCCGGATTCACGGCCGGGCGATCCCGCTGCTATGGGCGGTCTATCGGCCGGAGCAGCTGTATAAGTCCCAGAATAACCTGGAGTACGGGCTGCTCCGCCTGCTGAAGAGCCACCTGCCCGACCACGCCGACGTGGTGATCCTCGCCGACCGCGGCTTCGGTCGAGCGGAGATGGCCCGCCAGTGCCAGAAGCTCAAGTTGGGCTACATCATTCGCATCCGCCCGGACGTGTGGATCGATCACCCCGAGTTCACTGGTAACCTGCTGGACCTGCCGGTCCGTCGCGGCACGCAGCGGATGCTGCGGAACGTGGCCTACCGCAAGCAGCGGCCGGTCCGGCAACATGTCGCCGTCCTCTGGCTGCCACAGAACCACCAGCCGTGGTTCCTGGTGACCAATATGCCCCGGCTGCAAGCCAGGAAACTCAGCCGTATCTATGGCCGCCGGATGACCATCGAGGAGTACTTCCGCGACTGCAAGAGCAAGCGGAACGGCTACGCCCTTCGGCTGACTATGATCGGCGACCAACGCCGCCTCGAACGGCTGCTGTTGGTCCTGGCGATGGCCTACTGGATACTCGTCGCCGTTGGCCTGTACGCCAAGAAGACCTACCCGCCCAGCCGTTGGTGTACCAACCGAAGAGCCCAGGAATACAGCCTCTTCGCGATTGGACGGTTCCTCTTCATGAACCGATTGCCAGGCATATTCCGACTCCTACGGGAACTGCGAAAGGAAATCGCCCATGCAAACTGGGGATGAGTCAGGCGATTGGGGAGCTTTGCTAAGGCGGAGACGGTCCGATATTAATGCCGATCTGCTGAGCATCCTGCCGGACCTTGAAATGCATGGTTTCTGGGAGCGCATCATCCAGCCGGTGTGCAGTGGCGTGATGATGACCTGGTCCCCGCCGGCCAGCGTCAACAGCCCCGACAAGCCCAACGCCTCCGCCAACGGAGCTTTTATGCTGATGCGAAAGAGGTCTACGAAAGCATCGGCGGGCACGAAGCGGTTCGCGACCAAGTGAACGCAGACATGCACTTGGCGGACCTGCTCAAACGCAACGGCAAGCGCCTCCACGTGGTAAGGAACGAGGGGCTGTACGCCGTACGTATGTACGAGTCGCTGGGCGAGATTTTTCGCGGCTGGAGCAGGATATTCTACG
>PUND01000116.1 GCA_003551645.1 Phycisphaerae bacterium | reverse complement strand
TGGGACAGGCCGCGCCGTGTGGTGGCTAAGATCGAGCACCACAAGGGCGAACTGTTCCCGCGCGTGGGGTTCATCGTGACGAACCTGCGACGGTCGGCCCGCGCCACGGTTTTACTCCGCCCTTTACAGCCAAGCCCGCCACGCACAAAGCGTTACGCGAACGCCTCGTTTCCCCGGCCATTTTGCCAATAGCTGACACCAGCGGCATGAGTGGACATCAAAAGACTGCCGTCTGGCACCAAGACCGACACTCAAGCGCCCCGAGAGCACCGAGACGGTCACCGGTACACGGCCAAATAATGCGGCCATTCTGGCCCGCCCGCAGCGGCAGATAAGGCCAGTCTCGCCGCGACAGAACGCGACACCTTGAACAATGTCGCGTCTTTCCGGCCGGGGCTTATATCCACCACGCCGGCTCGGTACTGTGCCGGCAGGTGCCCACGTGTCGCAGATGCGCCCAATCCGGGAATATGAGAAGTGCGCCACAGAGTGAGCGTTTGGAGCAAACAGCACGACTTCCGCCGCTGGCACCGGTCCGGGTGGCTGCCCGGCGCGACGGACCGCTGGCCACGCTCGGTGTCCGGGACGGCGATCAGCAGCGTCGGAGCGTTCCGTCAGCGTCAGCCCGTAGAGAGAGGACGTCGCTAGACGGCACGGGTGCTACGATCCGCGGGCGACGGCTCGCAAAGATTACGAATGGCCGTGAGCACCTCGTTTGCCTTGCCGCTCTTGACCAGATATGCGTCCGCGCCCGCTTGTTTCATGGCTTTTACTCGGTGAGAGTCTTCGTGAATCGAAAGGGCGATCACAATAACCTGCGGCATTTCCCTGCCCAGTCGGCGACAGGCCTCCACGCCGTCCATCTTCGGCATTGAAACGTCCATCAGGACAAGGTCGGGCTTCTTTGACTTAGCCATATCCAGTGCTTCTAGACCGTCGCACGCTTCGCCGACGACCTCCAGATCCGGCTCCGCCGACAGTATCGACGAAAGCGCTTGTCGCACCACAGTGTTGTCATCGACCACAAGCACGCGAACCGACCCTCCGCGGGTACGCTTTGGGCTTTCGGTTGTCGTTGGTGCCGCGACGTGATCTCCGCTTACAGGCACGTCGGACCGAGTTTCAAGTGGCGCATCCGCGTCCAGCCGCGTGGGGGCAATGATGTCAAACCGCGACCCTTTTCCGACGGCGCCTTCGATTGCGAAACGCCCTCCCATCAATTTCAGGCGCTCTCTAATGGTGAACAAGCCGAAACCGCTCCGGGTGTTGTCACACGGCTGCAAAACCTCATCGGGATCGAATCCCCGCCCGGCATCCTCAACCGTGACACGGAGCTGGTTTGGACCGTCTGCGGTCAGTTCGACGTTCGCCTCGCGAACACCGGCATGCTTTACGACGTTGAACAGCAATTCGCGAACGGACTGGAATACCAGCACTCGCACGTCTTCCCGAGCTGAGTCGGCCTTGCGGTCCGCGGTCAGTGCCACGTCCAGCCCGTGTTTTTCCTTCATCCATTCGGCCAGCCACGCCAGACCGTCGGCAAGGCCATATTCACGGAGCACCGGCGGCACAAGTTCGCTTGTAAGTGAACGCGACTCCCGTATGGCCTCGTCTATCAGCCCTTCAACATACTCGACAGCGGCAACCTGGTCGTCCGTTACAGGGCCGGGAAAACTATTGAGGCCGAATTTGGCGCCCACCAGCACCTGCTGAAGATTGTCGTGCAGGATCTGCGCGATTCGGCTGCGCTCACGCTGCTCGGCCAGCGTCAGCTCCGAGGCAAGCTCCTGAAGCTGGCCGGCGCGAACTTCCAGGTTGCGGATCAGGTCTCGGACCTGGTATTGCCGAAGCCGATTCTGTCGGGCCGACCTGACCGTCGTAACAAAGGTGTCCATCTCCAGAGGCCTGTGCAGCAGCGTCGTGTTCTGCCTGGATACCAGCGTCGCAAGGTGCCTGGGCAAGGCCGCCTTTCCGGCGACAATGATCAGCGGCAGGTCCGACCAGGGGGGTTGAGCGGCCAGGATATCCTGCAACGCCGCTGTTTGCTTTGGGCCAATCGCCTCGGCCGCGATCACCGCCGGCCCCTCGCCACGGCGCAGTCTTACCATCAGATCGCCCGCCGTCTGGCAGACCATGCAGGGCAGACCGGCGCGGCACAGCATTCCCGAAGCCAGTTCCGCGTCACGTCCGGTCGGCGACAGCAGCAGCGTCACCGCCTGCCGGTTGGAAGATTCAGCCGTTGTCTTCTCCACCTCGCGCATCCTTTGAATTACTCATCAGTTCGCCCTGGCCGCCCATGAATTGCGGTTCGCCCGACAACACGTTCTGGAAATCCGTCAGCGGAGGGCCGACCCGAATACCGCCCGGCCCGCTCTGGATCTCGCGAATAGAGCGCTCGTGGTCGCCGTGCCGCTTCTTCAGGACCGATATGCACCGCAGCATCCTGCCGGCCGCCTCGAAATGCCGCATCAGCACGACAGTGTCGGCGATATAGCTGGCGTCGAGGTAACTTTGGCTCGCCGCTGAAAGTCCGTGGGTCGGCAGTGTCAACAGGGTCAACACCCCCGCCCCGCCCAGATAACGGAGCAACTCGTGGAGGTGAACGATCAACTCCCGGCCGGGCATTGCCTGGTGGAAACCGGTGAGACTGTCGATCACCACCAGCTTGACGCCCTGTTCCACGGCGTCGCGTGTCTGGGCAATGATCTGGCCAAGCATCAGGCTTCCAACGTCGACCTCTCGAATATCCACCAGACCACGCTCGATATGCTGCTCGATATCCAGACCCAGCCCTTGCGAGCGGCGAAGGTACGTTCCCCGTCGCTCGTCGAAGCAATAGATCAGCGACCGCTCGCCCCGTACCGCGGCCGCCTGGACATAAATAGAAGTAAGCGTGCTCTTGCCCGCGCCGGTTGTGCCGGTGATCAGGCAGGTCGTACCTGCCTCCAGCCCGCCGCCGAACAGCGAGTCCAGTTCCCGGTTGCCGCCGGAGATGGTCGACCAGTCCGGCTCCTGCTTGCTGCCGTTCTCGACCGGAATGTTGGGGTATACTTCGATTCCGCCGGTACTGAGTCGGAAGTCGTGCCGACCTCCGAGGAACGCCAGGCCGCGGACCTTGGTGACCTCCAGCCACCTGCCCGGCTGCCCGTAGCGGGCCTGCTCCGCGCCCAGTTGGATCACGCCGTGCATCGCCGTCTGAAGCGAGGGCAGGTCCACGGATGTGTTATCATTTACGGTGAAAAGCGAGGTGCATCCTATCTCGTAGAGCAGGTCCTGAAGCTTGAGCATCTGCCGGCGAAGCTGATGGGAGCTGATCGCCAGCAGGGCCAACTCGGTGATCGAATCCAGCACAATCCTCTGCGGTCGGAACTGCCGGATTCCCTTGATGACGGCGTCGGTGGCTTCCTTTAACTCGACCTCGTCGGGTTTGAACATCGTCTGCATCTCGGCGGAGTTCCGGCGGATATAGTCCGGAAGGTCGAGTTGCTCGATGCCGTCGAGCGACCATCCGTGCGAGGCGAAAATCCTCTCCAGGTCCTTGGGCCTCTGCAGCATGGAAGCGAAGAGGACTCGCTCGTTGCGGCCTACGCCTTCCAGGAGGAACTGCAGGCCCAGCGTGGTCTTGCCGGTGCCCGGCCCGCCATGAACGGTATAGGACATGCCATGGGGAAGCCCACCGCCGAGTATCTGGTCAAGCCCCTCTACACCGGTGCTGACACGGGAAGCCAAGTCGTTTGAGCCCATCTTTCAGATCTCCACGTGCGGGGCCGGTCGAGTCAGCCCGGCAACGCCATGAACACTTACACAGGCCAGCATTCCACCCAGCTAGAAGCGGCGGGAGCAGCAGTATACATCTTCTGCCGACAGGCCAAAGCCAAAAAAGCAAAGCCGGAACTCCCGGCCCGCTTCGCTGTAGGCCCGGTATCGATAGTGTCCCGCAAGGGAAGAGAGGTCGAAACCGGGCGCGCGCCCGGTTGGGCTAGGCACTGCGTCTGGGACGCAGCAGCTCGCTATACTCTTCGATTAAGCGAGCCATCTCGACGGCGTCCAGCCCGGGCTCGGCAGCGATGATCTTTTGGACCTGCGCCATGTCTATGTCGTCGAGAGGGCGTTCCGCGACATATTTGCCCAAGTCCTCGTTGACCTGCCCGTTCTGCAGCCCATCGATACAGATGCTCTGGAAGCGAGGAACCCCGCCGTCATCGGTTGCTGAGAACTGCAGCCGTTGCTGCATCGCTTCCTTGTCTGACTGCCTCGTATTCCGCTCGGTCATCCTGCGCTCTCCTGTGTCCTTCGCATTACTAATTGACGGACTGCCGTCCTGGTCCGTCCGGCTGGTATCCCGCGAGACCTCGGGGACGAACTGCGGGGCACAGACAACTGCAGCCAAGGTGCTCCGCAGTTCGCCCTCCGAATAAGCTCGTTACATTGGTTTTACTGGATTTCGATTCGCCGTGGTTTGCTTTCCTCTGTCTTCGGTAACTTTAGCTTCAGCACGCCGTCTTCGAGCTTCGCCTCGGACTTCTCTTCGTCCACAGGCGCCGGCAGAGAGAAGCTTCGCTCTACGCGAGTGTATTGGCGCTCGTTCAGATGGGTCGTCCCCTCGGCCTCTTCCGGCGTTCGTTCCGCACTTATGTGCAGTACGCCGGAATCACAGGAGACGCTGATTTCGTCGCGGCCGAAGCCGGGCATCTCCGCATTGACATAGACCGCGTCCTCGTCCTCGGTGATCTCTGCCGGATAGGCGCCGATCAGCTCGCTTTCGGTCGGCAACTCACCCCACCAGGGGCTCAGTAGACGGTCCCAAGCCCGCTCGACCGGGGACAAGGCGCCTTCTCCGCGACGGCGGCGACGTACAGGTGCTGGCAACATTATCAAATCCTCTCAAAAGCCGGCCAGTCGGATTGCGACGAGCTAAACGGCCGGTTTCGCCAGCCCGCCGGGACGGCTGAGCCGCCCGGTTTGCAGGTGATAATCCACGTCGCTTATCTTAGGGGTATGAACAATCGCAGAAGGGTTTTTGGGGGCCTTTTGGCTTTTGCGGACAGGATGAGGTATTGCCAACTTCAGCCGGCGCTTTGAGTAGTGTCGGTTTCGGTTTTTTTTTTCACATAGCCGGAAGGGATGCCACGGCGTCGGCGGTGTCGGCGAGGTCGAGGTGGGTGTAGGTGTTCATCGTCAGGCGGATGTCGCTGTGCCGCATGAGCTTCTGTGCGACGCCGGGCGAGACGCCGTTGCGGGCCAGCAGCGTGGCGAAGGTATGCCGCAGGCAGTGCACGTCCACGGTCCGGCCATGGGCGTCGCGTTTGGGAATGCCCGCGGCCGAGAGGTCCAGGTCGAACCGCCGCAGCAGGTTCCGCCAGTCGATGTCGAACTCATCGGGCAAGGTATGCCGACAGCGCCGGCAGCCGCGATTGTCGCCGGTGGCCGAGAGTCAGATGACCATTACGCCGCAGTTCCTCGGCCAGGTCCGCCCGCAGCGGCAGTGTGGCCGCCCTGCCGCTCTTGGCGTGTTTGCCCTCGACGCAGACATACGGGTTGGCCTCGTCGAGCTGCAACGCACGGACGGTTAACGACGCTACCTTGCCACGGCGAAGGCCGGTGAGCATCATGAACTTGCACAGCAGCGACCGTTGCCGCCCTACCCTCTCAAGCCGCCGCCGCTCTTTGCCGCTGACCTTTGCCAGCGGCTTGCCCTTGTTCCTGCCGCGGCGGATGGTCAGTGCATCTCTCGGTCTGCCTGACTGCGGCGGCCGCCAGTTGCGATGCGCCGCGGAACGAGCGGGGTCGGTCAGCTAGATTTCCAACTCACCGCTGAGGCGGATGTCGCGTGATGAGCTTCCAACCTCCAGGCCGACCGTGCCCGCCGGGGTCCTCCAGCCGTCCTGAGACTCATCCCATATCGCCAGGTCCGCCGGTGAGACTTCGAACGTCACCCGCGTCCACCGACCGGGTTCGAGAGCGACCTTTGCGAAGTCCTTCAGCTCGCGCACGGGGCGTTCAACATCCCCTGTCGGCGGGGCCACATACAACTGAACCACTTCCGACCCTGCCGCCGAGCCGGTGTTGCGGATGGTGCAATGTACGCGGGCCAGCAGGTATTCGCTCGCCTCGGAAAGCTGTTCGAAGACCAGGTCGGAATACTCGAAGGTGGTGTAGGACAGCCCGTGCCCGAACGGATATCGTGGCTCGATACCCTTGCGGTCGAACCATCGGTAGCCCACCATCACACCCTCGGCATAATTGCACACATCATGGTGATAGTCCTGTAGGGCATGCGGGGCATAATCGGTCAGTCGATCCGCAAGCGTGTAGGGCAGCTTGCCGGACGGGTTCACCCTGCCCAGCAGTATCTCTGCCAGGGCGGTGCCTCCCTCCATGCCCTCATACCCGGCCCAGAGTATCGCCGGGACGCGGTCGGCCCAGGGCATAGCAACGGGACTGCCGGCGATCATCACCACGCCGAGGTTTGGGTTCGCCTCGCAAAGCTCGTCGATCAGCTTTTCCTGTCCGCCTTCCAGGTGCATGTGGGTGCGGTCGGATCCCTCGGAGTCTTCGACGTGTGACAGACCGCCGACGTACAGCACGGCGTCGGCCTCGCTTGCAAGCTCGACGGCCTCTTTCACACCCGGCGTCGCTCCGGCGGCCGGCTTCTCACCGGGGCGCAGCCAGCCGAGCTTCAGCTCGCCGGCCGAGACGTGCGAATTGACGACCACCTCCAGCTCGTACGTTCGGCCGGCCTTCAGGTCCATCCTGCCGCTGCGGGTAACCGGCTCGGATGTTCCCCAAATCTGGATCAGCGGTGTGCCGCCCACGCGAAGGTGACAGTAATCAGGCCCGTGCAGACCGAACCGGTATTCACCCGATTCACTCGGGGTCAGCCGGGCGGTAAATCTGGCGGAAAAACGCCCGTCGGTCGCGCCGACTGCCGGCGTGTGGTCGCCGTCCCAACAGCACTCGACGTCTGCGACCGTCCGCGGCCCGCTGGGTTCACCGCGAAACCGGGCATTGTCCCAGTACCGCACGGTCCAGCCACGCACGCCCGATTCTCCCTCGACCACATCCAGCGCCTCCGACGGCAGGGGCTCGTAGCCGAACTCCGCCTCGGGCACGTCGGCATGCAATATCTCGACCTTATCGCCCAGGAGCTTCCGCAGGCCCTGAAGAGGGGTGACTTCGTACAGCGCCGGTACCTGGCTCGATCCGCCGAATTCCCCGTGTTTCCTGGTGGCGTTCTTGCCGATAACCGCCAGCTTCCTGAGCTTTGAGGGCTCCAGCGGAAGGAGGCCGCCTTCGTTCTTGAGCAGCACGATCGACTCGCGGGCAATCTCAAGCGCGGTCGTCCGGTGGGCGGCGGTGTTGCGGGCGCCTTTGCCGCGGTCACGGCCGTCTAACAGGCCCAGACGGAACATCAGCCGGAGGATCCGCCGGACCTTGTCTTCCACGTGTGACTCATCGGCCCGGCCGCTGCTCACCGCCTCGATTGTCGGCCGAGCGAGATGGTAATTGTCGTAGTCATTACCGCCGCCCATTTCGATGTCCAGCCCGCACGTGATTGCCTCCAGCGTATCGTGCGTGCCGCCCCAATCGGAGATGACCACGCCGTCCCAGGCCCATTCGCCCTTGAGGATATCATTCAGCAGCGTCTGATTGTGGCAGCAATGTTGGCCGCGATACAGGTTGTAGGCACCCATGAACGTCCACGCCCCCGCACCGGCCGCAGCTCGGAACGGCGCCAGGTACACCTCCCGCAAGGCGCGATCGGCCGGGCGGGCATCCACGCCGTTACGGTTCAGCTCCTGATTGTTCAGCGCGTAGTGCTTCACGCAGCAGGCGACGCGGTTTTCCTGGATGCCCTCCACGCATGGCTTCGCCAGCTCGCTCGCCAGGCAGGGATCCTCCGAGTAGTACTCGAAGTTCCGACCACACAGCGGCATCCGGATGATGTTCACGCCTGGCCCGAGTATCACGTCCTTGCCTCGGTCCCGCGCCTCGGCCCCAAGCACCTGCCCGAACCGGCGGGCCAGGGTTCGATTCCACGTCGCCGCCAGCGCCGTCCCTGTGGGCAGATAGGTACAGCGGTCGTCCGCTTCCTCCAGGTGGTCCCAACTGTGCGGGTGCATCTCGTGCCGCACCCCGTGCGGGCCGTCGGACATGGTAACCGCCGGGATACCCAGCCGCTCGCACCCGCCGGAGCGGAACCCGGCAATCGCATGACACAGCCGCGTCTTTTCTGCCAGGGTCATTTGCGACAGCAGGTCTTCGATCTTCGCTTCCATCGCCTCGGTCAAGTCTCATCTCCTGATTCAACATCCCTTCATAGCGGCGGGATTCTGCATCCTCTCTGACAGGCATGTCAACGTCCAGATGCCGCATCGCATGTCAGTGTGTCGGCCGCGATATGCCCCCGAACCGTCAGCGACCAGCCACTCTGAGAGGCGCCCAGCCCCCGGCTTGTGCCGTCGCTCTATCTGACTCCGGCTCGGCATCGGCCTTCAACTCGATATTGTCAACGGGGGTCTGCTCGAGATAGTCGCAATGGATGCGAAAACGCCCCGGCTCGGTTCGGTCGATATCCGACAGGAAGACCACGCTCATGCCCGCATCGTCGGGCCGGCCGATATACTACCTTCCCTTCCTCTAAAGGTGTCGGCTCAGTCGCGGCCGTCGCGCTTGCGATTGCGATTGTCCCCCTGCCGGCAGACAGTCCGAAGCTCGCGCCGGCGTTGCACACGCTTCGCCTGCTGCCTGATTACGGCCCTTTCGGTCATTCGCATGCACTACCGCGCCCTACTTCGATTATCCGCTACCGGAGCAGCGGTTCTGGCCCATACCGACATTGTCCGAAATCAGTTCGTGGACGACATCGCCGTCAGCTCAACATCATCGACAGCCGTTCGAGAGCGCATCCTGGAGCGATCAAAGCGAATCCGGAAGCTATGTCTGTCGGCGTGGTCAACCTCCGAAAGGTCCACCACCACTCGCCGGCTGTCGCCGACATGGCCTCCGATAAAGAACGACTCGACCCCGGCCTCCTTCGGCTCGTCCGAATCCTTATCCGGATCGTAAACGTCGAAGGCCATCGTCTGCTTCTTTTCGTCCTCACCGACGAACATCGTCACCGAAACATGGTGTCCATTCGCGGTGTGTCTCTGTCGTGTGGTAACTGTAAAACTCAGCGCATCCAGCGCGTCGAACGCCTCCAGCCCCTCCACCGTGAAGTCGTAAGACTCCGGATATTCCCGGTTCACTATGGCCTCGCCCGGCTCCCCTCCTATCGAGCCGTCGAAGTAGCGGTCCGGGGGCGAGAAAAACCCCGGCTGCATGAAAAGCCCCGCCTGCACATCCTCGTGCACGCTTGTGGGGGCGGGCCGCTCATCCGGGTCTTCGAAGTCGTATACCACAACGCTAAGGGCCTCCTGCGGCTCGCTGTCCGCCACGGCCGGCAAAGCAGCTGCGACGGTCAGCGTCGCTAACCACGCAAACCTCTGAATCTTCCTCAGCATCTCTCGTCCTTTCCAAAGGCGTAAAGGCGCTGTCGGCTCGGCCGCAGCGCATCAACTCTCACCCTAACTATGCAACACCCGCATGCACGTAAGGTTTCCCCGGCCTTAACAGGCATGTGAAAGGTCTCAAGCAAGTTTGCGGAACCTTCGAGACAGAATGGGTTTCCATAGGTAGGATCTCACGGACACAAACGGATGCCCGCGGACGGTTTTCCGCCGGATTCAACCTTGGCCGAGGATTCCTCAGGAGAATACGAATGACGACCGAAAGAAGGCGCCTCGCACTGTTTGCTGTAATTGCTCTGGCATGGGCTACTCCCACGGTCCCCTGCTGTTCCGCCTCCGCCGCTATGGAAGACACGGCCACGGCGGATCGCCCGGAGGTCCGCAACATCATCCTGTTCGTCGCCGACGGCTGGGGCTATCACCACATGGAAGCGTCGAGCATCTACCAGTTCGGCCGGCGAGACGGGCAAATCTACCAGGACTTCCCTGTCCACCTGGCGGCGGCCACCTACATGCACGGCGGCGACTATGACCCCCAGCGCGCCTGGGCTGATTTCGACTACTTCCGCAGGGGAGCCACCGATTCGGCCGCGGCGGCCACCGCCATGAGCACCGGCCGCCAGACCAGTAGTGGCAGGATAGGCGTCTGTCCCGATGGTGAGCGGCTGACGCACCTGGCCGACCACGCCCTGCGGCGAGGCATGGCCGCGGGTGTTGTAACAAGCGTGCCCCTCGGCCACGCCACCCCCGCCGGCTTCGTCGCGCATAACGAAGACCGCGGGGACCGCGCAGGCATAGGCCGGCAGATGATCGAGGAAAGTAAGCTGGACCTCATCATGGGAACAGGTCATCCCCTTTATGATAATGACGGCCGTCGGCTGGACGAGCAGGACCACGATTATTCCCATGTCGGCGGCGAGGATGTCTGGCACAGAATACTGGCCGGCGAAGCGGGCAACTCAGGAGGCGACCGCCCCTGGCGGTTTGTCGAGACTCGACAGGAGTTTCTGGAGCTTATCGACGGCGAAGTCGAAGACCGCATCCTCGGCGTACCGCGCGTGGACCGCACGCTGCAGTACAGGCGTAGGGGCAACGGAGACACCGATCCCTTTGTGGTTCCGTTCATAGAAGGCATCCCGACGCTGGAGGAGATGACTCGCGGGGCGCTGAACGTCCTCTCGCAGCGGGGCGACGGCTTCTTCGTAATGGTCGAGGGCGGAGCAATCGACTGGGCCGGCCACGGCAACAACTCGCCGCGACTGATAGAGGAACACGTCGATTTCGACAATGCCGTCAGGGCCGCCGTCGAATGGGTCGAGGCCAACAGTTCATGGGACGAGACGCTGATGATAGTCACCAGCGATCACGAGTGCGGCTACCTGCTCGGCCCCGACTCCGGACCGGAAGCATCGCCGATGTGGCAGCCGATTGAGAACCGGGGCAAGGGCGAGATGCCCGGCCATGAATGGCACAGCACCGGCCATACGAACAAGCTCGTCCCGTTCCTCGTCCGCGGTGCGGCGGCCGAGCGATTCGAAGACTACGTAATCGGCACCGACCCCGAGCGAGGCCCCTACGTGCACATCAGCGCAATAGGCCGACTGGGTAAAGAGCTGCTGTCGGGCAAAGAGGACGCCAGCGACGATGAAGCGCCCGCCTCAAGCGGGACGGCGACCATTGAAGTCGGTGGAGGTATCTCGCGATGAAGCGGCCGCACCACCACGGCCGCCCGCACATTCGATGGGCTTGTTGACATGGTTCCGCAGTGGCTGTACGGGGGGTCGGTCCGCACCGAAGCGGCACCGATTTACGGAGTGAATGATGGCATCAACCCCGGGGACCGACGGTCCACCAAACGTAATAGTCTTCCTGACCGACCAGCAGCGATGGGACAGTTCCGGGTTGCACGGCAACCCGCTGGACCTTACGCCCAACTTCGACCGGCTGGCGCGGTCCGGGACCCACCTCGCGAAGGCGTTCACCTGCCAGCCGGTGTGCGGTCCGGCGCGGGCGTCGCTGCAGACCGGACTATATGCCACCGCCACCGGATGCTGGCGCAACGGCATCGCCCTGCCGACCGACCGACAACAGTTTCCCACGCTCGCATCCTGCTTCGGCGACGCCGGCTATCGGACCGGCTACATAGGCAAGTGGCACCTGGCCGGCAAGGAAGGAACCGACCGCCGCCGCGGCGCCGTCAAGGAGACCCACCGCGGCGGCTACAGGGACTGGCTCGCCGTCGAGGCGCTGGAATTCTCGATAGACGAGTACCACACGGTGCTTTACGACAACGACAATCAGCCGGTTTTCCTTCCCGGCTACCGCGCGGATGCCTGCACTGACGCCGCCATACGCTACGTGCATGAGCGCCGGCACGACCCGTTCCTGCTGATGGTCTCGTACATCGAACCGCACCACCAGAACGACAAGGACGATTTCCCGCCGCCGGCGGGCTATCGCCGTCGCTACGCCGGGCGATGGACCCCGCCAGACCTGGCCGCCCTGCCGCACTGGCGGCGGCCGGACGACACCGATGATTCTCCCCCGCTCACCGGCGGCACCGCACAACAGCACCTGGGCGGCTACTGGGGGATGATAAAACGGCTGGACGAGTCGCTTGGACGGCTGATCGACGCGCTTATCAGTCTGGACATGCTCGACAACACCATCGTGCTGTTCACGTCGGACCACGGCTGCCACTTCAAGACCCGCAACAGGGAGTACAAGAGGTCCTGTCACGAAAGTTCTATCCGCATTCCCACTATGCTGCACGGCGGGCCTTTCACCGGCGGAGGCGAACTGCCCCAGCTTGTCTCGCTGATTGACCTGCCGCCGACGCTGCTGGACGCCTGCGGCATTCCGATTCCGCCGACCATACATGGAAGAAGCATACTGCCGCTTATCAGGGGCGACCGGTCCGCGCGGGAAGACTGGCCGGAAGAGGTCTTCGTGCAGATCAGCGAATCACAGACCGGCCGGTGCATGCGCACACAACGCTGGAAATACAGCGTCTGCGCGCCGCCGGAGGCCAAGGCGGCCGACGGGGCGTCCGAGGCGTACGTGGAGGGGTTTCTCTACGACCTGAAGTACGACCCTTACGAGCTTCGCAACCTTGTGAATGTGGATTCGCACGCGGAGGTCCGCCGGGTGATGCGGCAACGGCTTCTGCGGCGCATGGAGCAGGCGGGCGAACAGACGCCGCGCATAGACCCCAGCCCC
>PUND01000044.1 GCA_003551645.1 Phycisphaerae bacterium | reverse complement strand
CGTCCGGCGACAAGGCCATCTCGGAAGCCCAGCTTGCTGAGATGAGTGACTCGCTGCTGGCCAGCGATGGCGAAGTTCACCTGAGCTTCACCGGTGCCGCGAGTTGGCGTGCCTATATCGGCGATGCGGACGGCAACGTGCTGGACGGCACCGACCTTCTGCTCAACGCCGACGGCTATCCCATCACGGATGCCGATGCGGATGATGTGGACTGGCTGGCTGGCCCGTTCAGTCTGAAAGAGATCGCAGACGGCTCGTACGTGTTCGAGGGCGTGGGCGACAACGTACTCGATGCCGACGACCATGCCACGAACGTCTGGGCGGACCTGGAAGGCATCGCGGCCGGCGGTGACGATGTCCGCCTGTGGATCCGCGCCGGTCGGATGGGCGAACCCCTGCAGAATGAGGTTCTCTACATCCCCGAGCCGGCGACGATGGGTCTGCTGGCACTTGGCGGCCTGACGCTGCTGAAGCGCAGGCGCCAGTCCTGAGCATGTCGAAGGGATGCGTCGTCGTAGAAGCTAGCTGACTGCTTGACTGTCGTATCGGCCGAGTTGCTTCGGCCGGTAAAGAAGCTTGGACGGGCGAGGCGCTTGCGGGTGTCTCGCCCGTCCTGTTTTTTGGCTGCCGCCGGGGAGGCGCGGAGCGCGCAGAGGAGTTGATGTAGAAAAGATGAAAGCACGCAGGGCGAGCAACCGCGTTGCTCGCACGACAGACCCACGGGGCCAGCTCACTTCCATCTCAAACCGCCCGGCACCGCGCTACCCGCCCGCCACGACGGCCGGGGTCCAGAGGAAAATAAGGGAATCACCCCAAGGTATCCGGCCTCCGGGCAGACCCGCCCCTGATCGGGCCCAGCTTGTAAACCCCAACCCCGCAGGTGCTTAGGTCCGGCGCTGGCACAAATCAGCCCCGAAGCTTTACGGAAGCCCGAAAAAACCGGCGCAGTCCCATGATTTTCGTTTGACAATGCGGAGTTATCGGGGTATATTGATGACACTAAAGCATAGAGCATAAGCGACGAGCGATCGCTCACTCGTCCGTAGAGGTCGCCCGACCGAGTTCAGCCCGGCAACAGTGGCCGGAGAAGACGCGAACAAGTTCACACGGATGCACCCTTCAGAAGCTTCGGACCGCGGCGGTGTGCAGGTCCCGCGGTGTAAAGCAAGCATCGATCAAACACCTTTAGAAGATTGAGCGAGAAGGGAGGTGGCCAAGCCGACAGAGCCGGACGCCAAAAGAAGCAAAGGAGCAAAGGAAGCACGTCTCACAGCCCGTTAACGCAGCAGTTCACGCCGCGAAGGCCGGCCCGGCGCGGCGGCGGGCGAAAAAAGGTTCGGGCCGAGGCCGGTCCATACGAAAGGATCGGAGGCAAGTCAACGAGTAGTTGCATGTTTTGGAGGATGCAAAATGTCACACAAGCTAATTGTCCGGCGAGCCACCTGCTGCTCGCGGGGCGCCTTGGGTCGAGCAGGGAAAGAAAGGAAGCTGGAGATGAATGCGAAGAGACAGATAATCTTGCTGCTTGCCTTGGGGGTACTGATCTGCGCCTGTCCGCTTTACGGCGGTGGCATTGTCGTGCAGGAGGACTTCACAGACGGTGTAACGAATCTCACATTGCGCGGTGACGGCTTGGTCGGCGAGAGCCGGCGCGGGACAACGGCACTGATGCCCGCACCGACGGGAACACCCCTGCCGTTAGAGGAGAACAATTGGCGAGGCGCCATTGGTACTACGAACCCGGTAGACGTCAACCCGGGGCAAATCGTGGTCGTGGAAACGCGCACGTTCTCCGATATGTCCTATGGCTGGAGCAGTGGTGTTCAGTGGTCAATCGACCTGCTTGGGACGGATGTCGACGGCGTTGAGTTCAACGACCACGGAACATGGGTTGACCCGTGGGACAACCTGCGACATCAACCCACGTTCATGGGGACCGACCTTGAGTATGCAACATCCCATACGGGTAGTGTAGCGCCGGTGCGTCCGAACATTAACTCGCGGACTACCAGCCACAGCATGAGCCCGGACATCCACGGAAACTATGACGGCATAAGCTACTTTCTCCAGCGGGCGGCCACAGGGGACCGTAACTCCTGGGTTGATGAAGATGTCCCTTACAACAAGCTTAACGAGGAACAGACCGTCATCACCGCCTGGCGGACCTCGGATGACAGCTTGACCGTCTCGGCCCACGAAGTCTATGCCAGTGACACCGAAGGCCACGAAATGTACGCCCGCATAGGTCTGCCCCTGCACCGCGACGGCGACAGAGAGGTAGGCGGTGTCGAGCCGGGTGACCCCTATCCGGCTTATGCCAGCATCAGTGGTGTTGCAGTCTCCGCTTTTGCCATGCGGACTAACATCTTCGATTATGAGACCGGGGAACTTACTGATCCCGGCAGGGGGTGGTACCTTGCCGACGGTGCCACGTTCGCTGAATACGACATGGGCATGACCTACCTGGCAGTCGGCGTCTATGACAAGGCCGACTTCTCACGGTCCGGCACGGTTGGCGCCGACGACTTCGACGTGCTGTCGGTCAACTGGGGCCAGAGCGACCGCATCTGGATTCAGGGCGATGCCACAGGCGACCGCAACGTCGGCGCCGATGACTTCGACGTTGTAAGCGTCCAGTGGGGCACCTCGGCCTCGTCCGGCGACAAGGCCATCTCGGAAGCCCAGCTTGCTGAGATGAGTGACTCGCTGCTGGCCAGCGATGGCGAAGTTCACCTGAGCTTCACCGGTGCCGCGAGTTGGCGTGCCTATATCGG
>PUND01000127.1 GCA_003551645.1 Phycisphaerae bacterium | reverse complement strand
AGCTTGATCGACCCGTCGAAACCCACCCGTAGAGCTTCCTTGCCGGCTTCACCCATTGCATTCCCGCCTTCCGCCGTCCGTGGCATCGAGAAAAGCCTTTGTTCATGCGGTCACACGGCACCCCATTATACATGAACTGTGGTTTTCATCCAGGAAATCCGGGTCGTAATAAGTCGAAGAGCCGGTCGGCAGCATATGCCTCGTGGGCATGTGTCGGCAGAAGGCGGACCGGGAAAATCCACAGCAGGAGGAAGAGCCAAAGGATCACAGGACGGACCAGTTGCATGGTGCGTATCCCGGCAGTGTGGTGCTGCCGGGCACCAAATCGCGGCACTATCAAAACAGGAGTCTTAACCATGAGAACGACGACGACAATATGTTTGCTGGCAGTTGTGGCAATGGCCGTGGCGTTTGCCCCGGCACAGGTCCAGGGCGACCTGATCCATCACTACTACGATTTCAGCCCTCCCCCCGAAGGCGAACCCGATTACGTGGTGCCAGATATGGCGCCGGCACCGGTGGTCGATGGAGAAATTTACCGTTGGGGCGATCCGCATCCTAATCCTGGGGACGCGCGTGCCGATGCCACGCCTTCACCCGCGGGTGGCTACTACGCGGATTTCCGAGAAGCCGGCGACCGCCCCCATCTCAGGTTCGACCGCAGAGACGGTTTTAACGAGAAGATCGCAGGGGCGGATGGTTCCGGCGCCTTCACCGTGACCATGATGCTGCGCGACCTTAGCATCGGCGACACGGGCAATGCTTCTTACGACCAACCGTTTTTTGGTGAAAGTCAGAGCGGCAGTAGCGGTGGGCGGACAAGCCTGTTCCATGATGCGACTGAAAGCGGCACAGGCCAGGTCGGCGCGTTGCCCGTCGGTGTGCGGATCAACAGCAAGGATTACGACTTCGGCACCGTGGACCTGACCAACGCGGACACCGGGGACAGTGATGGCTGGATCTTTATGGCCATGAGCTACTCCACCGCGGAGGATGAGGCCCGGCTTTATGTCGGCAAGAATTGGGACGGTGGCACGTGGACAGACCTGGTTGAGGTGGCCAGTGCCGAGATTGATTCTGAAACCCAGATCAACTCAGCCGACCGCGACATGCTCTTTGGCGGCATGCAACACACGACCAACCCGAACGCCCTCTATGACGATTTCCGCCTCTACAGCAGCGTGCTGAGCGATACGGAGATCGCCGCCATCCCCGAGCCGGCGACGCTGGCGGTGCTCGGCCTGGGTGGCCTGGGTGTGCTGCTCCGCCGCCGTCGATAACCGAAACCGTCATAAGCGCGGACAAGCCGCACAACGCCCCGTGGACCCCCGCGGGGCGTTGCTATGCGCGGCCATGATGCCAGCAGGCACACACAGCGTCTTCGTGAATAAGCCCGAGGGTGTCCTGTACTGGTTCAGCATGAATCGGGCGCCGGCCCGATTCGGCCGGGCAACTGATCCATCCGGCCGTCGGAAGGTTCCTCGTGTCCCGGGGGCGGGCTTCCTCAGCCACGGGGGAGCTTCTCCCGAGGGGGGCAACAGCGCCGGATGTCCAATTCCGGCTGAACCGTTACACTCACCGGTTGGAGAACTGCTGCCGGAACGCCGACGGCGTCATGCCCGCCGATTTGCGGAACGTCGTGGAAAACTGCCGCGCATCGCCGAAGCCCGCTGCCTCGGCCACGGCGTTTACCGGCAGGTCGGTTTCGGTCAGCAGCCGTTTCGCACGATGGAGACGCGCTTTGATGAGGTGCGCATACGGCGTGTGCCCCAGAGCGGCCCGGAAGCTCTTTTCCAGCTTGCGGCGACTGACAAGCACCTCATCGAGCACATCGTCAACGGTAATCTGCTCGGCGGCATGTGTCCGGATGAACTCTGCGGCCCGGCGAACCAGCTCGTCGCCGACGGCCAGACCCTCGGTCGAAGCCCTCTCCACCAGCCCCCTGGGCGGAATCAGGATGTCCGCCTCCGGCGCCGCCCGGCCGGCCATGCGGCCGTCCAGCAGCTCCGCGGCCCGGTGGCCTATCGTCTCGAAGGCCGGGTCGATGCTGGTCAGCGGAAGAACCGCCAGGTCGGCCTGCAGCTCGTCGTTGTCCACGCCCACTATCGCCACATCGTCCGGGATTCGCAGCCCCAGTTGCTCGCAGTGAAAGACCACCTGTCTGCCGTGGTTGTCCGAGGACGCCATCAGCCCGACCGGTTTGGGCAGCCCGGACAACCATTTATCCATCCGGCGGCCGGCCTCACTCGAAGGCGGCCCGCCGTAGCAGTTCTCCGGAGCGACCAGGACCTCCAGGCCGGATTTGCCGGCCGCCCGGACGAAGCCCTCGCGCCGCAAGAGGACGTACCTGTCACCTGGCGGCCCGGAGAATGCCAGGTCCTCATGCCCTCTGGCTATAAGGTGCTCGGCCGCAAGCTCACCGATGGCCATATCGTCGGTCCTCACCCGCGCAAAGGGCGCTTCGGACACTGAGTTTGAGACGTTCACGACGGGGACCTTCAGGGCCTTGAGATAACGGATGCTTTCGGCCGACCAGACCTGGGCGATCACGCCGTCAACCTCGCCGCGGGCCAGTTCCTTCAGCGTTACGACCGGCCGCGTGCCGCGATAGGCGAACCGCCAATGGGCATTGGCCAGTGCGTACTGCTTGACGCCGCGCAGGACACGGCGCCCGAAGTCCGTCTCCATGCTCAAAAGCAGCCCCACACGCTTTGTATCCGCGGGCATGGTAGTAGTCCTTTCCGGTCATTCACGGCCCTTCCCGGCCGCGGCTT
>PUND01000047.1 GCA_003551645.1 Phycisphaerae bacterium | reverse complement strand
GGATGAGGATTAGGACCAGACAACACAACGTCAGGCTTAAACTTATGAACACCAAAAATCACGCAGTCTGCAGGAGTACCATGAACCACATAAAAATTGGGAGCTTTCTTACGGACCTTCACAGCATCAAAAATGGTGATTTTACATCCACTACTACTCCAATCCCGGTCAGGAGCAACCGCCACAACATCAAAACGCATGTCAAGATACTTAAACAACGTCTCAAAAGCAATATGATCTGCACCGTCATCATTAACCAACATCAACCTACGCTTTTTTGCTAATTTACCCTTGGGTATTTCATCGCAAAAAGTCAACACAGCAACATCCCCCCGATCTCTGCAGCAATAAATTTAGGTGTTTTGCCATCAACAAAAACATAAGTTTTACGTAAAATACTCTTTTTAAACAGCTTCCAATAAATGTTCTGAATAGCAACAGCATCATCGTACGAAACGTACATGTCAGGAGAACGTTCAAAACGACGCTTAAGCTCATCTTCACCACAAAGCAGCAAAACTAAAACAACATCATTAGCTAAAAGCGCCGATTCAACTTTAAGTCGCTTCAACATACATTTACGTCCAAAACGTTTAGAATACGCCAACTCGCTGTAAGGACCTCTATCCATAACGAACGGAGAATCTACACCCATAGTCTTCATCAACCTAAAAAATGCAATTTGAATCTCAAAAGACAACTTAGACAACTTCGCTAAAGCAGGATCGTGCAAATCTTTAACTCCACTATTACGAACACCATCCCAATGCAAACGAGGATAACCAAGCTTAACCAGCTCATTAAGAATCGTAGATTTGCCAGTTCTGTCAGTACCTTCAACAATAACTACCCTGGGCTTATACATTATCAGCATCCTCCTTCTTCACATAAATCCACGGTCTATTATTCCACAACTTAACTTTCAACCTAACATAACCTCTACTAAACATAAACTTTTTTATTTCCCGGTACACCTGCCTCTTATCCACTTCAACTTCACCAACCTTAAACTTATCTAAATGACCTAAAGCTTTAAGCAAAAAACTTGCACTAAGCACCACAGCATGCGGATTAAAAGACAATATCTGCTCCAAAACTTTAATAGGTTCATAGCAATGCTCAAGAGTCTCAAAACAGCAAACAACATCAAACTTAGGTATACTTCTTTTCAACACCTCGTAGCTTGTAGAAATAGCAAACTTAGCGCCGTAAGCATCAGAAATTCTGCTAGCTAAATTAGCGTACTCTTTATTAATATCAAAATACACAACTTCAGCATTGTCGCCATACAAATATTTAAGATGAGCAGTAGAAGCTCCTGCACCAGCACCAAAATCAAGCACCGACTTAGCTTCAGGGAAAAACTTATGCGTAACTTTAGTGTAGTTATAGCTGTAAAAGAAAAAGCAGTATGCTAAACCATACTTTTCATCGTCAAAACTTTTCAATCTGACAGCATCCCAATCCAACTTTTGCCCAAACATAAATTTTTTAAGTTCAGTAGGTGTCAACTTTTTATACATACCCATTCACCAAACCAACAAACACATCTTTATTACGTTTCAAACAGTACAAACTAAAAATATGCCAACGCAAAGCAGACTGCAAATGATAGTCGTTCTGAGCATAATCTAAAGCATTACATAAAACATCAGCAACACCGTCAGGAGACAAAAAATTATCAACATAAAACGGATAATTATGTCCAGCAATCCACTTATTCTCGCCGAAAGGAGCAAACACAGGCAAACATCCAGCAGCACAAGCTTCACGAATACCAATACCGCCAGTAACATCATTATACAAATACAAAACAACACTACTCTTAAGCATAACATCCACAAAATCTTTACGTCCCAAACGGTTCCAAACGACAATAGGATATTCAGACTCAAGCTTTTCAGCTTCCCGAACAGTCAAATTAGGCGCAGTAACGTTTAAAGTAAAATCATCACGCTTTTTAGCGGCAAGCTTAATAGTCTCCAACAACTTAGAATATTTAGTACGCTCATCATCATAAAAACGGCCAACATACAACACACTATTTTTAGATTTAGATTTCAACTTAAACTCATCTTCATCGACAGTGCATGGTGCAGTTCTAGCTTTACTAAACAACTCCACAAAAACATCATAACTAAGATGCGCATGAAGCACATCAGAAAACTTTTCCCACCCAATATAACTATGAAACAAAGCAGCATCAGAAGAGTCAATAGCATCTACCTGACGCCAGAAATAATCAACGTTAAGAGGTAAACGGCCCGGATTCCTAAAAGCAGGAAAGTTTATTCCAGTAAAAACTTTAGGCTGCTTCAAACCAAAAGAATCAAAAGCAGTACGCAAATTTCTTGTCACCGCCTCATTATCATTCAACACCAAATCAAAATCTTTAAGAACTTTACGCCAAAGATCGAAAGAAAAGTCAAAACGGTCGTAACGCACCAAACTCTGCATAGGCATAAACAAAAACGAATGCTTCTTATCAGCAATCAACTTCCAAGCATTATGCAAAGATTTCTCGTCACACTGACTAAAATGCGGAAAAACAATACTCGCTTTGTCGTACAAACAATCAAGAGCCTTCAACTTCAAACGAGCAATAGTAAAGTTGCTGTCGCTGTCAGGCAAATACTTACCTTCAGAATCAGTCATCGAATACTGAGGATAAACTAAAACTCTCACAGAAACAACCTCGCTTTGTTGTACTGTCTAGCTGCCTTACCAAACATGCTCGGAAAACGAACAACATAGCTTGGATGATACGCACCGATAATAACATATCCAAACAACGAACCTTTAATTTCGTCAACTTCAACTTCAAAAACTTTTCTCGAAGCGTGAGAAGCAGCCAAAACAACTTTAGGCTTAACAATACCAACTTCAGCAGTCAAAAATTTGTTGCAGTTAACCATCTCATCAGCACGAGGATTAACATTACCAGGCATACTACATTTAACAGCATTAGTAACGTACACTTCATCTTCATTAATATTTGCAGCCCCAAAAAGTTCACTAAGCTTTTTGCCGGCAATATCACCAAAACTAGTAACATTACCGTACCGACTTTTAAGTTCAGCGTTAACCTGCTCCTGAGACATTCCAGACCACTCCTGCTTCATCCACGGGCATTCACCAACAAACATAATTTTAGCATCTACAGGACCTCTACCAAAAGTTTTCACTACAGGATAACCAAGCACACACTTTTCGCATCTAGCAATGTCTTCATTCAAAGATTCAACAAGAAAAGATCTAGACGTTTTCTCCATTCACATCACCAAAAATTAAACTTTTCTGCTTACGAGAGTTATCAACGACCTGCTCCAGCAAACCAGGCGCCTTTTCATGAAGATAAAAACGGATAGCGTCGCGAACAAAATCAGAAATAGTAGCGTGAGTATCGTAAGAAACGTAATGCTCCACTGCGTCCTTTAAAGTTTTAGGAATTTTAATCCCAATGTATGTTAAAGTCATAGCTTTCACAATATGATATTGTCCCTGGCATATATAAATTTTACCTAATTTAACTGGAATTAAACTGTAGTTAAATTTAAATACCTCAGAAGCCTTATCCTATTTACTTATGGAGTGTTTGAAATGAGTATAGATGAAGTATTCAAAAAACATGAAGTCTCCGCAGGACAATTCGCTCCTTTCTATCCGTTCGAAAAAGACGGTGACAACGTAGCAGGCAAAATCATAAACTCACATGAAAGCCAATTCTCAACACAAGACAATCCACAAACAGTCTACGACATCAAAACTTTTGAAGAAGAAATATATGCATTACCAACAAGCACAGTAGCAACATCACTATACAAAAACAGCAACCTAAAAATAGGCGACTACGTAAAAATGACATACAAAGGCGAAGTCAAATCAAAACGAGGCAGAAACGTCAAAGATTTCACACTTTCAGTAGTCGACGGAGAAACTTTCGAAAAAATGTTTCCCAAACAAAAAATCTCTTCAGATGCAGTACCTCAAGCACCAAAACCGAAAAAAGCAGAAAAAGCGGAAATGACCGACAACGAATTAGTTAACGCTTTCGCCAGCATGATTCTTGCAGGCAAATCACAATTCGAAGCAACAAAAGCTTTAGCAGACAAAACAGGCAAATCAATCAAAGAAATCAAAGAATTAGTTCCAGAAGAGAAAAAGCAGCAAGCAGAAGCAACAGAAAAACCTTCAGATAAAGCCAAAGATTTCGTGAAAGATCTCATAGAATTTTACGACGAAATAAGCGTAAAAGAGTTCGAAGCAGCAACAAACAGCGCACATTTAGGGTTCAATCCGGAAGAAATATTAGAATTGTGCAAAGACTTCATAAAAGTCGAAAACGATTTAGTTTTAAGGAAGTAACACAATGAATCCTTTCGACACTTTAGAGCATGATATCAGAAAAACTGAAATTCATGTTCTAACCAATTTCCACAAATCTTTATCAAAAGAATCAGAAAGAATAGACCAACATCCCGACATACCGCATGTAAGCAGCTTCGTATACGAATGCTTAAGAAGAGCATACTACAACATAACACAAAAACATCAACCTGTAGATATGAGAGGCGCAATCACAATGTGGATAGGACGAAAAGTACATGAAACACAAATACTAAAAGGCGGACACATGGAAACCAAATTTTATTACGGCACCATGCTACAAGGAACAATAGACGAATACGACGATTTAGTCTTAATGGACAAAAAAACCACCCGGTTTATACCCAGAAAACCATACAAACACCACATCAAACAACTACAACTCTACGCAATGCTATTAAAATACAATCAATGCAAAGTACCACCCTTCGGATGCATTCTGTACATCGATGTAGATGACAGTTCAGTCAAACCTTTCGTATTTACTTTAGACGTCAACCACGAAGAACTGCAGGAAGAAGTAGAATTTAAATACGACCTCCTGCACAAAAGCTTAAACACAAAAATTTTGCCGCCACGAACAATCCAACCCTGGGACGACGACGTATCAAAAACAGTATGTTCATACTGCAACTTCTACAACAAATGCTGGGCTGAAGACTACACTGAGCAGGTGTAACAAATGGACATAATATCAAGCCTCAACGCCATAAACGATCTAACAGGAGGATACGCAAGAGGCATACCTACAGGATTAAGTGCAGAACCTCAAGGCGGCAAATCAACGCTGCTTGGGCAAGAATCCTTCTTTTTTACAAAACATTTCGGAACAATCCATGTCGATACAGAAGGCGCAATAATGCAGATGTATCGAGAATGGAAACCAATATTTGAAAAACGATTTAACGTACAAGCCAACTTAATGGAGCTTACAGCAGACCCCAAATCAAAAACTTTCAAACCAAAACTAACAAAAAGCAACGACGAAGGAATGCCAATAATCGTAGCAAACTTAAGGTCCATCAAACGCATGCTGCAGTTTTTCGGTTTAGAGTCCGATGTTGAAGCTTCAGACAAAGGCAAATACGGCTTCAGATTTAAAGGCTTCACAAAAGAAGCTTACATACGAACTTTATTAGACGAACACAACATAGAATGTGTAATTATCGATTCACTAACTAATCCACTAAACATTTTTGCTGGAGGCTTAGTAAATTATCCTGCCCGTGCAGATGCAGCAAAAGTATTCTTTACAGAATGCCAAAGACTTTCAGACGACTACATGCCACTATTTATAATGACTCACCACACAAGCAAAGACCCACAAAACCAATATGCAGAACCAAGCACAGTAGGCGGCAAAATAATTAGACACAACACAAAAATCAGCTTTTACATGGAGAAGTCCCGGTCAACAGCAAACAGATACAAAAATCGCAGATGGCTATATCTTGACAGATGGTTCAGCAAACCAAGATTCAGCGAGAAACGTAAAATTGAATTGACAGACATAGGATTCGTCGATGTTGAAGACACTCAGGAAGATGAATAATTTGCACACTGTACACACTTTCACACTAAGGGGGAAGAGTTAAAATCGAAGAAATTAGACAAATATTCAACCTATTCATAAACAGACTAGACGACTTTATGGAACAACTACCAGACGGCTCATACATCAGACAAAAACGTCCCCTAAAAGCTTTAGATGTGCAAGAACATCTACAAGAACTAAAAACAATATCAATATACCAGCTAGACGAAGAAGACAAAATAAAATGGATAGGATTCGACATAGACAGTTTTGGAGCAAAACATAAAGCTGAAACTTTATGCGAATACTTCAAAACAAAAGCAGCATACAAAAACTCTTATCTTAAAGAACAAACTGGCGGAAGAGGCTATCATGTCTGGCTATTTTTTAAACCAAAGATTTCTGCTGCAGCAGCAAAAATTATAAGTGAAAGCATAACAAAGCATGCATCAGTAGATTGTGAGATATTTCCCAAACAAACAAAACTTTCAGCGTCAGCACCTTACGGAAGTGGATTAAGATTACCTTTAGGTAAACATCAAAAGTACGGCAGAAAGTCAGTGCTAGAATATCCTAAAAGTCTTTCAAGCATTAAGCCTGCACAGCTTCCAGATTCAGTAATAAATGAGCTTGAGAGAATAGCGCAAAAAGAGCATGAAACATACATCAAAGAAAAAACTTCAAAGAAAAGCAGCATCATAAGGTGCTTAGCTATAGATGAATTATTTAAAGGAGTAAACGAAGGCGTGCGTGACGACGCTGCATTTACGCTTGCGAGATTCTACAAAGAACTCGGAAACAACGCCACCGAAGTAAGATTCATTCTTGAAGGATGGAACAGAAACAATGAAGTGCCTCTACAAAAAGCTCAATTAGTAAAATGCATAAATTCAGCTTTCCGTAAAGGAGCAGCATACTCGTTTGGATGCGCAACGTTCAAAGAAAACAGCAATCTCAAAAGCTTTTGTGCACGAGTATTTGACAGATGCGGTTTAAAGCATCAAAGATACAAAAAGAAGGAGAAAGAAATTGAAGCTATACCTGAATTGTGAGGATTAAAATATGGCTATAGACGATGGAATAATATTTAATAATCAAACAAGATTTAGAAAACTACATCCTGCGATAGACAAAATAAATAACACACTGTTTTTTGGTTTTCAGCTTCCGGTAGAAACAGTCAAAGGAACTTTAGCTAAAGATTTATGTTTCGTAACCAGCGACCAATCATGCATTAAAAGAGAAAACTTAGGCGCAAGAAATATTGAGCTTAGAGTTCCTTCAATAGTTTTGCCTGCAAGATGGACTCTAAACAATATCAACAGCTTTTTGCATAGCAGTTCCAGGGAAGACTACACCTTACTGCCAAAACAGCTTTATGATGAACTAAAAAAATATGTAGATCTGCCTGATGAGCGTACTGGAATATTAATTGCTTTGTGGATTATAGGTACGTATCTGCAGCCAATATGGAATAGTTATCCATATTTGTCTGTGTCTGGAACTAAACGTTCAGGCAAATCTAAATTATTAAAGTTTTTGAGTATGACAACGTTTAATTCAATCTTTTCTACAAGCATGTCTACAGCGATGCTTTATCGACTCATAGAATCTTTGGCGTGCACTATGCTTCTTGACGAATCTGAAAAGTATTCGTCTTCCGACAAGCAGGAGGAGATACGAAATATTCTTAATAGCGGCTACAAAAAATATGGAAAAGTGTACCGGAGCGGCAAAACAAAAAACGGGCAGATAGTTCCTGAGCAGTTTGAAACTTTCTCACCTAAAGTTATTGTAACTTATAAAGGTTTAGAAGGAATAACTGAAGACAGAAGCATTCCTATTGTGATGTTGAGATCTAAAGATTTATTTATTGTCAACACTGAAGTGTATGAAGACGATCCGAAATGGTCTGGGCTTAGAGATAAACTTTATAGGTTTGCGTTGACTCATTGGCAGACCGTTGAAGAGCTTTATTTGACTGAAGAGATTAGTGTACCGCACGAAAACTATATGAGTCGGGAGCGTGAATTGTGGAAGCCTATTTTAAGTTTAGCATCGTACTTTAAGTTGGCGGATAAAATTACTCCGTACGTTGTTGATGTTATTAATGAGAAGCTTGAAATTGACAGTAATAATCCTGAGCAGAAGCTTTTGGAATCGTTGGCTGGATTGGTTGATGAGATGCGTAGTTATTCTAACGCTGAAATTAGGGATGCTTTAACGAGAAAGTTTGAGGATAATAAGTTGCCTGATTATGTTAGTTCGTCTTGGATTGGTAATACTTTGAGGAGGCAGTTTAAGATTAAGGAAGGTATGCGTCGAGGTACAAGTAGAGGTTACTGGATGTCTCCTGCAGTTATTAAGCGGTTATGTTATTTGTATGATGTTGATTATGTTGAGGTTAAGAATGATGAAATGTCTGAAAAGGATCAGCAGAAACTTGTTTAAGGCACCTCTCACCCTTCCCGTGAAAGTGTGTATAGTGTGCAATCCGGGGGTGAATGTATGGTAAAGTTTAGTGTAGGAGTGAAACCATCAACAACTATCATAGACAAATTAGCGAGAATAGACAACGGAGAAATCTCTACGCTCTATGGCAGCATAAAAAATCTGTCAATTCTCCCTTCAGTTCGAGAACATTCAAGATTAGACTTTATGACAATAGATGATTTCAAACTGTTTATTGGGCAGTGCCATGAGCAAGGATGGACTTTTGCTTACACCATTAACGCCAAATGCTTAAGCAATGATTTTGATGTTGCCAATGCAAGAATATTTTTGCATGACTTGTGCGATTTAGGTGTTGACACTGTAATTGTATCGAACACTTTTATTATGCAGTTAGCGTACGAATTTAAAGACAGAATAAAAATGAAAATTAGCACTGTCGCAGAAGCTAATTCTATAAGAGACATACACTTCTTTAGATGCTTCAATCCAGACTCAATTGTGCCTTCTCTGATGTGTAACCGGGATTTCGCTTTTCTAGAATCAATAACATACAAAGACGACATTGAACTGCTGGTTAACGAAGTTTGTTTGTATGAATGTCCTTGGCGTGCAGACCATTACAACATTCAAAGTCACGGCGGAAGTATATGCTACGGCAGTTTTCCTTACGACAACTGCTTTATGATTCAGTCGAACAATTTGGCTGAATTTATTAAAGCAAGATTTATTCGTCCAGAAGATTTAAAGTTGTATGAAGACATAGGCTTTTCTAAATTTAAAATTACAGGAAGAACATGCCATGAAGACAAAGTGGTTGATATGACTAAAGCGTATTTAGACAGAAGTTATGACGGAAATCTGCTTGATCTGTTTCCTATTGTGCCTGGTAAATTGGAGAATGAAGGTTCAGTCAATATTGATATGTTGCAGAATAAAGCTTTAGATGGATTTTTGGCTGATTTCCCTACTAGAACACACACAAATTTCCGTTGTGATCTGCATTGCGGCGTTTCATGCAAATATTGCAATATAGTATTTAAGAGGTTGAGCAAATGAAAGTTGCGTCGGCAGTTACAGAAATAATAAACAATAACGAAATTATTAGAGCGTTCGACAGAAACATGAACTCCACCATTATTTGCCCTAAAAAGAAGCCGTACTGTTTTGCCAAAAAGAAGCATGTAGATTTCATTGAAAACTTAAGTTTGCCAATAAATATTAAGCATGGAAGCTTTGAAGATCTTGACAAAGACGAGTGTGTTGAAGTTAGCACTAATTTGTCCAGGGAAATCTTTAGCAGATTTAATCCTAACTGTTTGAGAACGTTGTGTGATGAGAGTGGTGTGCCTACTCGAGAGGCTGATATTCCGCGTGCGAGGCGTTGGATGATAGATGAGAATCATGAGCCTGAATTGGAAGCTAGAAAGCTGTTTTTGGATATTGAAGTTGATTGCCGCAAAGGATTGCCTATTCCAGAGAATCCTAAACATCGAATTATAAGTATTGCTGCAGTTAATGATGAAGGTGAAGAAATGTTTTTCTGCGACAGATCTGAAGAGTGGATTCTGCATCAATTTTTTACTGAACTTCGAAAGTATCCTGAAGCTCTCGGCTTTAACATCAACAAGTATGACAAGCCTTATTTGGAGGAGCGAGCTAAAATATGCGGATTCAACTATCCGTTCCGAAATCATCAGTGGCTTGATATGATGGATTTGTACAAAAAGTCTGAGTGGGGGCTGTATTCATCTAACACTTTAGATGATATTGCTAAACGTGAGCTTGGCATGGAGAAAACTTTTAGTATTGGACAGATAGGTGGAGCTCAAGAGTTGTGGAAGATGTTTACTGAAGCTGTAGGTGGATTAACTTCAAGACTGAGAAATTACAATACGACGGATGTTAATATTCTGTTGGGTCTGGAAAAGAAATTAGGTTTAGTAAGAGCTAAACTTGAGCAGGCAGCTATTGCTGGAGTTTTAGTTTCTGACAGTGTTTATGTTAGCCGCATAGTTGATACTTTGCTGATGAAGCGTTATATGAGCCGTAATCCTCGTATTGTCGCGAATAATCGTCAGGCTGTTAAGCGAGATAAGCCTAAGTTTCAGGGCGGTATGGTTTTGGACCCAGTTAAAGGTTTGCATAAAAACGTTTTGGAATTTGATTTTGCTGCATTGTATCCTTCAGTTATGAAGTTGTGGAATATTGGTTTAGAAACGTACGATCCTAAAAATGGTAGTATTTTGACTGCTACTGACGCTAAATTTGTCGCTGACGTTGATGCTGAAGCTGCTTTGATGCTTAAAGAGTTAGCTAAGAAGCGTGAAGCTGCCAAGAAGATGCGTGATAAATACGATGAGTCTTCGTTTGAATGGTTGAAGTGGCAGGTTAGGCAGATCGGAATTAAAACTATTACTAACTCTTGTTTTGGTGCTTTTGGTGAAGAAGGTGCTCGATGGTACAAGCATGAAATTGGAGAGACTGTTACTGCGAATGCTCGTGCAGTGTTAAGGGAAAGTATGGCTATTACTAAAAATTTGGGTTGCGATATTTTGTATGCTGACACTGACAGTTTGTTTGTTAAGCTGCCTATGAATTTGACTGAGCTGCAGCTTATTGGGCAAGGCAAACGTTTAGCTAATCTTATCAACAAATCTTTAAAGAACCGTCTGCTAAAAAAGTTTAATATTCCAGAACATAGGTACGTTAATGAGAAAGGTGGTTATACGATAAACTTTGAGTTTGCTGATTTGTTTACTAAAATATTCTTTAGTGGCAAAAAGAAGCAGTATATCGCGAAGAGTAGTCCGTCGATGAAAGCTAAAGCTTCGATTAGGCAGATGCTTACGAGTGGAGGTTTTGTGGATGCTCACACTACTATTGTTGGTTTTCCTATGAAGAAGTACGATACGATGACGATGTTAAAAAATATTCAGGAGAAAGTTTTTAAAATAATTTTTGAAGAAGAATCTAATGCTGCTATTAAAGCTAAAACTAAAAGGTTGTTGTTGGATGAGTTGGCTGCTATGCGTGCTGGAAAGCGTGATGAAATGCTTATTCAGCAGAAGGGTTGCCGCAAAAGTATTGGTTCATACAAGAATCCTACTTTGCATGTTAGGGTCGCTAAGCAGCTTGAGGAGATGGGTAAGTTTCGTCCTGAAGATGTAGTGAAATATTTGGTTGTTTCTGACGATGGCCGCAAAGAAGCGGTGCCTGTTATTCCAGGGTCTAAATTGCCTAAGATTTCTAAGAGCGGCTATGATTATTACGAAACAAGAATTGTTGATGCTGTTGAACGTATGTTTGTCGATAAGTTTGAGTTGAAGAATCATTTGTTGAGTGAGTTTCTATGAAGTATGTGTATGTTGATTCGAACGAGGCTGCTACTGCAAAGAAAGTGTATGGTGAGCTTTCTAAATTGGTGCCTACTAAAGTTGTGGATATGCATGGCGATAAAGGGTGTGCTGACTATTTTATTCCCCCTTTTATTTTTGAGCGTAAATCTGCTGGAGATTTTTTAAGAAGTATTCGTGATGGTTCGTTGTTTAATCAGGTTAGGCGTATGAAGGATGTGCCTTCTGCATCGGTGTTTGTGTTGGTTGAAGGTAGTTTTGCTAAGGCGTTGAAGTTTAGTAAGTGGAGTTTGCAGTCTGTTTCTGGCGTGTTGTGGAGTTTGGTGTATGATTGGAAGGTTCAGTTGTTGTGGACTTGTAGTACTCATCATTCTGCTGTTATGTTGGCTACTATTTTTAAGGATTTGGTGAAGGCGGATGAGTATCGTCTGATTCCTATGCGTGTTAAGCCAAGTAAGTTGTCTTTGAGTGAGAGGCAAAGATTTATTGTTGAAGGTTATGAGAAGGTTGGCCCGGTGTCTGCTATTAAGTTGTTGGAAAAGTTTGGTTCTGTCTGCGATATTATGTCTGCATCTACAGATGAGCTTGCTGACGCTGGTTTAGGTAGGGGGGTTGCTGAAAAAATGTTTGAAGTGAATACGTCAAAGTTTAAGCCTAAATAAACTTTAAATAACTTGGTTACCATATTTAGGTATGTGATTGAAATGTCGAAGAAAAGACTTTATGAAGTTGAGAAATGCCGTCGTAAATGGGTTGTCGGCTGCAATGCGCCTAAAGGTAAAGCTGTATTAAAAACTGAGCGTGAACAGAGACTTTCGGAAAAACCTATTGAGCACATCAAAGAATGCCCGTTTTTTGAAGTTGAAAATCGTGAATATTACTGTTTTAATCAGAAGATGGTAATATAATCCCTTTTTTTAGTTATTGAGTAACCTTTATATAACTCAGTAACCATATAGTATATGGTGAAAAATAAAATGAACCTAAAAGAAATAACCCAAAAAATCTTGAACAACCCCACATACAAACAAACCTTTCAAGCCCAAGTCAACATGAACAGGAGAATGGGAATCACAGAGACAAGCCCCGACACAGTCAACGAACAAAT
>PUND01000128.1 GCA_003551645.1 Phycisphaerae bacterium | reverse complement strand
GGAGCAGCTCGTAGTTGGAGTAGTCGCTCTGCTCGAACATCGCCTGTATCCGCTCGGCGCGGTTGACCAGGGCGGCCTGGCGCTCGGCCAGTCGCGGCATTTCCTGCGTGAGCGGCGGCGGAACCGGGCCTTCAAGCCCCTCGGTTCCGGCTCCGGAGAGCTTCCCCCCGCCGGTTGCGCCTCCGGGCGGCTCATCCGAGAGGTCGTGGACCTCGCCGGGCTGGAACGGTTCAGGCGTCAGCCGGGTGGGTGTGCGCCGCCCGCCTTTGCCCATCGCCTCCGGCTCGACGAACTCGCCGGACGCCTTGCCCTGCCTGCCTTCGCCGCTTCGGCCCTGCATCTCGCTGGGGTTGGGCAACTGGTTGCCGGTGACGCCCTGGGCGCCCATGTTGCTTATTGGTCCGTCGTCGGCCGACCAGCCGATGCCCTCATCGCCGCTGGCGGTGTACATCCCGGTGAGGTCTTCCATCTCGTCGAACAGGTCCTCTTCCTGCTCAAGCAGGTCGCCCACGAGGTCCACCAGACTGCTCGGCAATTCGGGCTGCTCGGGGTTCAGGTGGCCTTCGGCAAGGTCCTCCATGGACCACTTGGTACGATCCGGCTCATCGGGCAGCCACTTCTCAATGTTGGCGGTCAGCCGTTCGGCGTTTTCGATGGCGTTGTCCTCAAAGGCGGTGGCCATTTCACGGGCGCCCTGTTCGAGGGCGTCGCGGGCCATGGTCACGTCGGACTTGACAGCTATAAGCTCCTGCAGGACGACGGGCGTGGAGAAGTCCTGCTGGGCGATTTTGGAGAAGTCGGTTATGGCTTCCTCCAAAAACTTCTCCCACTGATCGGCCGTGGCGTCCAGCTCGTGCAGAAGCTGCCGGTCA
Source organism: Phycisphaerae bacterium (assembly GCA_003551645.1). Taxonomy (GTDB): domain Bacteria; phylum Planctomycetota; class Phycisphaerae; order SM23-33; family SM23-33; genus PUND01. The sequence continues at coordinate 39,759 of PUND01000128.1, read as the reverse complement.
TCGTCGGTCAGCTCATCCACCGGCGTCTTGGCCAGCGTCCGGGTGGTCTCGACGACCATCCGCTGCTGATCTACGAATTCCTCAAGCTGCTGCTTGAGTTCCCGCAACTGCTCATGCGGCTCGCCCGGCACATCGGCGCCGGAGGCGGTGTGGTCTTGTTGCGGGGCGTGTTGGCCGCGCATGGAGGCGGTAACGGCAAGCAGCGTCTGAAGAGCGTGCAGTATCCTGTCCTGCGTCGCCGCAAGCGCCCCGCAGGCGGAGTGTTGCTCTGTAAGCGACGAAAGCGTCGCGACCACCTGGGCCTGGTCCACCGCAAGAGGCGCCTCGTTCACCGAGAGCATACCCACCGCCTGCTCCACGGCGGCCATCTCCGGCTCGAACGGGAAGTTGCCCGCCAGGTCGGTAAGTTCGGCGCGAATCTGCTCCTGACCCGCATGCATCTGCTCACCGGCCGATCGCACCTCGGAAAGCTCGTCGTGCTCGGTGCGGGCTATTTCGCATTTGACGCGATGGTGCTGCTGCATGCGCAGGATCTCGGACAGGCGGCGGTACAACTGTTCGAACTTCTCGCTCCTGGCGTCCGCGAGGATGCCCGGGTCGCGGACGGTTATCTTGAAGGTCCCGCTGCGACCGGTCTGCGGGCCGGCCGAGAGAAGGTTTATCTCGCGGTTGTCCGTTGCCTCGGCGAAGTACTCCACCACGTCGCCCTCGGCGAACCGCTCATCCAGCGTGAAGGTGTGTTCGACGGTCTCACGGGTGGTTCCCTCAAAGCTCCACGAACGCACCTGCCTGGGCGCCTCGGACTCCCGGCCGGCGTGCAGCGTAAGCCGCGTCAGGCCGTGGTCGTCGGTGGCGCGGATGGACATCTTCAGTTCGCCGTTCGGCGCCAGCAGCACATCGCGCCCCGGAGATACGAAGGTGACCCGCGGCGGATTGTCCGGTATGGCCCGGATGCGGTAACCGTCCCCGGCGCCGGCCGCGGCGTTCGCGACGGAGGTATCCGGCAGGCGGTTCAGTACGGTTCCGCTTCCGTCGGTGAGCATGATTCGGTAGCTGCCGTCGTGCTCGACGGTGAAGTTCGCCGAGAAACTGTCGCCCTCGGACGACCTCCGCATCGCGCGTCCGGCGTCGTCGGGAAGGTTGATAAGCGCCGCCGGGACCGGCTCGGACAGCCGAACGGTAACCGTCACCGTCGTGCCCACCGGCGCCTCGACGTTTCCGTCGGCGTTGCGGACGGTCCGCGGCTCCATGCCGGTATAGCTCGGATAATCGTAGTGGATGTCCAGGCCGACAACATCCACACGCTGAACGACCCTGATGGCGTAGTAGGGCTTGTCTGTAGGCCAGCGCGAGTCGCCTATGCGGACGGCGTATCTGATGTCCTCACCGAGCGGTCCGAGCGGGCCGCTGAACTGTGTGTGGGCGCGCCCGGCGAGCATGTCGCGCGGCTCGCGACCTTCGATGATAACCTGGGCGTCAAGCTCCCGCCGGGCGTCGTTGCGGACACGCGCCGAGACCGTGACTCTTTCTCCCGCGAATACGGTAGTGTCGCCGGGCGTTATCTCGCCGACAAGCTCGATGGTGTTGGCCGGACGGACGTATTCGGTGGGCGAGAACATCGCGGCCAGTCCGCGTCCGAAAGGTCCGGGCTGGAATACGGCCATCGCCAGCAACGCCAGCAGTGCGATGCCCGCGGCCGTGGCCGAAGACCTGGCCTCCGAGAGGCGCACGCTGCGGCGGATGTCGAGCTGGCCCATGTGCTCGGCCGATTCGTCGATGGCCCGCTGGACCAGTTCAGGGCTGGTCTGCTGGTCATCCTCACTTAGCAGCAGGGCGTTGATGAGGTCGTTGCCCGCCTCCGGCAGCGCCTGCTCGACGGCGCGGGCGAGCTGCTCCGGCTTCTGCCACCAGGTCCGCATCCGCCAGAGAAGCCCCGCTGCCGCCGCCGCCCACAGGACAATGCTGACTGTCAGCAGCACCACGCGAAGCGCACCGGGCGGTTGGTCCGGCCAATAGCCCAGCAGCACGCCGGCCGCCAGCAGGGTCAGCGCCACGACCACCGCAAGCTGCAGAATGCCCTTGATGAACTCCATGCCTGCGCGGCGGGCACGAACCGCATCCAGCCGTTGCAGGATCTGTTCCACGCCGCGATAGCGGGGCATCGTAGTCATCGCCGGATTCCTTTCTCGGCCCCGGGGAAGAATCGGCTTTCATCCGCTAATATCATAAACCCGTCACAGGGGCTTACGAAGCGACTTTTTTGCCGATTTTGCCGGCCTTCGGATTTGCCGGACGGCAGCCGCCAGCCGGACTGTGGGAATCGGCCAGAGCGGCGGATGCGGCCGCTCCGGTTCAGCCCCGCTCCAACCGGGGGTCTTGACCCAGGATTTGGACCACGTTGCCCTCGATTCGCAGCCGGTCCTGTGCGAACAGGCGGATGGCCTCGGGGTAGGCCTCGCACTCCTGCTCGAATACACGCTCGGCCAGCGTCTCCGGCGTGTCGCCTTCCAGGACCGGCACGCATCGCTGGACGATAATCGGCCCGGCATCGTATTCGTTGGAGACGAAATGCACGGTACAGCCCGAGACCTTGCAGCCCGCCGCCAGGACGGCCTTATGCACCCGCTCACCGTACAGCCCCTTGCCACCGAAAGACGGTAGAAGTGCGGGGTGGATGTTCATGCCCCGGCCGATATAGCGCGGCGGGATATGCCAGAAGCTCAAGAAGCCGCCCATCACGACCAGGTCCGGCCGGGCGGAATCCAGCATTTCGTTGATTGCCGCGGAATAGGTTTCGACATCGGACATCTCGCGATAGGGCACGATCCCGACCTCCAGACCGCGCCGTCGCAGCCGTTCGACGCCGGAGCACTGCCGGGAGGCGATTGCCGAGACGAATTCCGCGTCGAGCTTGCCTCGCTCGATGTGGTCCAGAAGATTCAGAACGGTCCGGCCGCCGCCGCTGATAAGGGCGGCCAGACGCAGGTGTCGGGGCTGTTGGCTCATAAGCGGGGGCATTTGAACCCTTCGGTGTCGCGGAGTCAATCCGTTGTGGCTCTGACTTATCCGTGCTCTTTGGCGTCGGCATCTCAGGTGATATCCCAAGGGCCGACTGCTCTGGATACGCCGGTTCCGGCAAGCGGGCCGGGAAGCAAACCGTCCCGGCCGAGCAATTCGAATGCCAAACGTACTCGCCGGCCTGGGCTTTGGCGATGCGCGGTGCTATGATGTCGGGTATCGAAAAGCACCGGCTGACATGGAACAGGCGGACGCACGGGCGGTTTTCGCGGACCGGTCGGGCTTTCTGCTGCGCGCTTGTGGCGGCCGTCGCCGAACACCGAGCAGGGATGAACGCGGGTGATAATGCCATTAGAAGTTTATCCGGACCGGTCACAGCGGCCGGCAATAGCGGGATGGGGCCGGCCTGGCTGTTGGAGGCGGTTTGCTTCCCATCCGCGTCAGCGTGCGTGCATCCGGGCTGAATACAGCCGCCAGGCCGACTACTGATTCGCGTTAGCGGACAGGTATGCTCGAAAAGGCGCTTAACAACGAGAAGCTACAAGCTGCGGCCGAGCGGCTGGCGCCGGGCGGGGTCGCGCGCATCGGCGGCGTGTGGGGTTCCGCCGCGCCGATGCTGGCGGCCGCACTGGGGCGGATCAAGTCGGCGCCGGTGCTGCTGATCGCCCGACACCCCGACGACGCCGACGACCTGTCCGACGATGTGGAGGTCCTCACCGGCATGGCGGCCCAGTTGATGCCGGCGTGGGAGGTGGACGACGGCGGGTACGTCAACGATGAGATAGTCGGCGAGCGACTGAGGATATGCAATCTGCTCGCCCAGGATGTGTCGCGGCGCGATGAGCCGGCGGATGTGATAGTCGCTCCGGTGATGGCGCTTCTACAGCGGGTTCCATCTCCGGAGGCGCTTGCGGCGGGGCGGCTGACGCTGAGGCCGGGTGCGGAACTCAGCCCGGATGAGCTTATGAGCCGGCTGGTGGATGCCGGCTATGAGCAGGTCGAACAGGTTGAGCAGCAGGGTGACTTCGCCAGGCGAGGCGGCATAGTGGACGTCTTCCCGCCCGGGGCGACGCAGGCCGTGAGGGTGGAGTTTTTCGGCGACACCGTGGAATCGGTCCGGCTGTTCGACCTGGACACGCAGCGAAGCACCATCGAGGCCGACGAATACGAGCTGCTCGCCCGGCGCCGCGGCGGATTCGAAGACGATGCGCTTCTGGCGGACTACCTGCCGCCGGAGACAATCATCTGCACCATCGACCCGGAGGAGGTCTCCACGCTTGCCGAGGAGATGTACCGTCGAGTCCGTGACGACATGGAAGACGCCGGCGCCGCCCTGGTGGAGCCGAGTGAGGTCTTCGCCCGGCTGGGCGAGTTCGCCGGCGTCGAGATGCGGACGTTCGCCCCGGCCGACGACGATGTAATCGACTTCGGCATACGGTCCCTCCAGCGGCTCAGCGCCAATACGCCGGAGGCGCTGAAGGAGCTTGCCGACCTGTCAGAGGCGGCGGAGGTTTGGGTCTTCTGCGAGAACGCGGCCGAGCGGAAAAGATTTGCTGAGCTTGTCGATGCTCAGCAGCCGGGCCTTGCGGAGCGCGCGCGGACGGCACTGGGACACCTGCACACCGGCTTTCACTGGCCCGAAGAGCGTCTGGTCGCCGTCGGGCACCACGAGATATTCCACCGCTACGCGAAGGTCCGCCGCATCCGCCGGGTCAGGGCGGGCAGGCCCGTCGAGTCGCTGCTGGATCTGACCGAGGGCGACTACGTCGTCCACGTCGCCCACGGCATCGCAAGGTTCGAGGGGCTTCGCCGACTGGAATCCGAAGGCGGGAGCGAGGAGTTCCTTCGCCTGAGGTTCGCCGACAACGCGGTTCTTCACGTGCCCGCCAGCCGAATCAACCTGGTCCAGAAGTACATCGGCTCAAAGGGCAAGCGGCCCGGCTTGAGCAAGCTGGGTTCGGCGACCTGGTCAAAGCAGAAGCAGCGCGTAAAGGAGGCGGTGAAGGACCTGGCCGCCGAGATGCTTCGCATCCAGGCGGTGCGAAACGCGATGCCCGGCGTCAGCTACCCGGGCGATACCGACTGGCAGCGACGGTTCCGGCAGGAGTTCATCTACACCGAGACCGAGGACCAGCTCACAGCGAGCCGACAGATAGACCAGGACATGGCTGAGGCCCGGCCGATGGACCGGCTGCTGTGCGGCGACGTCGGCTACGGCAAGACCGAACTGGCGATGCGGGCGGCGTTCAAGGTGGCCGAGTCGGGCAGGCAGACGGCCGTGCTGGTCCCCACGACCGTGCTGGCCGACCAGCACTATCGCACGTTCACCGAGAGGATGGCCGACTACCCGTTCGAGGTCGAGATGCTCAGCCGCTTCCGCTCGCAGCGGCAGCAGAACCGTATCCTGAAACGGCTGGCCGAGGGGAAGGTGGACGTGATTATCGGAACCCACCGGCTGCTCAGCGCCGACGTCAACTTCGCCGACCTGGGGCTGGTGGTGGTGGATGAGGAACAGCGATTCGGCGTTACGCACAAGGAACACCTCAAACGCATGCGCACCAGCGTTGACGTTCTGACCATGACCGCCACGCCCATACCGCGGACAATGCACATGGCGCTTCTGGGACTGCGTGACATCAGCTCGCTGAGCACACCCCCGCTGGACCGCCGCGCGATTCGGACGCGGATATGCCACAACGACGACGAGCTTATCCGCCAGGCCGTACACCACGAGCTTAACCGCGGGGGGCAGGTGTTTTTCGTGCACAATCGCGTGCTGGACATCGAGCCGCTGGCCGATCGCGTCCGTTCGCTGGCGCCGGACGCCCGTGTGGCGGTCGCTCACGGCCAGATGCCGGAGCGTGCGCTCGAGAAGGCGATGCTGCGGTTCATCCGCGGTGAAATCGACGTGCTGGTCTGCACGACCATCATCGAGTCGGGCCTGGATATACCCTCGGCCAACACCATGATAATCCACAACGCCGACCGCTTCGGCCTGGCCGAGCTGCATCAGCTTCGTGGCCGTATCGGGCGCTACAAACACAAGGCCTATTGCTACCTGCTGCTGCCGGAGGACCGGCCTGTCTCGCCGGTGGCGGCTCGACGGCTCAAGGCGGTTGAGGAGTTTTCCGACCTCGGCGCCGGGTTCCAGATTGCGATGCGAGACCTGGAGATACGCGGCGCGGGCAATATCCTCGGTCCCGAGCAGAGCGGGCATATCGCAACGGTGGGCTACGAGATGTACTGCCGGCTGCTTGAGCAGTCGGTGCGTGAGCTTCAGGGCAAACCCGAACCGCCGCGGGCCGAGACGCACGTCGAACTGGGCGTGGACGCGTATATTCCGCGGTCATATGTGCCCTCGGACAGGCAACGGATGGAGCTGTACCGCCGGCTGGCCGGCTGCCACGACGCCGAACAGGTCCGTCAACTGTCCGCGGACCTTCGCGACGCCTACGGGCCTGTGACCGAGGTGGTACAGACTCTGCTGGACCTTGCCGAGGTCCGCGTAAGGGCCGCCGAGCTTGGCGTCCGAAGCATAATCCGCACCGGTCCGGACCTGGTCTTCGCCGTGGATGACATGTCCGCGGTCCAGCCGCTGTTCGCCGATGCTCCGGGCACGGCCCGTCTGCCGGATGACAAGACCGTCCACTGGCGACTGCCGCCTGACTACCGCGAGATGCCGACGCTGGTGCGGGTGCTGCTGCACCGGCTCGCCGGCGTTACGGCCGGCGCCGGTGTCTCGTGAGGGCAATCGGGGCGGACCTTCGCGAAACGATTCCGAAACCTCTTGTCGGCTCGGCTATTGAAGTTGTGCAGGCCCTTCGGACGCCGGAGGGCCTCAGCGCAGGTCATATCAGGAAAGGACAGCGATATGGTTCAGTCTTTGAATCTGGAAGTCCGTTTTGGGGCGCTGCTGCTTGTGGCCCTGGTGGCGGCGGGTTGCGCGGTCGCCGGGCAGGTTGAACTTACCGCCGAACTACTGGACGATGAGACCGACGAACCCGTAGGCCGGTGGGACGACGACCGATACATCCTCAGCGGCCGGGGCAGGGGGGCGCTGCCGCACGAGGAGGTCGGCGGCGGCTTCGCATACATCACCACCGATGCGCTTAACTTCACCTTCACCGCCCGTATCGCCGAGCCGGCGGAAGAAGGCCCGTATCCCCGATACGGCCTGTCGGTGCGCACCGGGACCGGGGCGTACGACCGCACGCTGCTGCTTCGCTACGCGGTGTACGACCAGTTCCAGTGTGTGCAGTGGTACTACCGCCACGGCGCTGCGCGTTCCACCGCCCACGGCGCCAACCGCACATACCGCCACGGGCTGCTGGAGGATATGACCGAGCCGGCCGGCCACTGGCTGCGCGTGGTGAGGGAGTATCCGGTGTACCGGCTGTATATCAGCACCGACGGCGAGAACTGGCGGGAGGTCGCCGAGGACTATTGCTTCACGCTGATGGCCCGGGAAGTCAGCGTCGGACTGCTGATCACCTCCGGCGATCCGGAGCGGATGACCTCGGCGGTGTTCGACAACATCTCGTTTGTGGAGGAACCGGCCGAGCCGGACGCGATTACCGAGGAGCTTTACCGGGAGTATTGTCCGGAGATGGAGGCCTGGCGGATGTACCTGATTCAGGCCGACGGCCGGCGGGGCGAAGCGGCCGAATGCGCCTTCATACTCAAGCCGAAGTCGCTGGCGTTCGAGGATATCCGGGCGCTGTACTACTCCGCCGGCTCTAAGGAGGTCATGCACACAGGTCGTCGCATGATGCGCTGGGACAGTGGACCGGACGGGCGCCGCAAGCCCAGCGAGATGGATGAGTGGGACGGCGTAATGGAGATAGACGACCTCAGGTCCTGGTATCACATCCTGGCTCACAACAAAATCGCGCGTGTCGGCGGCGTGTTCGGACCGGATGACTACGAGTCCATCATCCGTCAGCTTGCCGAAAAGACCGGTGCCGAGAACCTGCCGAACCTTCCGTTTGTGGTCACTGGGGCGTCTTTCGCCGGGGGCATGTCGGCGCGGGCGGCGCGGCTGATGCCGGAGAAGACTGTCGCCTCCGCGCCTTCGATAATAGGCATGGCCGGCGCGGACACCGACCGCGAGGATGTCCTGGCAGTTCCGCACCTGCACGTAATCGGTTCCCGGGACGGCGGACACCTCGACGATGTGCAGCGGCGGGATTCGGAACTCCGCCGCAAGGGCGCGCTCTGGGCGCAGGCGCCGATGTGGTGGGTCGAGCATAGGTGGTCTCGGACCGATCAGATTGTCGTGCCGTACTTCCTGCGGCTGATAGAGATGCGTGTTCCCGAGGATGCGGATGCCTCCGCCGGCCCTGTGCGGCTTGGGCAACTGGACGAATCGGACGGCTTTCTAGGCCTGCACGACACATGGGACGGAAACTGGCCGGAAGTCGTGCCCTTCGCCGAGGTCGACGAGCAGCAGAGGCGCGGGAACGCCTCCTGGCTGCCGGATGAGTTCACGGCCCGGCTATGGCAGTCGTTCGTGGCACAATGGCCGAGGACGGTGATCCACTTCCCGAGGTTCGACGGAAATGAGGGCTTCGCCGGCCCCCGCCCAGAGGGGCGAGAAATACACTTCATGGCCGCCGACGAGCCGTTTGAACTGCTGGCCGCCGGGCCGATTGGAGACGATGTCACCGTCGAGTACTACGCGGGTCTGGAAAAGCTTGAGGTGCTGAATCGCCACAGGGACAACCCGTATATCGTCCGCCTGCGGGGGCTGTCTCCGGGGCTGCACGTGATCTACGCGATAACCACGGTTGACGGCGAGCGGGAGATATCCTGGCCTCAGCCCATCCTCTTCCAGGGCCGCGACGAGTAAGCCGGTTGTCCCGGCCGGCGGGCGCAGTATAATGCGCCCCGAACGTGGGAGACGGCCGATGAAATACAGCCGGGCAATACTGATTTGCGTTGGGTCCATTGTTCTGGGCGGTTGCGGCTGGCTCAGCGCGCCATGGGCCGAAGGGCCTGAAGACCCGTCCGTGCCGGTAAGCTCGCCGGTGGAGCAGGAGGAATTCGTCCAGCGACGGCCTGAGCAGCCGGTACGAGAGCCGACGGAAGAACCGGACCGTCCCGACCCCGAGCGGCCGGCGCCTACGGATGAGCCGGAAGAACCGGTGACTGAGCCACCCGATGAGCCGCAGGTCCGTGAGCGTCCGGAGCCGGAAATCGTCGGCGAGCCGGAGGTGGTTGGAAGCTCGACGATCCAGGTAAACGGGCGGCTCATCAGCGTTGACGACGTGCTGCGGGGGGCGCACCGGCCGCTGACGGAGGCGGCATCGGCCCCTGAGCCGGCGTTCCGTCACAGGGCGGCGGAGATCATCCTCGACGAGACCCGTTTCCAGATAGGCCAGGCGCTGCTGGCGACCGAAGCACGCCGCCGGATGACCGAGGACCAGGAGAGGATCGTCGATGCCGAGATGGAGCGCATCCGCAGGGCGATGATCGCCTCGGCCGGCGGGAGCCGGACGGAGCTTCAGAACCGACTGCGGGAAGAGGGACTGACTTTTCAGGAGTTTCTCGACGCCCAGCGCGAGCAGTTGATGGTGCAATTGTACCTGCGGTCCAGATTCACGCCCGAAGTCAGCGTCACTCGGCGGGAGCTGTGGGACTACTATCAGGAGAACATCGACGAGTTCTCCACCCCTAAGCGGGTTCAGATGCAGATCATCGCGGCCCCGGCCGATGCGTACGTGCCCGACGAACCGAACGGCGCACCGACGTCGCTGGAGTTGTCGGCGGCAAGGGACAAGGCGCGGCAACGCATAGAAGAGGCGGCCGAGCAACTGCGGCAGGGGCGGGACTTCGCCGAGGTCGTGAACGAGTACTCCGAGGGCGTCCGCGCCGACCGGGACGGTATCTGGCCGCTCATGCCGGAGGGCAGCTTCCGACTGGAGGAGGTCGAACAGGCGGCGTTCGAGCTTGCCCAGGGCGAGGTCAGCGACATCATAGAGACCGATGACGGCTTCTACATAGTCAGGGCGCATCGCGTGGAGCCGGGCGATGTCGTGCAGTTCCAGCAGGCGCAGGAGGAGATACGGGAAACACTAATGCAAAGCCGCTACGAGCGCCTGACGCAGGAATATATGGACAATCTCCTCGGAGAGGCCACCATCGCCCATTCCGAGGATTTTATAGAAACGGCGGTTGATGAGGCGGTCGATCGCTTCGGCGTCGGCGGGTGACGCCGGTCAATCGCGCCGGATAACGTCCAGGCCTCGGCGGGCGGAACTTTCGCCGTCCCATCTCCATTGGTGTATGTGGTCCACGACCTCGTTGGCTACCCGAATGGCCGCCAACCCGTCGGTCGCTGATACCACCGGCGGGGCGCCGTTGACCACGGTCTCGCGGAACGCCTCGGCCTGTCTGCGCAGCGGCTCGGTGGAGTCGTCCACCACCAGCTCCTCGACCTTCAGCAGCTTGGTGTAGTCCACGCTGCCGGCAAGCTCGGCGAGGTCGTCAACGTCCAGGTCGCGGGCCATCTGGATAAGGTCCAGGTTCTGGCTCTTCTTGATGACCACGCCGACCTTCTTGGCGTAGTCCACCGAGAGATACTCCTTCTCGGAGAATATCCTCATCTTCCGTTCGGTCTTGATGGCCAGCCGGCTTGCGGTGACGTTGGCGACGCATCCGTTGTCGAAGAGCAGCCGTGCGTTGCAGATGTCCTCGTGGGCGCCGATGACGTTGATACCGACGGCGTGGAGTTGCGTCACCTCCCCGCCGGCAAGCATCAGCACGAGGTCGATGTCGTGGATCATCATGTCCAACACAACGCCCACGTCGGCCGAGCGAAAGGTGAACGGGCTTATGCGATGGGCCTCGATGAACTTGGGGCTTATGGCGTATTTCTGCATGGCCGTCACGGCCGGGTTGAACCGCTCGGTGTGCCCGACCTGCACGCTTGCGCCGCTGCGTTTGGCGAGGTCTATAAGCTCCTCGCCTTCGGCTACGTGGTTTGTGTAGGGCTTCTCGATGAGCACCGGCTTGCCCGCGGCCACGAAAGGTCGAGCCGCCTCTACGTGAGAGACCGTAGGCACGGATACTATAGCGGCGTCGGCATGCTCCACCGCGTCGCGGACGTCGGTAAAATACTCACAACCGCGCTGTTTGGCGACCGACCTGGCGGTCGCCTCGTTCTGGTCCACCACGCAGGACAGTTCGGTTTCGGACAACTCGCTCAGGACACGGGCGTGCAGCTTGCCCATGCGGCCGACACCGACAACGGCAACGCGAAAGCTCATGGCAGGGGCCTCCGTATCTCAGGGCGTCTCTCCGGCGGCAGGTGGCGAGGGGCTTCGGGGGGTGTTTTCCCGCGGTAAATCTCCCGCCATCGCCCGAAGACCCCCCGCAGGGATCTCTGGCAGAATTCACACAAGTCGGCCGCTTCGCCCTCCACCCCCATGTTCAGCAGCGTCTCGATCTTTGTCTGAAGGGCCGATTCATCCTCGAACAGCTCGTGCAGCGTGCGTCTGAGTTCCACTTCGTCGGCCTGGGACAGTCCCGCCGCGCGGATGCCCTCCTCATGGATCCCAACGACCGTCGGTCCGGCGCCCCGGCAAGGCCAGCGGAAATCGGTAAAGGGGGGAACATCGCGTCTTACCGGCGTGTGCGGACCCACCCGACAGAAGCGGCCCAGCGTGGTGAAGTGGTGTGCTCCGGCAAGTTCGTCTATTACCGCTCCGGTCTGCACCCGGATGTGGCCGGCAAGCAGCACCCCTCGGCCGAGGTGCGCGCGGTCGTCCACGTAGCAGTCGTGAGCGATATGGCAGCCGTCGTCCAGCACATTGTCGTCTCCGATACGGGTTAGCTGTCCGCCTACCTCTGTGCCGATGTGAGCGGTCACCCCGATGCCGAATCGGTTGCGGTGGCCGATAATCAGCATAGTCCGCCCGCCCTGGTACTTCAGGTCCTGGGGGGGCTGCCCGAGCACGCAGCCCTCGGCGAAGTAGTTGCCGGAGCCGATGGTCGTGTTGCCGGTTACTGAGATGCGGCGGCTCAGGACGGTGTCCGGGCCTATGGTCACGTTCGGGCCGACGGTGCAGTAGGGGCCTATCCGGGCGCCCGGTGCGACCTGGGCCGACGGCGCCACCTCACGAAGCACCTCCACGTCAGCCATCGTGCTCCACTCCCGTGTTGGGATGCGAACGAATAAACTCTACCAGCCGACGGACGCCGGCGTTGGCACACTGCGCCGTCCGAAGGTGATCGAGTGCCTTGATGTTTGGCTCCGGGCTGTGTCCGTTATAAATCTCGCGGAATACGTCTTTGAGCGACCGTATATCGTCTTCGCCGAAGCCGCAGCGGCGAAGGTTGTGCGTGTTGACGCCGCGGACGCGATAGGGCGAGCCCTGGATGATGGCGTACGGCGGGGCGTCCCGGTCCACGATGACGTATCCGGCGCTGAAGGTGTATTCGCCGACTGTAACGTCGGAATCCACCAGGCAGAAACCGCTGGTTCTGACATAGTCCTCGATTCTGGCTCGCTCGCGGACATGGGTATAGTTGGCGAATATACAGTGATTGCCGACGACGGCGCCGGGGCCTATTTGTGAGTCTATCATCAGCAGGTTGTCGTCGCCGATTCGCGTCGGTTGCTTGTTGCCGGCGTAGATGGTGACGTGCTCGCGGAGCGTGTTTGCCGCTCCAATAATGCACTCGCCCGACGACGAATCTCCCTCGGTGCTTTCGCCGATGACCGCCAGTGGGAATACGTGATTGCCCTCGTCCAGTGTGGTGCGCCCGGTGAGGGTGACGTTGTTCTCGATGATGCATCCGGCGCCGATGCTCACTTCCGGGCCGACATACGTGAAAGGTCCGACCCGCACGTCATGGGCGAGCGTTGCCCCTGATTCTATGATAGCGTGTGGAGAAATCTCCGGCATCTCGGTTGTTCTTGCCTTTCCGCCGGCTCAGACCGGCTCGGAGTCAACCAGCATGAACTTGATTTCGGCCTCGGCCGCGATGTCAGCCCCTACGCGGGCGCGACAGCGGCAATGGCCCGTGCGGCTTCTTACGTGAAGGGCCTCCGCCTCCAGTATTAACTGATCTCCGGGGCGGACGGGTCGGCGCATTTTTACCCGGTCCATGCTCAGCAGCACGGCAACCTTTCCGGTGTGCTCGAGCCGCTGGCTGAGCAGCACGCCCGAAAGCTGGGCCATCGCCTCCAGAATCATCACCCCCGGCATGATCGGCTGGCCGGGGTAGTGGCCCTGGAAATACGGTTCGTTGATGGTGACGTTCTTGATTCCGACGGCACGGGCGTCCCCCTGGAGCTCGACCACGCGGTCGACCATCAGGAACGGATAGCGGTGCGGAAGCAGGCGCATAATCTTCCGCGCGCTCATTTCGATGTTCCGTGCCGGCTCTTTGCCGTCGGCTCGGCGGCTTATCTGTTCGGCAAGCTTCGCCACCAGAAGGCGGTTCAGTTCGTGACCGCTCTTGTAGGCGACTATACGCCCACAAAGCGGTCGGCCCAGAAGCGCCAGGTCGCCGATCAGGTCGCATATCTTATGACGGACCGCCTCGTCGGGGCGGCGCCATTCGTTCTGGATCGGCCCGTTGTCGCCGATTACCAGCACCTCAGTGGGGCTGAGGTGCGTCGCCTTGCCGCGGGCCGCCAAGGCCCGCGCCTCCATCTCCAGGCAGAAGGTGCGAGCCGGAGCCAGCTCGGCTGCGTAGTCGTCTCTGCCGAGCCGGAAGCTGAGTACCTGCCGGCCTATGGCGGGCATATCCTCGTAGTCGAGGTCGAAGAGGATATCAAGGGCGTCGGAAGGTCCCGGCAGGGCGGCCAGCATCGCGTCGTCCTGGTTGACGTGCACCGGCTCGGTAATCACAAAAGGGGACCGTTCCGCATTCTGCTCGACTATCCCGGCCTCCTGCAATGCCTCTACGAAGGGGTTCGGGGAGCCGTCGGTCGAGGGCGTCTCGGCGGCGTTGATCTCAACGGCCAGGTTGTCCACACCAAGCCCGGCGGCGGCCGAGAGGACGTGCTCGACCGTTTCGACGGTTACCGAACCGTTCATCAGCGAGGTACGGCGCGACCGCTTGGCGACATGGTCCGGAGAGGTCCTGATGCGCACCGGCTCCGCCAGGTCTCCGCGAACGAACACCACACCGGTGCCGACGTCGGCCGGCTTGAAACGCAGCCGCACCCGTTCGCCGCTGAAAAGCCCGCGTCCTTCGACGGAGGCCTCTTTCTTAATGGTCTTCTGACGATTCAAGTGTCCGGACCTTCGCCTCCAGTTCCCGGAGGCGCTTCATAAGCTCGGGCAGCTTCGCCTGGGCGGTCACGATGCGTATCTGCTCGCGGGCCGGGCCGGCGGGTATGCCGGCGACCTTCTCGCCGGCCGGCACGTCGGCGGCGACGGCCGAGTACGCGGCACACTGAACGCCGTCTCCAAGCGAGACGTTGTCCCGCACGCCGGCGTTACCGCCCAGCACCACATAATCGCCCAATTGGGCGCTTCCGGCAAGGCCTACCTGCCCGGTGAGCAGACATCCGCGGCCAATCCGCACGTTATGGGCGATCTGCACAAGATTGTCTATCTTGGTCCCGGCGCCGATACGAGTGGAGCCGAATTTGGCTCGGTCCACGCAGGTGCATGCGCCGATCTCCACGTCGTCCTCGATTACCACGTTCCCGGCGTGCGGCACAAGGTGATGGGCGCCGTTTACCATGTAATAGCCGAAGCCGTCCGAGCCGATAACGCTGTTGGGGCCTATCCTTACGCGATTGCCGACGACGCAGCGGCCGCCGATCACAACGCCCTCGGCCAGTCGTGTATTCTCGCCGATACGGGCCTTCGGGCCTACAAGGGCACCGGCGCAAAGCACTGCCCGCGCCGCGACGGTCGCTCCCGCGGATACCACCACGCCCGGGCCTATGCGGGCGTCCGCGGCGACCTCGGCTTCCGGGGATACCGAGGCGGCAGGGTCCACACCCTCGGCCGGCACGTCTTCCGGCGGGGCGATTGCGGCCAGGAGCTTCACCAAGGCCCCTTGTACATCATCGACGCGAATCAGCGTCTTCTCCGACTCTTTCGGCTCCTCGGCCACTATCGCCGCGCCGGCCTGTGACTGCTCCAGCGACTTAGCCCGTCGGGCGTCGGCCGCGAAGGTCAGATGCTCCGGTCCGGCCTCGGCTATGCCGACAAGGTCTGTTACGCTGACCGAGGCGTCGCCTTCGACTGTTCCATCGATCAGTTCGGCTATTTCACCGGCTTTCAACGGCCAAATCGGCATGATTCTTGCCTCGTTCTGTGGCTGGAGTTCTGTTTTTAATATTCGGCTCAAACGACCGTTCAGCGGTCCCTGGCGGCCTCGTAGCCGGCGTTCAACCCGTCGAGGACCACATCTGTTATATCGATCCGCGGGCTGGCATAGAGTACCTGTCGCCGCTCGATTTCCTCCAGAAGCTCGCTGGTGGATTGCGTCGGCATGACCGCCTCCTGCGAGCGGAACAGGACGAGGTCGTAGCCGCTGTGTTCGGCGACCTGGCGGACTTTTTTGAGGATCTCGTCGTAGATGTCACGGGTCCTCTGGTGGTGTTTGCGCATGGTGATGGCGCGCTGGTATTCCAGCCAGGCCTGGTGCTCTATCGCCAGCCGCTCTATCTGGTCGCGAGTCTTGGCGAACTGTTCGCTGCCGGGGCGGTAACTCTCCAGTTCGGCCTGCAGGTTGGCCATCTGCTGCTGCCTCTGGTTGTTCTCCCGCTCGATGCTCTGGCGCTTGGCCTCGAGCTCAGCGATGATGTTCTGGGCCTTCTCGTACTCGCCGAAGATGTGCACCACGTCGCAGACGGCGACCCTGGTTGGCGGTGCGCCCTGGTTGTTCTGGCCGAACGCGTGCGGCAGAAGCACGGCCGCGCAGATTGTGACGGATACGGCGATGATGACTGCGTTACGACGTTTCATGGCATTTCCTTTCCGCGTTAGGGTTCTTGACGGCATCCGAAACATATACGCCCGGCTGCTGCCGGGTATGGGGTGAGTTTACCACCGTCTGAGGACAAGCTTCAACGTGAAAGGCCGAATGTGCGCAAAAGGTTCCAGTTCCGGTCGTCAAAGCGTCCAGCCGAACGTAAAGCTGAAGACTTGAGTGTCGTCGTCGGCGTGTTTGTTGATGGGGAACCCGAAGTCGATACTCATAGGCACCGGCCCCAGCAGGGGGACGACCCATCTTATGCCTGCACCGACGGACGCCCGGTAGGTGGTAATCTCAAAATCCTTCTCGACGGTTCCGGTGTCGAGGAAGATTACGCCCCGGAGCTGCTCATCGACAATCGGGAAGATATACTCCGCCCCGGCAAAGAATTCGAAATCTCCGCCTATCGGCGTCTTCCGGTAGGGCGGTCCTGAATGCGGTCCCACGCCGCGGTGGCTGAACCCGCGTATGGAGCCGGTCCCGCCGCCGAAGAACCGCTCGAAGGCCGGCGCATCGCCCACGATATATCCGGCGCTGATGCGGGTGGCCAACACATGCGTGCGATCCATGGCGTCAACGTAAACCGGCCAGTAGCGCCGGTACTCACCGGTGACCTTTCCGAAAGTGAAATCACCCATGACCTGCTCATAGCTCATGCGGATGCGGTCACCTTCGGTAGGCGTCAATCGGCTGTCCCTGCGATCGCGGACCAGAGCGCCCTCGATTCCCAGCAAACTCGTAGTACCCCTCAAATCCCGTATGTCCGGCGGCATACGGGCGTCGAGATTGCTCAGCTCGACTCTCTCCGCCCGGGCCGATATCTCACCGTGCCAGCGATTGTCGAACAGCCGTCCAACCCTTATGGCGCCGCCGACGCGTCCCTCATCGTAGTGATCCCGCCTTCGGTCGTACAGGAACGCCCGTGTGGTCAGTGAATACTGGCTGTCGAACAGGTGAGGATCGGACCACTCCAAGTGGTAGCGGCTCAGTTCGGTGCCCGGCTCGGCCA
Source organism: Phycisphaerae bacterium (assembly GCA_003551645.1). Lineage (GTDB taxonomy): Bacteria > Planctomycetota > Phycisphaerae > SM23-33 > SM23-33 > PUND01. The sequence continues at coordinate 22,784 of PUND01000128.1, read as the reverse complement.
CCATGCGGAAGGTCTGCCCGGCGCCTCTCCAGGCCCGGCCGCTGACCAGTTCTTCCCAAGAGGTCGGCCAGTTCAGGATGTCGAAGTTTCGTTCGGTAAGCGAAATGGTCCCCATCAGCCCCATATCGGTGCTGACCCCGACACCGACGAGGAACTCGGCGGTCCGCCCCTCGCTTATCTGCACAAGGGCGTCGCGGACACCGGGCTCATCGCTTTCGACCGGCGTGATGGCCACATCCTCGAAAAGCCAGGTCTCCTCCAACTGCCGGCGCGACTCCTGAACGGCCACGGTGTTGAAAAGCTGCTCCGGGAAGAACCGCAACTCACGACGGATGACCCGCTCCTGGGTGATGTCGTTGCCGCGAATGTCTATCCGACCGACGCGGTACTGGTCGTCTTCGTTTACCTCGAAGACCACGTCAACCAGGGCTACCTCTTCGTCGGGGAGTTCTTCGGCCCAGTCCGGCAGGGGGGCGGTGGGGTCCAGGTACAGACGCTGTTCACTGACGGCGGCGTCTATGAAGCCCAATTGCCCGTAGGTCTCTTCCAGTTCCGTCAGGTCGTGCCGCAGGGTGTCGGCGACATAGAACTCGCCGCGGCCGAGGTTGAGTCTCCGGGCAAGCTCTTCATCGCTGAAGACCGTGTTGCCCCGGAAGGCGATCCGGTTGACCCGATATCGGGGGCCTTCGTCAATAACGAAGGTCAGCCGCGCGCTCTTTTTGTCCGGCGAGTATTCCAGCAGATAGTCCGTCTCGGCGTCGAGGAAGCCCTCGGCGACGTACAGGTCGCGGATGGTCGTCAGGTCCTGTTGCACCTGCTCGAGGTCCAAAAAGCCCTGCACGAAGGGCCAGAACCTCCTGGCCGAGTCGGTCTGGCGGCTGAGCCGCCAGTTGCTGAAGTGCTCATTGCCCTCGAACTGTAGGCGACGGATGCGGATTTGCGGGCCTTCGACTATGCGGTACACGACGTGACCGCGCTGCAGTTGCTCTCTGTCAACTTCCACCTCGGCATGGGCGTAGCCCTCGTCCTGGTACTTGGAGACGATCGCCTGCCTACCCGACTCTACCTCGGGGACGTTCAGGGGACTTCGGACGCCGAAGGGCAGCTCCTTCATAAGGTCCGCGTCGGAGAATGCCTCATTCCCCTCGAACCGCAGCGATTCCACCAGCGGGCGTTCCTGCACGGTGAATTCGACGATTATCCCCTCGGTGGTCTGCGTCCTGGTGATGGCGACGCTGCTGAACAGACCACTCCTCAGCAGGCGCTGTTCGTCGCCCCGGGCGGTCTCGGTGCTGAACTCGTCGCCAACACGGGTGCGCATATACGCGCGTGCGGTCTGCTCGGAAACCTGCTCAAGCCCGCGGAAGCGGACCTCGATGATGGTTGAGGGGTATTGGTCGGGTTCGGCGTTTTGCGCCCGGGCCGCCGTCGGCGGCGCAACGGCCAGCCACAGCGTCCATGCCGCCAGGATGATCAACGCTCGCTTTGGTTTGCTCACGTGTGGTTCCCGGTCTGAACATCCCTCCGACCGATTCCGCCGGCGGTACGGGATGTTCCTGGTATCTTACCGGCGGGACATTACGCATTACTCGCGGCGATGTCAAACCTCTTTCACAATGACTTTTGTGTTTTTCTTGGCGGCGTCACGCGGAGTTCCGCATTCCTAACCCGGCTGGTTCACGAAGAAACGACAGTCACAGTCTCCGTGAATAATGCGGGCTCACACGGGCAAACGCCGACCCGGCTCAGAACGGGCCGCCGTCGCCGGCTTCGGTGGCGTGATCGGTCGAGGCCGACTCGAAGCGGGTGACATCCCGCCTGAACACCAGCGGCACGATGCCCACAGGCCCGTTCCGCTGCTTCTCGACGATAAGCTCGGTCACGCCGCTGGGGGCGTAGCCCTCCTCGCCCTTGTGGTAGTAGTCCTCGTTGTGCAGCAGCATGATGACATCGGCGTCCTGCTCGATGGAGCCGCTCTCTCGCAGGTCGGACATCCGCGGGCGGTGGCTGGGCCTGTCGGCCGGCCCGCGGTTGAGCTGCGCAGCGCATACGACGGGAATCTCAAGCTCCCTGGCCAGGGCCTTGATGTTGCGGGATATGTCGGCGATCTGCTCCTGTCGGCTGTCGGCCCTGCCGGTGTAGGTCATCAACTGGAGGTAGTCCACGAAGACGCACTTGATGTCGTGCTGGGCCTTGAGCCGCCGCGCCTTGGCGCGGAGCTGGAGACTGGTGAGCATGGCCGAATCGTCGATGAATATCGGCGCCTCTTCCAGCGAGCCGGCGGCGGTCTGAAGCTCGGTCCAGTCCTCGGCCGAGATGGTCCCGCGGCGCATCCGCTTCATGTCGAACCGAGCGTGCGCACTGAGCAGACGCTGGGCGACCTGCTCCTTGGACATCTCCAGCGAGAAGAACGCCACCGGGATCCGGTCCACCACGCCCATGTACTCGGCGATGTTCAGCAGGCAGCTCGTCTTGCCCATGGAAGGCCGCGCCGCCAGGATTATCATCTCGCCGTCCTGGAAGCCGGCCGTCAACTCGTCCAGCCGGTGATAGCCGCTGGCGATGCCGGTGATGAGCTGCCCTTCGTTTTTTTCCAGCGTCTCGAAGGTCTCATGCAGGAGGTTCTTGAGCGTTACCGCCTGGTCGCCGATCTGCTGGGAGGCGATCTGAAAGACCTCGTGCTCGGCGCGGTCGATGATGTCCGCCGGCTCGTCGGCGGACTCGTGGGCCTCGCGGAGGATATCGGTCGCCGCGACGATGAGGTTCCTCAGGAGGGCCTTGTCGCGGACTATGGTGGCGTAGTATTCGGCATTGGCAGAGCTTGGCACGCCTTCGACCAGGTCCACCAGGTACTCCACGCCGCCGATATTGTCCAGTTGCTTGCGACGGTCAAGCTCGTCGCGGACGGTCACCAGGTCTATCGGCCCGGACGCCTCGCGCAGGTCCACCACCGCCTGGAAAATGAGCTGATGGGCGGGGCGGTAAAAGTGTTCGGCGCGGACTACCTGCACGACCACGTCGATGCAGGGAGAGTCGAGAATCATCGAACCGAGCGTACACGCCTCGGCCTCGATGGACTGCGGGGGAACCCGTTGCAGATTGTCCGATTCGGAGTTCCGTGCCGGCTGATAAGCCCCGCCTGTGGTGGATGAATTCGTCTGAGTCATTGCCGTCCCTGGCCTCGACAGATTGGTTTCCGAACCACTCGACTATGAACCTAGCGAAAGCGGGCCGGCTCGTCAAGTACTACGCCGGCCGTGCGGAACCACGGCGGATGGCGCCGACTGGGCCGATACCCCGCATACTGTCGGTTGTCTCGCGGACCGCCCGACCGATAGGGCGCCGCCGAGGGAGAAATTTTTTCTCGGCTTCGGTGGCGCCTACGACTGCTCGCTGTCTTGCTCGGCGGGGGGGGAGGCCGCCTGGTCGCCTTCCACGGGCGCTTCGCCAGCTTCCGAGCGTATCGGCACTATCCAGACGTGGATGGTGGCCGTGACTTCCTGGGCGAAGCGTATGAGGACGTCGTATTTGTCCAGTTGGCGCAGCGGGGCGTCCAGGTCAACGTTCTCCGGCTGGATGAATATGCCCTCCTCGGCCAGCGCCGCGGCTATCTGAGCCGCCCCGACCGAGCCGTAGAGGTGTCCTTCCTCGTTGGCGCGTGCGTTTATGGTGAGCTGCTTGCCCTCCAGCACGCGGGCGCGGGCTTCGATTTCCTCTCGCTGGCGCGCCAGTTCCTCGAGGTATCGCTGCTTCTGCTCCTCGACGCGGCGAATGTTCCCCTCGGTCGGCGCCACGGCCAGTCCCTGCGGCAGAAGATAGTTCCGCGCATAACCGGGCTTGACGTCCACGACCTCGCCTATCTCGCCGAGCTTGGCGACGTTCTGGTTCAGCAGTACTTTCATGATGGTTCCTCGTCTGTACGGTTGTCCGGGTGCTAGGAGACGTAGGGCATCAGGGCCATGAACCGCGACCGTTTGATGGCTCGCTTCGCCGATCTCTGGTGTCGGGCGCAGTTGCCGCTGCGCTTGCGGCTGAAGAGCTTGCCCTGCTGCGTGGTCAGCTTTGACAGCGTGGCGATGTCCTTGTAGTCGATCTCGACGACCTTCTCGCGGCAGAAGCGGCATTTGGCCTGCTCGGTCGTCCGGCTGCGCCGTCGGCTGCTGGTTCGTCGTCCTCGTGTTCTTCGTGCCATGTCTGCATTACCTCTCTGCCGGCCGCCTTCAGCGGCGGCCAAATGTGCCTTCGATTCCGTCCGGCGTTCTCAGAACGGTATATCTTCGCCTTCCTGCACCTCGTCGGAGGCGTACTGGTCGCCGGAATAGTCGCCGCCGTCGTCCTGCGGGGGCGCCGTCCGGCCCTGTTGCGGGGCCTGGCCCCGTTGCTGCGCCGGCCTGTTGCCGCCGGACTGGGAGCCGCCGCCACCGCCTAGAAACTGAAAACGCTCCACAATCACGCGATGCTTGCTCCGCTTAGAACCGTCCTGGGCCTCCCAGGTGTCCAGGTGCAGCCGCCCCTCGACTAGAATCGGCCTGCCTTTGGACATGTACTGGTTGATGACCTCCGCCTGGCGGCCGAACGACTTGCAGTCCACGAAGCATGTCTCCTCGCGCTGCTGTCCGCTCTGGTCGTTGTACCGGCGGTTGATCGCCATTCCGAACTCCACCACCGGCGTCTGCGACGGCAGGTAGCTCATCTGCGGGTCTCGCGTGAGATTCCCGGCGAGAATGACCTTGTTGTAATTCGCCATGATCGGCTCCCTGGTTGGCTGCGGCCGAACCGACGGACTACGTCGTCCGGTCGGTGCGGTCAGTTATGGTGGTTACTTGTCCTGTTCCGGCTCTTCGGGCGACTGCTCATCGCCGCCGGCTGCCTCGGCTTCCGCCGCCGGCCCTTCGGCCTCGGGCGCCGCATCGGCCGACTCGGAAGATTCTTCCGCCTCGGCCGGTCCGGACTCGTCGGTGGATTCCTCGGTATCCGTCTCACCGGAGGCGGCTTCGGTATCGGCCTCTTGAGCGGGTTCCGCCTCCTCCTTCTGGCGGCTTTCCCGTTCGGCACGACGGGCCGAAGCGGTCGCCGGGGTCTCCGCCTGGATGTCCTCTTCGCTGAGGTCTTCCTTGCGAAGCAGCAGCACCCGCAGGATGCGCTCGTCGAGTCCGCAGTCGTTCTCCACCTCATCCAGTTGCGACGGGTCGATGGAGAAGTAAGTCAGCACGTACAGTCCGCGTTTCCTGCCGTTGACGGAGTAGGCCAGCTTTCGCTCATCCCACGGCTTGACGCTCAGAAGCTCCGCGCCGTATCGCTCCAGCACCCCGCGGACCGGCTCGGCGGCGGCCTCGAAGTCCTGACCCGCGTCCAACAGGAACATCCCTTCGTAAGTTCTTTTTTGGTCTGCTTCCACAGTTCCAGTCCTCAAGCTCTGATGCTGCGTTTCGCGTAAATTGATGCGTCCGCCGATACGACTCGAAGACGCCGAGCCGCGGAAACTCAACGTGGTTTCCGCTCCATGCTCCGTCTCCGGGTGTCGCACAACCAGACGCCCGACACCAACAGCCAATCATTCACTTTTTGCCACTACCTGTCGTCGGCGTCCGGCGCCTCGTCGGAGGCGTCGGGCCGGCGATTGTTGTATTTGTTCATCACCTGGGTGATGTCTTCGAACAGCCAGTCTTCCGCGGCGTCGGCGGCTTCGGCGACCGCGCTGTCGATCTCGTCCGCCTCTTCGTCCGAGAATCTCGACAGCACGTACGCTCGCGGGTCCATCCGTGGCGGCGGCGAGCCGATGCCCACTCGCAGCCGGGGCAAGTCGTCGCCGCCGAAGGACCGGAGGATGTCCTCCAGCCCGTTATGCCCGCCGGCCGATCCCTTGGCTCTGGCTCGCAGCCGACCGGTCGGCAGGGCCATATCGTCCAGCACCACCAGCACATCCGCGGCGGTGAGCCGGTAAAACTCCGCCAGCGTACGCACCGCGTGTCCCGAGCGGTTCACGTAGGTCAGCGGCTCAAAAAGCCACGCCCTACGCGCGCCTTGTCCCGGCCGAGCGAACTCTGCGTCGTAGAGACGCCCGGCGAAGGCCTTTTTCGGCTTCGGACACCGACAGCGTTTCGCCAGCCGCTCTATGACCATAAAGCCCACGTTGTGCCGCGTATTTCGATACCGTCGGCCGGGGTTGCCGAGTCCGACGATAATTCGCCGCCGGGTCTGGTCTGTATCGTTTTGTCCCTGCGGCACGCAAATCGCTCCGCGGCCCGCCGCCGGAGTTCGGCGCCGGGACGCCTGTTCGCCGCGACGTTATTCCTTTTCCGCCTGGTCTTCGGCCTCTGCACCTTCGGGGGCTTCCTCGGCCTCCTCGCGACCGATGACCTCCGGCTCGGGGGCCTCGACTTCTTCCTCTTCGGCAGGCGCAACCTCTGCTTCGGAGACGTACGTCATGGTCGCGACAGTCTCTTCCGGATCGTCGATAAGTTTCACGCCGTCGGGCAGCGGGAGGTCCTTCATCTCCAGCACATCGCCGCCGCGCAGCTCGTTGACGCGGACTTCGATCTCGTCGGGTATGGACCGCACCGCACACTCGACCGTCACCACGTCGGCGGTCTGCTGGAGTACCGCCTCCTCGTCGGCCGGGGTGCCTCGCAGCACGATCGGCACCTGCAACTCGACCCGCTCGTCCAGGTCCACCCGCGTAAGGTCAACGTGGAGTATCTGCTGGCCGAACGTGTCGTACTGCACATCCTTGACCAGCACGTTCTGGGTCTTGCCTCCCACCGCCAGCTCCAGGACTCGCTCGCCGTGCAGCAGCGCCAGCTCGACGTCGTGCTCGCTGAGCGTTACCGGCATGTTCTCGGCGCCGTGCCCGTACACGATTCCCGGTATCAGGCCCTTGTCCCGCAGCCGGCGCGCGGGTCGGCTTCCTCGTTCGGCTCTCTGGTCGGCCTTTATCTTCGCCATAGCTACTCACTCCCGGCCGCGGTCTTACCGCCGGCCCTGCTCGTCTATGTTGAACAGATTGCTTACCGATTCGTCATTGTGTATGCGGTGGATCGCCTCGCCCACAAGCGCCGAGACCGACAACACCTTCAGCTTGCCCATCCGCTCTATCTTCTCGGTCGGAACGGGAATGGTGTCCGTTACGACCACCTCGTCTATGGGCGCCTCCCGCAGGCGCTCCACCGCCGGTCCGCAAAGCACGCCGTGCGTGGCGCCGACGTAAACCCGCTCGGCGCCGTTGTCCATGCACACCCTCGCCGAGTCGCAGACCGTCCCGGCGGTCGAGATCATATCGTCCATCATCAGCACAGTCCTGCCCCTGACGTCGCCGATGACACGGTCCACGGCGATCTGCTTGCCGCTAAGCCGCCGCTTGTGGATGATAGCAAGGTCCCCGCCGAGTCGGTTGGCGTACATCCTCGACCGCTTGACGTTGCCCACATCCGGGCTGACAAGCACCAGGTCCGACAGGCCCATTTTCGCATAGTACCTGCTGAGCACCGGCTCGGCGTAGAGATTGTCCACCGGTATGTCAAAGAAGCCCTGTATCTGTGCCGCGTGCAGGTCCACCGTCAGCACGCGGTCGGCCCCGGCGGTGGCTATCAGGTTCGCCACCAGCTTGGCCGATATCGGCACCCGGCCCTCATCCTTGCGGTCCTGCCTGGCGTAGCCGAAGTAGGGGACCACCGCGGTAATCCGCTCGGCCGACGCCCGGCGGGCCGAATCCAGAAACAGCAGCAGCTCCATCAGGTTGTCGTTGACCGGGTAGCACGTCGGCTGGACGACAAACACGTCGCGGCCGCGGACGTCCTCTTCGATCTTGATATGCAAATCGCTGTCGGGAAACGGCTCGGCTTTCAGCTTCCCGAGCGGAACGCCCAGGTAGTCGCTTATCTTCTTGGCCAGCTCCGTGTTGGCCCTGCCGGCGAACAGCTTCAGGTTGGTCATGATTGCCGTCCCCCGCTTTCTCGGGTCTTCATAATACTCTCGACTCGCCGCAGTTCCTCGTCGGTGTTGACGCTGAGAACATCCTCGGGCCTTGCGGCCGGGACAGCGGCAAGCTTCCGGCCGTCCTCCCGCAGCATGGCCAGGGCGTCGGTCAGGTAGTACTCTCCCTTGGCGTTGTCGTTGCTCAGCCGGTCCAGCACATCCAGAAGGGCGGCGGCGTCGAAGCAGTACAGCGAGACATTCACCTCGTTTATCCGTCGCTGGTCCTCGTCGGCGTCGAGATACTCCACGACTCCGACCACCTCGCCCGAATCGTCGCGGACCACCCGTCCGTAGCGGCCGGGGTCCGGCAGGATGCTCGTCGCCAGCGTGCAGGCGGCGCCTTCGCGGGTGTGGGTGTCCAGCAGCTCGCCCAACGCCTCGGCGCGGACCAGCGGGCCGTCGCCGGCAAGCACCAGAACAGGTCCCTCGGCTTCGCTGAGGCGGTCTTTGCACACCATCACGGCATGCCCGGTTCCCAGTTGCGGCTCCTGTATCACCCACGAGACGTCGTGGTTCCGGTCCGCGAAGGCCTGTTGCACTCGCTCGGCGCGGTAGCCGACCACCACCAGCAGCCGGGCGGCGCCGGCGCCGCGGCAGGCGTCCATGACATACGCGAGCATCGGCCGCCCGCATATCTCGTGCAGGACCTTCGGCTCGTCGGAACTCATCCGCGTGCCTTTGCCCGCCGCCAGAATGATTGCCGTGGTTTCCATCGTTCAAACAGGCCCGCGCCGTGCGGTCATTGCCGTCGCGCGGAAGATTATCGCGAGGGTCTCTCGCCTGTCCGCTGATGACCTAATACGTCCCGGGGGACGTCCGTTGCTACGCTACCCGGCCAGGACTCGAACCTGGAACGGGAGGACCAAAACCTCCTGTGTTACCAATTACACCACCGGGTAAGGTCTTTTCGAATGGCCTCGCGGCGCCGCTTCGACCATCCACTTCAATAGACCGCGGCGGGGGTTCGTCCGGGGGCCCGAGCACGCGGCCGCTACCTCACGTGCCCGCTTCCTTCGCTGGAGCGCCCCGTGCGGACGAACAGGCGCCAATGTCGAAAGACGGCAGAGTTTATACCGGACCGTCTGTCCCTGTCAACGCCAACGGCACGAGAAAATCTCCAAAATCCGCCCGGATTGATTCGGCCCCGGTCGCGCGGTACAAACGCGCGATGCTCGCGAACGCACAGTTTCCGACGGCCCTTGCCTATACACTGGGGGCCTTCGCGCTTATTCTGCTGCTCGGGCGGCTGAAGTTCCCGCTGGCACCGGCCATCTTCGCCGGCACGGCCGCACTGGCGGTCGCCTTCGGCAGGGGGCCGGGCGAGTTCCTGGCCTCGGCGCTGGCCGGGCTTGTCCAGCCCAGGACGCTGGCGCTGATAGTGATAACCGTGCTGCTGCTGACGCTGTCGGAGACGATGCTCGCCGGCGGTCAGATGCAGCGGATCGTGACGCTGGTCCGGGTGCTTCTGCGACGCCCGGCGGTGGCGATGGCCGCTCTGCCGGCGTTGGTCGGTCTGCTCCCAATGCCCGGAGGGGCGCTTTTCTCGGCGCCGATGGTTTCGGCCGCCGCCGGCGAACACGAAAGCCGGGCCGCGAAGCTCTCGGCCGTCAACTACTGGTTCCGCCACATATGGGAGCACTGGTGGCCGCTGTATCCCGGCGTGCTGCTGGCGGTGACACTGATCGGCAAGGAGCTTGGCGAGTTCATCTTCTATCAGTTCCCGCTGGATGTGATGATGGCCGGGGCGGGGCTTCTGATTTTCCGCCGGACCGGCGGCGACCTTCACGCACGCGCGGCCGCTGCGCCGGCGGGAACAAGGCGGAAGCTGTTCGCGGCGACCTCCAGCATCTGGCTGATTCTGCTGATCTGGGGCGCTGCGCGGGCGGCGGTGGCGCTTCTGCCGGGACTTGAGCGGATGGACTCCGAGATAAGGGGCCTGCTGACCGGTTATGTACCGGTGGCGCTGGGGCTGCTGGTCAGTGTCGCCTGGACGGTGCGGATTAACCGGCTGGGGGCGAGGCGTTTCGTGGGCATCCTCGGCCAGTGGAGCATCTGGAAACTCTCGGTACTGGTGGCGGCGGTGATGGTGTTTCAGTACGTCCTCGGCGAGTTGCAGGCGGCCGAGCGGATAGGCGCCGAGCTTCAGCAAATGAGAATCCCGCCTATGCTCGTGGTGGCCCTGCTGCCGTTTGTCGCCGGGATGGTGACCGGGCTTGCCATCGGCTTCGTGGGGACCAGCTTCCCGATTGTCCTGAGCATCGTCGCGGCGACGCCGGGCGAGCCGTCGGTCTGGCCTTATGTGGCGCTGGCCTACGGCATGGGGCACCTCGGGCAGATGCTCAGCCCGCTTCACCTGTGCCACGTGATGAGCAACCAGTATTTCGGCACGCGGTTCGGACCGGTCTATCGCCAGATAATCCCCTCGGCCGTCCTCCAGGCGGCGCTTGTTACCGCGTATTCACTGCTGCTGCAGGCCGCTCTGGGATGAATCGAATCGCGAGTCGCGAATCTCGAATCGCGAGTTGAGCCGGCCGTCATGCGATTGGTTTCTCCAACGAAAGTCCCCGGACGGGTGCCGTGGTTCGACTGGGTGCTGTGTTTCGGACGGGTGCCGTGGTTTGGCCGAAGGCCAACCACGTTCAGGCCGGCATTGGGGACCGCGTGGTTGTGCCTCGCTTGGCCTTCGGCGAACCGCCGCACAAGCCACGGCATCTTGTTCAACTGCCGGCCGGCAGGTCTTTCAGTTCAGGGCACGCCTCGGCAGCTTCCGCAAGAAACCGTTCTACTTTTTCCAGCGCCAACCTTGCGCTATCTCCGCTTACCTGTGTCACTCCCCCATAGTCACCGGTCTCTCGCAAGTCCATGAGGAAGTCATAGTCCTTGCCCGACGCCTTCTTAAGGATTCCCGAGTGAACCAGTTCACGGTGTAGCGCCGCTCGAATTGCCGAATGTTTTGAGAAGCTTTGTCCACGAATTGCGAACAGGGCGGTCAGAGCGTGAAAGGCGGCATAGTATGCCCTTGATGCGGCCGAATTGGGGTCAACCTCAACCAACCGTCTCGTTGAGTCCAGCGACCGCTTAGCACGGTCCCATTCGACGGCTGCGAATTCCCTCATGCGGCGACGCCTTCCTTGCGGGCTTCGCGGTAGAGCGGGCAATCGACGGTTTCGTACTGTTCTTGTGAGACGGGTTTGGCGCTGATGCGTCGTCCAAGCTCCAGCGACAGCGGGTAAAGGGCGTCGAGGTTGGCCTGGAGGTCGCGGCCATAGTCAATCGGGTCCGCGAGCAGCACGAGCACGTCTATATCGCTGTCGGGACCGGCGTCTCCGCGGGCCTCGGAGCCGTAAAGCACCACGCCTCGCAGCCGCCGGCCGTGCGCCCGCCGCAGCCGGTGCTTTATCTCGCCCAGTAGTTCCGCAGTAGTCATCCCGATACCTTCCGGACAGGCCGAGTGTTATTCTAAGCCGACCCGCCACAAGCAACAAGATTGGATTTTCTCTCAAGCCCCGCTCCGGATGCTCGCGGCTTCAGGACCGCGTGGTTGTGCCTCGCTTCGCCTTCGGCGAACCGCCGCACAAGCCACGGCACCCGCCAAGCGACGGACTAACATGCTCTTACGACTCTCTGTGGTCGTTTCGTAGTTTCGTGACAACGTCTTCCACCAACTGTCGATACTCATCGCGTATTGCGAACTTGTCCTTCTCCCACGGATGGTTTGGATATTCGTACGAAATGACCTGTCTTAAGAAGTCGTTATGCTCACGTCCCAGTTGCACTGATATCCCGGTCAGATAGTAGCCCACCTTGGGAGCCTCGGAGTCGGGCAGACGCTTCTGATATTCGGCTTTAAGTTCCGACCGAGTCACGGCCTCTTTTTCCAGAAGAGTCGGCAGGAACACATGCAAAATACGCTGGTTTGTCACTCGCTTGCGAGAAAGATACGCGGTGAGTTTCTCCCTCAGCGTTTGCTCGTCGTAAGCGCCCGGTTCGTCCGAGGAGGGAATCGTGAATTTTTTCCTCTTCTTAACACGCTCCTGCTCGATCTCTTCCGAGATGATGGAGGTTCGGGCAAGAAGCTCGTCTCCGCTGGTCGTGTTAACGTAATGAAAAAGGACAGCGTTAATGCTGACACCGAAATTCTCCGACAGCCACGCGATCATGCGTTCAAGCGACGACTCTATGGAAAATCCCACCAATATGATGCGTTGCGTGTCGTTAATATTCAGACTTTCCACATCCACATCTTCGAAGACATCCGCCAGGTACTCCTCAAGACTCTGCCCGTGTGTCTCCGAGCATATCTCGCTGAACCTGTCGATAGTCCAAGAAGCTACATCTGAAGCGTAGTCCACTGCCTGAGCGAGAACTTCGCGAGGGAGTTTGTCGCGCTTAAGCTCGATAATCACTGAATTCCCGGACTGGTCAATCCCAAGCATATCGATAGGCCCGGATTTTGTTGTGACCTGGCGACCTATTATCGCAATATCCGCTCCGATAATGTCCGGGTTCGATTCCATCCACGGCTCGAGGTCATACGGCTCAGTCCTCCCGCTGCGTGCCAGGCGGGAGTTGGTGGGGTGTAAAGCCCCGTCGATGATTTGCCATGTTTTTATTTCTGTGCCCATACCAATCCCCGGTCAGATCATCACCATGCGCCTGCCCAGCGGCATGGCTATCACATACGCTTGAATGCATCGAGAACTCAGGAATCCAACATTCACAATTTTGACGTTAAACCGAATATATCCTACGACCGAAACCCGGAATCGGCAACCAGTAAGACGGGTGCCGTGGTTTGGCCGGAGGCCAACCACGTTCAGCCGTGCTTGTGATGCGCCGGGCTTTTACGCCCTTTCGGCCTACTGGTCGTCTTCCAGTCCCGGCAGGGGGTCGCGTTTGCGGGAGGCCATGCCGTGGAAATGGGCGATGAGCGTGTCGTTCTCGTCGGTTACACGGATGTCGTAGGTTCCTATCCTTCCGGAGCACGACACTTCCTCGGCCGTCGCCGTCAGCGCGCCTCCGGCGGCCGGGGCGAGGAAGCAGATATTCACGTTCAGCGCCACCGAGACGGTTCCGTGGGAGTTGCACGCCGCCTCGAACGCGAAGTCCGCCAGCGTGAAGATTATCCCGCCGTGAGCCATGCCGAACAGATTCAGGTGCTCGTCGCGGACGGTCATCCGCGTGACGCTCCTGCCCGGGCCAAGCTCCACAAGCTCCATGCCCAGGTGAGCGGCCAGGGCATCACGCGAAAACAGGGCCTTTATCTTCTCCATGTCACGCACCTTTCGCAAAAGCGAAGCCGAAGACAGACGGAGCTATTGTCACCCTGTCGCGCCGGGCCGCAAGCATCAGCCCGCGGCGTTCGGGGCCGGCCGGTGGTCCGCTGTGGGGCTTATGGTCGGCGGGATGCGGTATGAAGCGCCGACTGTGGACGGCACTGTCCGTGGAGCGGGCATTGCAGGGGGGTCAGGCCCTGAAGCGCGACAGGAACAGCGCCGCCGCCGAGGCGACGCCGCCGACGGCGAAGGACGCGATCGCCGGGATGAACCAGCTTCCGACAACCATGGTCGTTCCGCCAAGCAGCATCGCCAGCGCGATGCCGGTGATGATATAGGTGGCACGGCGGTATCGCAGTTTTTCGCTCCGGGTGGTCGGGGCGGTTATCTCCCTGGCCTGCTCCCAGCTTAGTTCCTGGTCGCGGAGCTGTTCGTACACCTTTTGCGCCAGTTGTCGGGCTTCGGGCAGGTCGGCCAGTATTTGCGCCACGGCGGCCGAGCCGCTCCTTCGGCCGATGCTGCGAAGCAAGCTCTCCATCGCCAACTGCGCCCGGTCGCTGGACGGGTCCAGCTCCAGCGCCCTGCGGAGCGAGCTTTTGGCCTCGGCGGTTTGCTTCATGCGATACTGCGCCATACCCAGTGCCGCCCAAGCGTGGGGCGATTCCGGCGCGGTTCGGATGGCCTTGCGCGCTATGCGTTCGGCCGCGTCGGGCCGCCGGTCGATCGCGAGAAAGGCCGCGTATTCCGAGAGCACATAGGGATGATTGCCGGAGATGCGCATGGCGTACTCGAACGCCGCCTCGGCCGCGTCCAACTGCTCGTCGGCCCAAAGCGCCTGGGCAAGAGCCAGCCGCGGCGGAAACTCCTCCGGCGCTGCGCGAACCGCCCGGGCCGCGGACTCGACTGCGTCGGGGTACTGGCCCGCCTCAAGCATCCCGTACACCTGCCAGCAGCGGAAGGTGATGTTATCCGGGTCGTGGGCGAGCAACTGGTCCGTCAGGGCCAGCCCGAGCACGTGGTTGCCGGTAAGGAACGCCTTGTAGGCCCTCCGGGCGAGAGATTCCAGGTCGTCTTCACTCATGGTCGAGTAAGGCGCTTACGTCCGCGATTGCTCGCCGACGGCCTCGAGCACATCGGCAAGGATGCTGTCCGGTTCGACGCCGTCGGCCTGTCCCTCGAACGAGAGTATCAGCCGGTGCCTCAGTGCCGGCAGCGCGGCCTCGGCGACGTCCTCGACGGCGGCGCAGGGTCGGCCCTCGCGCAACGCCGCCACCTTGGCCGCCAGCACCATCGACTGTGCCCCGCGCGGCGAGGCGCCGTAGCGGACGTATCGGCGGACCGTGTCGGGGGCATCCTCGCATTTCGGGTGTGTTGCCAGGGCCACGCGGGCGGCATATTGCTTGACGTGCTCGGCCGCGGGCGTGCGACGGACGGTTTCCCGCATGCGGAGCAGGGCTTCGGCGGAGGCGGCCGGCTCGGCTCGCGGGGTCTCGGCGCCGGTGGTCCTGTCCAGGATGCTCACAAGCTCATCCACAGCCGGCGACGGCACGTCCACCTTCAGCAGGAAGCGGTCCATCTGCGCCTCCGGCAGGGGGTAGGTGCCCTCCATCTCCAGCGGATTCTGCGTCGCCAGCACGCAGAACGGCTGGGGCAGCTCGTGTGTGGTCCGGGCGACCGAGACGGTCTGTTCCTGCATCGCCTCCAGCACGGCCGACTGAGTTTTTGGCGTGGCGCGGTTTATCTCGTCGCCGAGCACAAGGTTGGCGAAGATCGGTCCCTGCTCGAAGCGGAAGGTCCGGTTGCCGGCGTCGTCCACCACCAGCACATACGTACCGGTTATGTCCGCGGGCATGAGGTCCGGCGTGAACTGTATCCGGCCGAACCGCAGGTCCAGGGCGTCGGCGAGCGTGCGGACCAGCAGCGTCTTGCCCAGCCCGGGGACGCCTTCCAGCAGGGCGTGTCCGCCGGCGAGCAGGCAGGTGAGCACCTGGTCGATTACCTTGTCATGGCCGACTATTACCCGTCGAACCTGTTCGACTATGCGCCGGTA
Source organism: Phycisphaerae bacterium (assembly GCA_003551645.1). Lineage (GTDB taxonomy): Bacteria > Planctomycetota > Phycisphaerae > SM23-33 > SM23-33 > PUND01. Next base: position 7,484 of record PUND01000128.1, on the reverse strand, counting down.
GTCGGCGCCGAAGGCGTCGATGTCGTCCTGGAATTCGCTTTTTTGCGCGGTTCCGGTCATATTCCTTCGTGGCATCCGCGGATTGCACGCAGGCGCGGCCCGGCGAGGGCGCCGCCGGCCGGGCTTACCTGTCAAGCTCCACCCATGTGCCGCACATAAAGCACGCTAAGCGGCAAACATCACGCTATCCGGCCGGGCGTCAGCATACAGCGCAGGGGCCTGTGATGTCGAGCCGGCGTCAGAGACTCCGGCTGCGGATGATCCCAATAACCAGCCATAGCCCAAGCACGGTCGCCACCACGTAGCCCAGCACGCCCAGCATCTGGAAATCCACCACTCCGAGGACCGTTCCTTCTTCCTGGGCGATGAGGAAGCTGGAGGCCACAAGCAGACCGGCGATGATAAGCGCGAAGCTCACGCGGTTGGAGCTTTTGTCCATGGTGCCGACCAGGTCGAACAGGTGCTCGTGTTCGACATGCACCTGCACCTGGCCCCGCTTGACCTTGCGTATGATGGCCGACAGGTCGCCGGGCAGGCCAACCGCGAGGTCCCTGGCATCGCGCATTGTCCGCCGGGCCTGCTGGGCAATCCGTCGCGGGTCGAACTGCTGCATCATCAGCCGGCGGGCGTGAGGCCGCAGGTGGTCGATGAGTATGAAATCACTGTCCAGCGAAGACGACAGCCGCTCGATGGTCATCATGCTCTTGAGCATAAGGGTGAACTCGACCGGCGGGCGGACGTGGTGTCGCCGTATGATGTCGAACGTCTGGGCCATCACGCGGCCGAATGGAATGTCCTTGACCGGCCGGCTGTGATAGACCTCCAGAAGCTGCTGCACGTCGCGCTCTAGGCGGGGGATGTTGGTCTCGTCGGACAGCATGTCCGCGCGCTCGAATGCGTCGGTCATGACCTGCGGCTCGACCTGGACTATCGCCATAACAAGCTCGCCAAGCAGCGTCCGGTCCTGGTGTCCCAGGTACGCCACCTGTCCGAAGTCCAGGGGAACGATAACGTTGCCCGGTAGGATGAAGAGGTTGCCGGGGTGGGGGTCGGTGTGGAAGAAGCCGAACTCGAACACCTGTCTGAGCACGAGGTCGGCGCCGCGGTGGGCAATCTCGCCGGAGTTCAACCCGGCTTCGGATAGCGCATCGGCATCTGTGGGCTTTACGCCGTCTATGTATTCCATCGTCAGCACGCCGCGCGTGCACAGCTCGTCGGTGACCTCGGGGATATGGACCGTATCATCGTCCTGGAAGCTATCGGCGAATCGCCGTAGATTATACCGCTCGTGCGAGAGGTCCGATTCACGTTCCACGGCCTCGGTGAATTCACGAACGATGCGGACCGGATCGATGGTTTCGCCGGGCTGTTGCGTCGATTGGTAAAGGCCGGCCAGTGTCTGGAGTATCTCACACTCGGTGCGGATGGTCTCGACGATTTCCGGCCGGCGGACCTTCACGGCCACCGTCCGGCCGCCGTGAGTGACGGCCCGGTGGACCTGCGCGATGCTGCCGGCCGCCACCGGCTCCTCGTCGAACTCCGCGAAGAAGTCCTCAAGCGGACCGCCCAGCTCCTTCTCCAGCTCTCCGCGTATATTCTCGAACTTCTCCTGCCCGACCTGGTCCTGGAGCTTTTCCAGTTCCGCGGCATATTCCGGAGGGATAAGGTCAGGGCGGGTGCTCAGCAGTTGCCCCAGCTTGATGAAGGTCGGGCCGAGTTCCTCCAATGCCAATCGCACCCGCTGCGGGCGCGTCAGCGGCCGTTCCGAGGGCTTGACATCCCGCGGAACGGCGCGGCGACCCATGAGCTTGCGCACACCACGCGCGAGCCGGCCGGCCGCCTCGGCGAAGCCGTATTTCATAAGCACCGCCAGTATGTGGCGGTAGCGGCGCAGATGGTGAAACGTGCGGCCGAATCTCAGGGTCCGCCAGGACATTTGCGGTCGGTTTACTGCTGTCCGGTCCCGGAGCCGTCGGATTTGGCACACTGAGCCAGAAGCGCGTCAAGCTTGGCTTCCAGCCGGAGCAGGTCGTCGCGGGTGGGCACGTTAAGCTGCTCCATCGACTCCTGTACCTGCTTGGACAGCAGGTCCCGTAAGTCCTTCCTGGCCCGCTCGGCCGTGCCGGTCAGGTCCTCCACGAACCGCCCGCGCTGTGATTTCTCCATCTGCCCGCGCTGGACAAGCTCGTCGAAAATCTGCTCGGCCCGTTCTCGTGTTACGCTCACCAGGCCGAGACCCGAAAGCATCGCTTTGTTCATCGCGTCAAACATGGCAACTCCCTTCTTTCTGGAAGGATGCGGCTGTCGTACTCTTATTATAGCCGGCGAAAAACTCCGCGGGGCGGTTTCGCCGGTAAGTCACCGGCTGTCGGCAACGACCTGAAGACCTTGATGCTCGCACCAGTCCATCGCTATCTCGCGGTATCGATCGTCGCGGAAACTGTACCACTGATCGGCCAAGCCCATCTCTTGGATTAGGTCCTTGAAGTATCGGAAGGCCCCGCGTCCGTGAATGGCGTCGAGCAGCTTCTCCGACTGGTCGCGGTTTTTCCGTTTGACCGCGAAGTCGCGCATAATCTCCCCGAATCAGTCGCGCACGCTCCCGGCGGATGTATACCCGCCCGTTGACGTTCTCGGAGACCTCCATGCCCTCTGGCAGTTTCCGAAGGGCTCCGTCGGCGTCGCGTTTCATCACGTATCGCCAATCGCCCTTCTTAGTGCGAATCTTATGGGCGTAATAGGCGACACCGCGAACATTCGTATATGAAAGGGGCTTCACGCTCACGGGGGTCATTCTAGACCCTCAACGGTCTCGTCGCAACGATTGCGGTCCGTCCTATCGCGGCCGAGGGGGTTGCCGGTCGGTTCACGGAGTAGTGTCTCATCCGCGCCGGCTATCGTGGACATCGCAGCCATCGGCCGCTGTCGGATTCCAGGTCGATCGCGGCCAGGTCCACCGGCTCGTCTGTCACCGCGTCGATTGTCCCGGCGTAGCGGAACTCTCCGGTGTCCAGCTTCGCCTGCCGGGCCGGACCGTCGCTGATGAGGAAGTAGTGGTCGGCCTCCGGTGCCGCCAGGCGATAGACAATCGCATCGTCGCAGTGGTAGGGCGGCTCGTGCGGGCCGAGCGCCGTGCGCACAAGCAGACGCTCCATCGCGTCGTTGCCCGGCCGCAGGCATTTGACCGACGCCTCCGCGCCGAGTATGACGGCCGTTCCTTCCCCGACTGTGTTCTCGGTGATGCCGGCCGGTCCGTGGGCGTAACTGGCTACGGTCCTTGCGGTCGTGGGCGTCAGCACCGCCGTGAAGCCCTCAAGCTCGGTATCGTCCAGTTTGTGGGCGAGGTTGTTGGTGTGCCCGTACTCGTGCAGCACAGCGCCGAAAAGCTTCTCGAAGGCGCTTCCCGGCCGGGTGTCCAGCAGGTGGGCGGTCTCGTCCAGCCACGCCCCGGGCATATCCACCACCACCCGGCCGCCGCCGCGGACGTAGTCGGTGAGAATCGCCATCAACTCCCCGGATATGCAGATGGTCGCCGGCAGGTAAAGCACCCGGTATCGCGGGGCAAGCCCGGCCCTGAGCTGACGCAGCGTAACATGCTCCCACGGCACGTTGGCGTTGATAAGCGCCCGAGATGCGCCGATTCTCGCCTTGGTCGGCTCGGTCTTGTAGCGGTCGCGCCCCGAGGCGGCCAGGGCGGCCCACATGGCGTCGTTCTCCCAGTCCTGGTAAAGCCCGACCAGCGGCTCCTTGCGGGCGCTCCAAAGCTCCCGCCGGTATCGGACCATGGCCCGGCCCATCTTTCCGACTTTGACGGCCCGGGGCGTCGGCTCGTTGTTGCGGTCGCACAGGGCATACTCACCGGCCTCCCAGCTCGCCTCGCGCGGGTTCCAGCACCACAGCCCGAAGCCCTTGAAGCCGGCCGCCAGATATGTGCAGATAAGCTGTGTCATTGTCCCTTCGGTGAAGGTGAACGCCGGTTGCAGCGGCCTGGCCTCCGGCACGAACGGAACCTTACCGCCGCCGGAGAACCACTGAGGCCCGCCGGAAGACTCTATCGGCGCCGCCCAGACGCCCTTGGCCCAGTCAACGCACATGGACGCCTGCATGTAGGTGGGGCGGACAAGCTCGAACTCCACCTCCTCCAGGTGCCAGCCCGGATGCATGGAAGGATAGAAGCAGCCCGCCTCGGCCATCACCTCCGCGTAGCCCTCCATATCGATGCCCGCCGCTGTGTGCGGCAGGAAGATGGATATCTCACCGCCGGCCCGCAGCGGCTGATGCGGCTCTTCCCGCTGGCGGGCCTGGACCGCCTCGCGCAGGCGGGCGAGCTTGGCGTCGGCCTTGAACCGGATTATGTCGCGCAGGTGGCGGAACTCCCGACCCGGGAAATCCATGACCTCACGTTTCACATCGTCCCAGTCCCGCCATTCGGCCGCATTTCTGCCGTGACTGGCGCTGTAGGCGTTCCAGGCGAGCTTCAGCGACTCGACATTGTCGTAGTTACGCCGCAGCCAGTCCACAAAGTGAGGGGCTTCCTCCTCGGTTAGCATCGTGCCGCGCGAAAGCTTGTTGACGCCGGGGACCGCGTCCGGGTCGCGCTGGCCGGGCAGGAACACGCCTAGTCTTTGCCGGCCCTGTTTGCGCCGTTCGGCCTGGCGGTCGATACGCTCGCGCAGGCGTTGAGTCTGGTACTCGACCATCTTCGGGTGTTCCATCGCCACGTCGATGTCCATCTCGGCCGGAAGCTCAAGCGATTCGAGCAATTCCGGCGTTATCTCCTCCCAGCCGGCCCGGTCGTACCACCAGGGGATAAGCCCTTCATCAAGCGCCATGTGCTGGAGCTTCTCCAGGGGCATTTCGCGGCAGTGCATCATGCCTTTCAGACAGGTGTAGCCGAGTTCCCGCATGGTGCGGAATTGCCGGCGTATATCGTCCTCGTCCATATCCGGCCATTGGATGAAGACGCAGCCGATCGGCATCGGGGCCATCTTCCGGAGCTTGCGCTGGGCGGGGGTGTCGTGCAGACGGTCGTACTGCTCGTGCAGGTAACTGTCGGCGGCTTGAACGGTCACTTCAAAGTCCTTTCGCAAAAGCTTATTTTTGCTGCATTGTGGCGACAACACAGGCCACCACGCCACCCGGCTGGTAGATTCGGGCGGGTCGGGAATACCCCCGTAACTCAGTCCTCTTTGCGGCCTTGGCGGGGTATCATACCGCATGCGCCACCGGTCGGCAACCGGCGCCCCGCGGGGCAATCGAACTCGCCCCCGGGGCCGCCTGGCGATAGACAATCGCCTTGTCCGACTCTTTATGTCGGACACCTCAAGCTCAAAAAAACGGATATTGCTGGATGAGGGCGCTAGAATCGGTTATACTTGAGAATATCTATCGGAATACTGCGCTAATATAACCGGAGACTATTTGCCCAGATGCGACCGGCCACAACTGCTATTCATGGCGGATTTGACTACGACCCCGAGACGGGGGCGACGGCGGTGCCGATCTACCAGACGGCCTCGTACGCGTATGCCTCGGCCGCGGAGTTGGCCGAAGTGTTCCATGGGCGGGCGCCCGGACACGTTTACAGCCGCATCTCAAACCCGACGACCCACGCGCTGGAGCGGCGGCTCGCGCAGATGGAGGATGGGATCGGCGCAATCGCCACCGCCAGCGGCATGGGGGCGATTTCGGCCCTCATGCTGGGATTGCTCCGGGCAGGCGACGAGTTGTTGACGACCCGTGGGCTGTTTGGCGGAACCGTGTCGCTGTTCCACAACATCCTGACGCGATTCGGTATTATAATCAAAACGCTCCCCCCGGACGCCGACGCCTTCGCCCGGGCCGTCACGCCAGAGACACGGGTGATATTCGCCGAGACCATCACCAACCCCACGATGGACGTGCTGGACCTGGAGGCGCTGTCGCACATCGCCCGCGAGCACAACATCCTGCTGGTGGTGGACGCGACGGTCACCACGCCTGTGCTGGGTCCGATCAAGCGGTTAGGGGCCGACGTGGTCGTTCATTCCACCACCAAGTTCATCAACGGTCACGGCACGGCCATTGGCGGGGCCATCGTGGACACCGGCAGCTATCGCTGGGCAGGGGGCAGGTTCGAAGATCTGGCGACCCTGGCTGAACGGGCGGGGCAGATGGCGTTCCTGGCCCGACTGCGGAATGTGGTCTACCGCGACCTGGGCGCCTGCCCGGCCCCGCAGAACTCGTTCCTGATGCTCCAGGGTCTTGAGACGCTGCCGGTACGTATGCCCATCCACTGCGAGAACGCCCGCCGGCTGGCGGAGTTCCTGGACGGCTGCGCGAGCGTGAAGTGGGTCAACTACCCGGGCCTGGCGGACTCGCCCTACAGGCCTACGGTGTATCGGCTCTACAACGGATGTGCAGGAGCGCTGCTGACGTTCGGCCTTGCCGACGGCGCCGATCCGTTCGCCTGCCTGGATGCCCTGCGACTGGCGCGGCGGATGACCAACCTTGGCGACGCCAGGACGCTGGCCCTGCACCCGGCCTCGACCATCTTCGCCGAATACGACGCCCGCGACAGAACGGAAATGGGCGTCACGGACGACATGATCCGCGTCTCGGTGGGTATCGAGGATTTCGAGGATATTCGAGAAGATTTCGAACAGGCGATTGCCAAAGCAACGGAGTAGATGAGCATGGAAATTACCCTCAACGGCAAGAAGACGGAATTGGACGGGCCGCTGACCGTGTCCGAGCTGCTGGTACAGGCGAACGTCAAGATGCCTGACATGGTCTCGGTGGAGATCAACGGCGAGATTCTCGAGCGTGAGCAGTTCGCCGCCCGGCGGGGCAACCCCGGCGACAGCGTGGAGTTCCTCTATTTCATGGGGGGTGGCGCGTGAACTTCACCGACGAACAACTCGAGCGATACAGCCGGCACATCATCCTTGAGCAGGTCGGCCTAGCCGGTCAGCGAAAGCTGCTGGACGCGAAGGTCTTGATCGTCGGCGCCGGCGCTCTCGGCGCGCCTGCCGCGCTGTACCTTGCGGCCGCGGGCGTCGGCACCATCGGCGTCGCCGACGCCGATGAGGTGGACCTGAGCAACCTCCAGCGCCAAGTGATCCACCACACGCCGGACGTGGGTGCGCCCAAAGTCGAATCGGCTGCCGCCAAGATCCGGGCGATCAACCCCGACGTTGAGGTACGTACGTACCCCACTCGGGCCGAGGCCGAGAACCTGCCGGAGATGATGGCCGGGTACGACTTCATCATCGACGGCACGGACAATTTCCCGTCCAAGTACCTCATCAACGATGCGGCCTTTTTCGTCGGCAAGCCCTTCTCACACGCGGGCATCCTGCGCTTCGACGGGCAGTTGCTCACCGTGCGGCCGGGCGAGTCGGCATGCTACCGCTGCGTCTTCCCGGACATGCCGGTCTCGGTGCCCTCGTGCTCCCAGGCGGGCGTGCTGGGCGTGCTGGCGGGGGTGATCGGTTCGCTTCAGG
>PUND01000033.1 GCA_003551645.1 Phycisphaerae bacterium | reverse complement strand
TTGTAAGCCTGCTTGCCGAGCATCGACGACTTGAGAGCACCTGCTGAACCGCCGTATACGGAACCGTACGTACGGTGGTGTGGGAGGCCGGGGCGAGCAATCGCCCCTGCCTACCCGATCGGGTTCGCGGCCGGCGACGAACCGATCGGACCCCGCCACGTGCCGAAGGCGCCCGCAAAGCATTGGCGGCCGGGGCGGTGCGGGGTTATCCTGTCTGCGACGGCGGCGGTAACGGTCTTCCGCGGCAGCGGCGAGCAGGTGGTTCGCTGTGCGGACACCGGCTGAGGTCTTTCCCGGCCGGCGACCCACCTGCCTGCCTTTTCAGCGGCTCAACGAGTGCGTACCACGGCCCGGTGGCGGAATCGGCAGACGCTGGGGACTTAAAATCCCTTGTCCCTCGGGACGTGAGGGTTCGAATCCCTCCCGGGCCAGTAGAATTGCGGATTGCCTGCCAAGAGCTTGTCGAAGGGCCGGAATCACGAAGCTCTATAAGACCACGAAGTTCCACAAGGGCGGAAGGTCTTCGCGATGGCAAGCCGGTGCTACGGTCCTTTCCACAAATCTCGTGGTCTTTGCGTGCTCTGTGGACTTTGAGATGAATCCCATGCATCCTGTGCATCCCTGCAATGGGGGTCTTGGCGGACGGGCGTGAACCCGCGAATGTACAGCGCGGCGCCCGATACTGTCTCGGACGCCGCGCCGGTTGTGATGTCGGATTGTCCGCCGGAAGTTATTCCGGTTTCCACTCGCTATAAACTGGCAGGTCTTCGGTGAAGTCTATCTCGAACCCGTCGGTCCCGTCGTGGACCCTAAGGACTCCGTCTTCCTGGCGGATGTACGGGCCGTCGTACACAGGCCAGTCGCCGAAGGAAATCTCCTCGCCGTCGATTTTCACGTTCGGCGTCTTGTTGCCGTGACGGTCGTCATCGGTGGCCGGGTCGAAGCGGAACTCCAGCGTGCTGCCGGCGTCAGTGACGGTGACGGCCTGTTCGTCGTCGAAGCGGGAAGTATCCACCCGCACCTGCTGAAGCCGCCTGGCGGCGTTCCGCTCGTCGGGCACGTCGGCGTCGAGCACGCGGACGACGAAGCCGCTGTTCTGTCCCGGTATGCTAAGGGCCTCGAGGTCGTCGTCCAGCTCCGCGATCTCCGCATCGCCGCCGAGCGGATAGACCGCCACGGTGGTCTTTCCGGCTTTGAACAGCCACCAGTTGCCGGCATGCGTCGGCTCGATGTCTTCGGGATACCGGAAGAAGCTGTAGTGGGCGTCGGTATCATCCTCAGGCGCGCAGGCGACGTGGACCGCAACCGGGCCGCTGGCCGCGTACTGGCTGTACCGCCCGGTACCGTAGCCGAAGCCGATGCCGGTCTTCTCTCCGCGATGGTCGGAGCTTCGCGGGTTGCCGCCGGAGAAGGACACGCCGCCGTCCTCGGTGGAGGCGACCACCTGGAACCGGCCTATCTGCGAGCCGTGCCCATTCCAGAGCGTGCCCATGGTGGCGTTTGGCGAGACGTACACGGTTTCGTGCATGTTGCTCGCCTGCGGCGTGCCGCGAGTGCCCCAGTAGTTGGGCTTGGAGTTTCGCGACTCAAACGGCATATCTGGCAGGTTCTTGCGGGCGATGTTGTTGAGGACGCGGTTGGGTCGCCAACTGCTGGTCACGGCGTGTGGGGTATATCGCCAGCCGCGCGTGTCGGCCGGGGTTATCCGTGCGTTGGAGCCGAACCAGATGAAGCCGGTCTGGTCGGTGATGGAGCCGTGCGGGCGTGTGGCGAAGCCGCGCTGGTTCGGGCCGGTGAAGATGCCGTCACGATATTTCAGTGCGTAGGCGGTGGCGAACCAGTCCAGCCCGGCGCGGGCTATCAGTCGCGTCTCATCGTCCTTAGCGAAGTCATAGACATTCATCAGCCCGTTCATGGTGAACATGTAGTAGATGCTGGAGTCCCACTCGCCGTTGCCGGCGGCGTAGATGCCGGTGATGTACTCGCGCAGGTGCTCCTTCCCGCGGGACAGCACCTCATCCTTCGGCTGGTGCGAAAGCCCGCGCCCGGTGTAGTGGGGCAGGACGCTCTGGGTGGTCATCCACTGTGTGACGTGGTTTTCCGTGCCGCGGGGATTCATATAGGCCCCGTAGCGGAAGGCGCTGTCGGCGAGCTTCTCGCGCGTCTCCTCGGTCAGGATATCCTCGCCGAAAATCGGCAGGAACCTGCCCCAGTTGACCGCGGCGAAGTGGTAGTGTTCGCGGTGCGAGCGGTCGTCGTTGTAGAGCCGGCGGATGTCCGGGTCGTCCTGGCCGATGAGCAGCTTGGCCATCGCGTGTCCGGGCAGATACTTGCCGGGGTCGCCGCCTTCGAAGAACCCGCGACGCCACGTCATCAGGTCGTTGTCGGCGACGCCCTCCAAGACGATTTTGGCCCGTTCGACGAAGCCCTCCTCATCCTCATAGCTTCGGGGGCTGGCGGCCTGGGCCGCTTCACCTTGCGGGTGTTCGCGGTTTTCCGGGTTCGGGATGTCCCAGTCGCCGGCCCACTGGCCCGCTGCGATGCCGGCGCAAAGTACCGGCAGGGCGATTGCTGCTAAAGTGGCTGATAAACGCATGTTCACACCTTTCATAACTATCCAGGATTCGCGGCCATTCGCATCCAGTATGCGATTCTCCGACACTGAGTGTACCCTCTCTTGACAAGTTTATAAACCCAAAACACGGGCTGGTGTTTCTCATTGGCGGTTGACGATTCACCGAGCTTTTGCCACGGCTAACAAGACCGGCTCTACCGAGGCCGAGGAGGCAGTACGATGATAGGTTCCTGAACCTGTGGCGCTGCCGCCGGCCATGGTAGTCGCGGCTCTGCCTGAAGATATCAGGTGTTATTGAAAAGCCCCGCGTCGCCGTCGGCGGGCGGCTGTTCGCCGAGGTGCTCGTAGGCCTGCGTCGTGGCCAGCCGGCCTCGGCGCGTGCGCGCCAGCAGCCCCGCCTGGAGCAGGAACGGCTCGACCACATCCACCAGTGTGTCTGTCTCCTCGCCGAGTGTGGCCGCGACGGCCTCTATACCCACCGGACCGCCCCTATAGACGCCGATGATGGTCCTCAGGAAGCGGCGGTCAAGCTCGTCCAGTCCAAGCGGGTCGATGCCCTCCAGCCGAAGGGCCGCCTCAACGGTCTCGATGGTCAGCCGCCCGGCCGCCTTGACCTGGGCGTAATCCCGGCAGCGTCGGAGCAGGCGGTTGGCGATGCGCGGCGTCCCGCGGGCGCGGGCGGCGAGCATTTCCAGCGCCGGTTCGTCGTAGGGCACCTCCAGCATCTTCGCGGTCATCCTGGCCCGGGCAAGCAAATCCTCCACCGGCCAGAACTCCAGGTGGTGTGCGATGCCGAACCGCGTCCTCAGCGGCGGGCTTAGCAGCCCGGCTCGCGTGGTGGCGCCGATGAGCGTGAAGGGCTTCAGCGGAAGGTTGATTGTCCGGCTGTGCATGCCGGAATCGACCACGAAGTCCACCTTGAACTCCTCCATCGCCGGATAGATGTATTCCTCGACCGACGCCGGAAGCCGGTGGATTTCGTCGATGAACAGCACGTCGCCTCGCTCCAGGTTGGTCAGTATGCCGATGAGGTCGCTCGGCCGTGTCAGTGCCGGACCGGAGCTGACCTTGATGGCGCTGCCCATTTCGTGGGCGATGACGTAGGCCAGCGTGGTCTTGCCGAGTCCGGGCGGGCCGTGAAGCATGACGTGCTCCATCGGCTCGTCCCGATCGCGGGCGGCGGTTACCGAGATGCTCAGCTTCTCGATAAGCTCGGTCATGCCGATGCATTCGTCGAGCGACCGCGGGCGAAGGGCCGCGTTGTACTGCTCATCCTCGGCGCCGGTGCTGGATTGGGAGATTATTTTTTCGCGGGACATCGTGTTAGTAGTCAGTAGCCAGTAGCCAGGAGCCAGGAGTCTGCGGCAGGCCGGGAAATTGGTAGGCACTAGCCGGGAACCGGGGGTATTCTAACCGATTCGGCTCGTAAACTGCGGCCGTGTGTTGGGGCATTGGCCCGGCCAGTTTCATCTTGGGCTCCGCTTCGTCTCGGAGGCCTTGCGCTTCTGAAGATAGTTGATATATCCGTTAAGCAGCCGCAACACGTCCATGACGTCTTGTTCTCTCAATGCTTCCAGATGTTCGGGCTTCGCGTAGCCCTCGTCAATACAGACCTGTACATGCTCCGCAAGCTCCAGGAGCGAGCCGCGCGCCTGTCGGCAGAACTGCAACGACTCCTGCCAGTTGTGCCGTCCGTATCCCTCAGCTAGGTTAGCGGTTATGGACACCGCTGCCCGCTTCATTTGCTGGGCGAGTGCAAAACGCTCGTCATCGGGTAGCATGCGTACAAGTCGGTAGATGCGCCGGCGCAGCGCTCTGGCGGCCTGATAGACTTCCAGGTCCTCGTATCCGAAAGGGCTGCTGTCGTGTCCGTACCTTTCGGTCAAGCTGGTAGTCCGGATTCGCACTACATGAACCTTCTGTTCACGTCTCTTGCAGGCAGCCGTGCTCCTGGCTCCTGGCTACTTTCACTTCCCTCCGGCCTTCAGCCGGTACGCCTGCTGGAGTATCTGCTCGGGGGTGTCGAGTTCCGGCGCTACGGCGGTTACCCGTTCGATAAGCACCGTCGCGTCGGCGCGTCGTTCGCCGAGCTGGATGAGCACGGCGACTGCCTCCTGGGCCGGTTCGCTAAGCTCGGCCTCGACTGTCGGTGCGGCGCCGCCTGCGAAGTCGTCAACGCGGTCGTTCAACTCGGCGACAATCTGCTCGGCCGTGCGCTTGCCGATCTCCGGCAGCGCCACCAGAAAGGCCGAATCCTTGTCCCTGATGGCCGCGGCCACCTCGGCGACCGGTCGGACCAGCGCCCTCAGCGCCTTGCGGACGCCGACGCCCTTTACGGTGGTGAACACACGGAAGAAGTCCCGGTCGGATTCGGTGCAGAAGCCGATCAGCCGGGGCGTCTGCATGCCTCGGGACGGGTCGCCCTCGAAGTAATGTATCGTGTGCAGGACCACCTCGGAGTTGACCCGGCGCTCCAGCCGCTCGATGTCGCACGCGGGAATGAGCACCTCATAGCACAGCCCGCCGCCGACGTCTATCAGGGCGGCTCCGTCCGCGGCGTGCTCCAGTTGGCCTGCAATCCGTGCGATCATGGCCTGAAGGATACAAACATTTCCCGTCCGGCAACAGTCTCGTTCATTGAAGGCGTCGCGTTCAGACCGGTCCGGTCGCCCGCCTGCCGGCGCAGAGGGCGATGGCCAGCGCATCGGCCACGTCCGGTGGTTCGGGAAGCTCCGCAAGTGAGCAGACCGACTGCACCGCCCGCTGGATCTGCCTCTTGGACGCGTGGCCGTTGCCGGTAAGCGATTTCTTGATGTGCGTTGCGGCGAAGTGCCTTATCCCGATGTCCGCCTGTCGGGCCGCCAGCAGCACTATGCCCCTGGCGTGCGCCATCAGTATCGCCGTCCGGGGATGCTTGTAGTGGGCGTAAAGCTCCTCGACGGCCACCAGGTCGGGGCGAAGCTCCGCCAGCAGTTCGGAGAGGTCGGCATGCAGTTGTGTGATGCGGTCGGCAAGCGGGGCCTTATCGTCGGTGCGGACGGTGCCCGCCTCGGCTATTGCCGGCTCGGCACCGGCGAAATTCACCGCGGCGTAGCCGGTTACATGCAAGCCAGGGTCTATGCCCAGCACGAGGTATGTGTTCTGACAGGTCATTGTGCCTCCCGCGGCAGGAAGGGGCGCGGCCAAGCCCGGAGGGGGCGGCAGCCAATAGTTGGGGGCGTCCTCGTGCTTCGCAGAGTAGTAAGCCCCCGGTGGCCGGGCGCTTCATGCGTTGTAGCCCCGAAGGGGCGACAGAGACTATGAGAATACATATCGGTCATCGTATTCGATACCGTGCTTGTCCAGCAGGGCCTTTAGCTCTTCCTCAAACATCACACGAAGATGATGTTCCTGCTGGTTCGAGATGTAATCCAGCACACGATCAAGCCCCGACAGTGAAACCGAGAACGCCGCGTACCCGTCCTGCCACGCGAAGTCCCGCTGCTCCGGGAGCTTCTGATGCACCCAGCGGGACGTGTTGGCCTTGGTCTTACGGACCAGCTCTGCGACGCCGAGCGTCGCCGGGCCGGAGACGGCCAGATGCACGTGGTCGTCCGCGCCGCCGGCACGCAAGAGCTTTGCGTCGAGCTTGCGGACGATGCCGCCGAGGTACTCAAATACTCGCTCGCGGACGTAGGTTGTCAAGATAGGGCGGCGCTGCTTGGTGGAAAAGACCACGTGGTATATCAGGTTCGTATAGGACAAGTTCTGTCGCCCCTTCGGGGCTTATCTTTAATTAGGTTTCCGGGGGCTTACGCCCCCGGCTATTTCCTGTCGCCCCTTCGGGGCTGAACTTTGCCTTCAAGGCCGGGAAGCCGCGTGCAACTAGGTTTGCCGATCTCGTTGCTTCTCTTTCGAGACCTTTGTGGCCTTTGTGGGCTTCGTGGCCTTCGTGACTGCTGTTTGCTCAAGCTTCGGCCTTGCGCCAGACGGTTCCTTCGGGGGTGTCTTCCAGTGCGATGCCGATTTCCAGAAGCTCATCCCGTATGAGGTCGGCTGTGGCGAAGTCCTTGTTCTTCCGTGCCTCTGTGCGTTGCTCGATTCGCTGTTGGATCTCGTCCTCGCTTATCGGCAGCGGTTCAGGGCGCCATTGCTCCACGCCGAAGCCGAGCACCTTGTCCATCTCCAGCAGCGTGGCGTACCGGTCGCCGGCGGGGGCGGTCTCGTCGCGGAGTACGCGCCAGGCAGCCGAGAGGGCGCGCGGCATGTTCAGGTCGTCCTTGGCCGCTTCGCGGAACTCGTCCATGTACCGCTCGATCGGCTCATCGCCGGCGGCATGCTCGGCGCGGAGGTCCAGCGCCTCGCGTCGCAGGCGTTGCAGGGCCGACTGTGCGCCGTCGAGGGCTTCCCAGGTGAACGTCAACTGCTGGCGGTAGTGCGCTCCTAGGCAGAGCATTCGGTATGCAAGCGGGTCGTAGCCGGCCTCTGTAAGCTTGTCCAGAGTCAGGAACTCGCCGGAAGACTTGCTCATCTTTCCGGAGGCATCCTCTGCCGCCATCACCAGGAACTCCGCGTGCATCCACCAGTTGCACCACTTATGGCCCAGTGCGCACTCCGCCTGTGCGATTTCGTTGCTGTGATGAACGTTGACGTGGTCCACACCGCCGCAGTGTATGTCCAGCCGCTCGCCAAGATACTTTATCGCCATCGCGGCGCATTCGATGTGCCAGCCGGGGAAGCCCACACCCCACGGGCTGTCCCACTCCATCAGCCGCTGCTGGTCGGCCGGCGAGAACTTCCACAGTGCGAAGTCGGTGGGGTTGCGCTTGCCCTCGACCATCGCCACACGGGCTCCCGCCTGCAACTGCGACAGGTCCATGTGCGCCAGCTTGCCGTAGTCCGGCAGCTTGGAGGTGTCGAAGTAAACGCCGTCGTCGATGGTGTAGGTGTAGCCGTTCTCCTCGAGCTTGCGGACCAGCTCTATCTGATCTTCTATGTGCTCGGTCGCGCGGCACCAGACGTCCGGTTCTATGAGGTGCAGACGCTCCATATCCCGCCGGAAGGCATCCCAGTAGTATTCGGCTATCTCCCAGACGGTCTTGCCCTCCCGGCGGGCGCCCAGGGCCATCTTATCTTCGCCCTCATCAGCGTCGCTGACCAGGTGTCCGACATCGGTGACGTTCATCACGTGGCGGACCTCGTAGCCACAGAATCGCAGCACCCGCTTAAGGACATCCTCGAAGACGTAGGTTCGCAAGTTTCCGATATGGGCGTAGTTATAGACGGTCGGCCCGCAGGTGTAGAGCCGGACCGCTCCCGGCTCGATCGGTTCGAACGGTTCGACCTTTCGCGTCACTGTGTTGTACAGACGAAGCATATCTCAGAAGCTCTCCGGGTGTTCATTCGCCGGCGGCCGTCAGCAGCACCGCGGCCATCGCGGCGATGCCTTCGCCTCGTCCGACAAATCCCATCCGCTCGTTGCTCTTTGCCTTCACGCCGACCCGGCCCGGCTCGACGCCGAGCAGATCTGCTATACGCCGCTGTATCGCCTCGCGGTGCGGGCCAAGCCGCGGCGATTCGGCGATTATGACCACGTCGCAGTTTGCGACGCTGTAGCCGGCTTCTGTGGCAATGCCCATCGCCTTTGCCACGAACACGCTGCTGTCGGCGTCCTTCCAGCGGTCGTCGGTGTCGGGGAACAACTGCCCGATATCGCCGGCGGCCAGGGCGCCCAGCAGGGCGTCGGTGACGGCGTGCAGGACGGCGTCGCCGTCGCTGTGTCCGCTGAGGCCCAGTTCATGCTCGATACGCACGCCGCCGATGATAAGGTCGCGACCCTCGACTAGACGGTGCGAGTCATATCCGAAGCCGATGCGTGTCATGCGGTCAGAGTAGTGCAAACCCCTCGGCCGGGCAAGCACCGGCGGGCCTGGGGGGGCAAATTCGGAAGGGTTTTCTACTAAGGTAGGTCGGGAATCAAATCGATTAAGGGCACGGGTGGCGTGTAATTGCTCCATACTTGGTCCATCGAGAGCAGTTATCGAGAAAGAGGCAGACGAAATCCGTCACATAGATGCACACGCGTTCAGGGAGGACAATAACCGCGGCGATCACTGCGGCGCCGCCGTACAGGGCGGCGCGTCAGGAGGCCTGAATGGAGCGACCAAGATGGGTTTCAAACAGACAGAGGCGTCGTCGTCAGACACACCGGGCACGCCGCAAAACCGGTCCGCGTGGCGAATATTCCCGGTGGCGGCATGTCTGCTCGTTCTGGCGGCTGCCGCGCCCGGCCAGACGGTGCTGGTGGTGCTGAGTTCCAGTGCCGAGTGGCACCAGCAGGCGTATGTGGCTTTTGAACGGCGTCTTGAGGACGGCGAATACACGGTATCGCCGGTGCTGCTGGCGGACCTGATCGAGGACTACGACAGATACGTCCATGATCAGACCCGTGTGGTGGTGGGCATCGGCGCCGGGGCCGCTGTCTGGCTGCACCGCAACGCCGACGATGCGCTGCCTCTGGCTTACTGCATGGTGGCAAGCCCCGAGGATATGGGGCTTACGGAAGGCAGAGAAATGTTCGGTGTCGGCCACCGTGTTGCGATTGAGGAGCAGTTCAGCTTCATCCGCCGCGCGCTGCCGAGGGCCAGCACGCTGGGCATGATTTATGGTCCCGAATCCGCCGAAAGCGAACGACTCCGCCGGCGCGCCACAGAAGCGCTGCCGGAGAACTGGCGTCTCAAGGCCGTCGCGAAAGAGGATGGCAAGTCGGTAGTCGAGAGTATCGACGAGTTGCTGCGGATGGATGTGGACCTGGTCTGGACGGCGCCGGACGCGGCGGTTTACGACATACCCACCATCAGGACGCTGCTTCTGGCGGCCATGCGCCACCAGACGCCCGTGTTCGGTTTCTCCGCGGAGTTTGTCAGGGCGGGTGCGCTGCTGGGTATCGGCGTCAACCCGGTGACCCAGGGCCGCCAGGCGGCGGATCTGGTCCTGCGGCGGCTGGATCAGAGGCGGAATGACCCTGCCGACTGCGCGAAGGTTTCCGTCGCGGGGCCGGAACCGCCGGAGTTTGAGACGGCGGTGAACCTGATTGTGGCTCGGAAATTGCAGATCAGACTGCCTGTCGCCGTAGTGCGCAATGCCGATCACATCTGGCCCGAAAGAGCCGAACAGGAGGATGACTGATGGCCGGCTGGTGGTCCCGGCAGAGTCTGAAGACCAAGGCAATCGCGGTAGTGCTGCTGATTGTAACCTTCGCACTGTCGATTGCGGCGGCCGCGGCGATATTGCAGACGCATTACGTAATCGCGGCGTCTCAGCAGCGCGCGGTCGATTCCATGGCTGAGAGTTTCGCGCGAGCCGGAGAGCTGGCCGTTGCCGTCCGTGACACAAGGGAACTTGATCGACTCGCCGAAAGCGTTCCCCAGGGCCGGGGCGTCCTGTTCGTGGGCGTTTACGCCGATGACGGGGAGCTTCTGTTCAAGTCCGTCAACGACGAACAGGCCTGGCAAAACTATGTCAACGAAGGCCGGGAGGCCGGCTTCCTGCTTGGCGAGCGCACCATACGGATGTCGGCGCGGCGGCAGGAGGGTCTGAACACCAGTAATGGTCTGTCCGGACCGGACGTGGTCGGAGAAGGCACAGGGCCAGCGGCGGATGCGGACGGGGATCTGGACATCGGCCGAGTGGTGGTGGGGCTTTCCACCCGGTCGATGCGAGCGGCACAGACAGGCCAGGCGTTGGTTACGGTCGTGATAGTGCTCGCCTCCGCGGCGGTCAGCGGTCTGCTGGTGCTTCTGGCCGTGTCAAGCTGGACAAGGCGTCTTGACTCTCTGGTGGTCGCGAGTGAGCGCATCGCCCGCGGCGATCTTTCGGCTGTGGTCGAAGACGGCTCGTCCGACGAAATCGGTCGGTTGTCATGGGCATACGAGCAGATGCGGTCGGCGGTTCAGCAGCGGGACGTGGAGTTGCGGGAGTTCAACGAAACCCTTCAGCAGCAGGTCGAGCAGCGCACGCACGACCTGGCCGAGGCGAAGGAGGCCGCCGAAGCGGCCAACCGTGCCAAAAGCGAGTTTCTCGCCAAGATGAGTCACGAAATCCGCACGCCGATGAACGGCGTGATAGGCATGACCGAGCTGGCGCTAGACACCAAGCTCTCCCCGGAGCAGCGCGACTATATGCAGATGGTCAAGGAGTCGGCCGATGCGCTTCTGGATATCATCAACGACATACTGGACTATTCCAAGATAGAGGCGGGCAAGCTGGAGCTGAACCCCGTGGGCTTCAACCTGCGCGACTGCGTTGGCGATACGCTCAGCGCACTGGGTATCAGGGCGTCGGCAAAGGACGTGGAACTGGCATGTGACATCCGTCCCGACGTGCCGGATGCGCTTGTCGGCGACGCCGGGCGGCTGCGACAGATACTCATTAATCTTGTCGGCAACGCTATCAAGTTTACCGCACAGGGTGAAATCGTCGTAAGCGCGGAGCTGCGGGAGGAAGCCGAACGGGAGGTGCTTGTTGAGTTCAAGGTCTCGGACACCGGCATCGGGATCGACCCCGACAAGCAAAAGGCCATCTTCGAGGCGTTCAAGCAGGCCGATGGTTCGACCACCCGGCAGTACGGTGGCACGGGGCTGGGGCTTGCGATTTCGTCGCAGCTTGTCTCGCTCATGGGCGGAAGCATCGGGGTGGACAGCCAGCTAGGACAGGGCAGCACGTTCAGCTTTACGGCCCGGTTCGGCGTTCAGACGGCCGAATCGCAGGACCGGCAGCGTCGAGCTAGGACGACCAATCTGCGTGACCTTCGCGTGATCGTGGTGGACGACAACGCCACAAACCGCCGCATAATGACCGAGATGTTCCGGAACTGGCTGATGGAGCCGCACACTGCCGAGTCGGGCGACGCCGCCATCCGGGTGATGCGCCGGGCGGCGCAGCGGGGCGAAGGCGTGCATCTGGTGGTGCTGGACGCCTGTATGCCGGGGCGCGACGGATTCGAGGTGGCCGAGATAATCCGCAACGATCCCGAGTTGTCCGCCGCGCGTGTGGTTATGCTGTCCTCAGCGGGCAGCCGGGGCGACGCAACACGTTCCAGGGATATGGGGATACGCGCCTATCTGACCAAGCCGGTCAAGCAGTCGGTAATGCTGGATACGATAGTAACCGTTATGAGCGGCGACGAGCAGCCAGAAGACGGCAACTTCGTCACCAGACATTCACTGCGCGAGGACAGCCGCAAGCTCGATGTCCTGCTCGCCGAGGACAACCCCGTAAACCGTAAGCTCGCCAGACGGCTTCTGGAAAAGCGAGGACATCGCGTTGTCCTGGCAGAAAACGGTCAAGAGGCGACCGAGCAGTTCCACCGGCGCTCGTTCGATGTCATCCTCATGGACGTTCAGATGCCGCGGATGAGCGGGTTCGAGGCCACAGCGGCCATCCGTAAGCACGAGGAGGGTGCCGGCGGGCACGTTCCAATCATCGCCATGACCGCTCACGCCATGAAAGGCGACCGTGAGAAGTGCCTGGCGCAGGGCATGGACGATTATGTGTCCAAGCCGATATCGCCGGATGCGCTCTTTGTGGCGATTGAGAATGTGGTGGAGCAATACGGCCGCCAAGTCGACGAGAGCGACACGGCGTCCGGTGCCCCCCAGGTCGAACAGGCGTTCGAGGGTGAAACAACCGCATCAGAGGGCTCAAGCCACGATGAGCCGGAGGACGGGACAATCCTGGATACGACCGAACTGGCCGAGCGGGTCGGCGGCGACGAGGCAACCGTCGCCGAGGTACTCGGCATTTTCCGCCGGAGCTGCCCGGAGTCGATGGAACAGGTAAGGGAAGCGATAGACTCCGGGGACGCCGAAAGGATCGAACGGTCCGCGCACGCACTCAAAGGCGCATTGGGTAACATCGCCGCCCGCGCGGCTTGTGAGGCCGCTCTGGAGGTGGAGCGCGCGGGCGCGGACGGCGATGTGGAAGACGCCAGAAACGCATTTGCGCGGCTTCGCCGGAGGATTGAGCAGTTGGAGCCGTGGCTGGACAAACTCGCTAAGGAGGACGCATCGTGCGGGTACTGATCGCCGAAGACGACCCTGTCTCCCGGCGCGTTCTGGAGGCCTCCCTGAAGAAGTGGGGCTACGACGTGCTTGTCGCCTGCGACGGCGACGAGGCGTGGGAGGTCTTCGAAAGTGGTGACGGGCCGCGTCTGGCCATACTCGACTGGATGATGCCGGGGCTGGACGGCATCGAGGTGTCTCGTCGGATACGCAAGCAGAGTAACGAAGATTACGTGTACGTCATGATTCTCACGTCCAGGGGGCAGAAGCAGGATCTAATCGACGCGATGGCCGCCGGGGCGGACGATTACGTCACAAAGCCGTTCGACGCGGGCGAGCTGCGCGTCCGTGTCCGGGCCGCGCAGCGAATCCTGGACCTGCAGGATGAGATTATCGCCGCTCGAGAGTCGCTGCGAGAGCAGGCGACGCACGATATGCTCACAGGGTTGCTGAACCGCCCGGCCATCATCGAGGCGCTCCAGCGGGCGCTGGACCACGGGGAACGTGAGAAGTCGCGCGTGGGAGTGGTCATGGCGGATCTCGACCACTTCAAACGCATCAACGACACACAAGGGCACAAGGCCGGTGATACGGTGCTGCGCGAGTCCGTACGGCGCATGCGATCAGTGCTCAGGACCTACGACTCCATCGGACGATACGGCGGCGAGGAGTTCCTTCTGGTGCTGCCCGGCTGCGACGAGGACGGCGCCATTGCACTGGCCGAGCGTATCCGGTGCTGTCTTGGCGAGGAGCCGGTGCGGCTTTGCCGGAACTCGCTGGAGGTCACTGCCAGCTTTGGCGTTACCGTTGTTGAGGGATGCCGGGGGCAGACGGCCGATTCGGCGATAATGGTAGCCGATGAGGCGCTGTATCTGGCAAAAGAGCGGGGCAGAAACCGCGTCGAACGCGCCAGGGGCGAACCGGCCGGCGCGTGTTGAGACAAACACCGGCGGCAACAACGGATTTCCACAATACAGCCACTGCGGATTGTCGGCTGCTGTGGATGCGGGTCGGGTTTCGGCCGGCAACGTGTGCCGGCAAGGGCGACGCGGCAGTCCGGCGGGGGACATATCCTTTGTTTTGACGGTCACATGGCCTTCACCCAAGCCGGCACGTCTTTAGTGCGCCAACCCATATACTTGCGTTTTTCTGGATGTACGGCTTTTATTTGAAGGTACTTATGTGCCGTATGCCGTCGTGGTCCTGGTGGGCTTTGCTGTGCCCGTCCGCCGACCGCTGGCCTGGCCAAACTCCCCTGTAATATCTAGGTTACCTAGATTCCCAAAAGCCCTCAAGTTTCCCAAAGGGTTATTCCGATTTTACCAGCACGATGCAAATAGCCCAGTTTAACATTGCCGCTTGCCCGCACCCCACTGACAGATGCCACGGCGTCCGCGGCGCCGGCGCATCGTCGGATGGTCTGCGGATGACGGAGAAGGGCATGCGGTCGGCCGGTGATGGACGGATCCCCGGCGCAACCCGGACTGCCGAGGGCGTGCATGGATGTGTCGCGTCCGAGGCCAGGTAAAGGATCGGTGTATACCATGACAATCGCGGAGCTTTTTAAGCAGTATCTGGAGCACTTGTTCGCCGGTAAGCGATGTGAGGCCCGGGAGCTGATATACGCCGCGCAGGACAGGGGGGTGCCGGCTCGAAAGCTGCTGCAAAAGATTGTCTGGCCGGCAATGGAGCAGGTGGAACGGCTGTACCGGGAGGATGAGATTCCCCGGATATCCGAGCACATGGCCACCCGGATAAACAGGATGATAGCGGATCAGCTCCACGGGATGCTCGCTCGCAAGCCGAAGCACGGCCGTCGGATGGTCGTCATCTGCGGCGACGGCGAAAGCGAGGAGCTTGGCGCCCAGATGGTGGCCGACCTTTTCGAGGCGGACGGCTGGACCGTCTGGTTTCTCGGCTCGGGCGTTCCCAATGATGAGGCGCTGGAGTTCCTCGGCAAGGTCACGCCTGATGTTCTGTGCATACACGGAACCCGCCCACCGGAGATCCCCGGCATCAGGCATCTTATCGAACTGATCCGCGAGGTGGGTATCTGTTCCGAAATGCAGGTGATGGTCGTCGGCGGGGTTTTCAACCGGGCACAGGGGCTGGCCGAGGAAATCCGGGCCGACCTCCACGCCGCCGACTGCCTCGAGGCCGAGAAGTGCATCGCCGAGCATCCGGTCCGCGTCCCCCGGCCGGATGTGCCCGAGCCGGGCCGCAGGCGAAAGCGACGTCGCCAGGGCGGCCGGGCCGGTCAGCCAAGGGCAAAGGCCGCGGCCAAGTAGCCGGCAGGGAAAGTTATGACGCTCCGCAAAGCTCGGCACTGTCCCGGCTCGCCGGGGCATGCCGGGCCTGGCGGAGCGCCGGCCGTGTCTTCATGCGCCAGTCCTGTCGTATCTTGATGCTCCTGGCGGGCCTTTTGATGGAAGCGTCGCTACGAGTCCAGGATCTTGCCGGGATTGAGTATGTTCTGCGGATCGATGGCTCGCTTGATTGCCCGCATCATCTCCAGGGCCTGCTTGGACAGGAACATGGACAAGTATGGCTTGCGCTTGTGCCCGACACCGTGCTCGCCCGATATCCTGCCGCCCAGTTCCGCCGTGGCGTGGTATAGCTCTTCCAGCACCAGCGGAAGGGTTTTGCGCCACTTATCCAGCGGCCAGTCGGGGTTCTTGATGATCCGTGTGTGCAGGTTGCCGTCGCCGGCGTGGCCGTAAGAGGGGATCGTCACGCCATATTTCTCTGAAAGCTTCAGCATCGCCTCCAGCAGTTTCGGGATGGCGGCCGTCGGCACAACCAGGTCCTCGTTCGCCTGGTGCGGCGAGACTATCGCGAATGCCTCCGGTATGTTGCGCCGCACCGACCATATCCGCTCGGATGTGGTAAAGTTATCCGCGACGTACACCTCCATCGCCCCGCGCTGAAGGCACAGCTCACCGATCGCCTCGTAGTCCTGCCGGACGTGTTCCTCGTCGGGTCCATCGACACTGGCAATGAGCATCGCCCCGGCCTGCTGGTAGGGGATGGACTCGTTGAGGTACTCGCACGCCGCCTGAACGGACGTTCGGTCCATGAATTCCAACGAGGTCGGTATGACCCCGGCGGTGGTCATGATCGCCGGTACGGACTCTATCGCCTCCTCGGCCGTGCCGAAAAGCACCAGCAGGTCCACCGACGCCTTCGGCAGCGGCATGAGCTTGAGCGTTATCTCGGTGAAGACGCCCAGCGTGCCCTCCGAGCCGACCATGAGCTGGATGAGGTCGTATCCTGTGACGTTCTTGACCAGCTTTCCGCCGAGGCGGACTATCTCGCCTTTCGGCGTCACAAGCTCCAAGCCGAGCACATATCTGCCGGTGACGCCGTACTTGACGGCCTTTCCGCCGCCGGCGTTCTCGGCGACGTTGCCGCCGACGTAGCAGGTCTCGACGCTCATGGGGTAGCCGGCGTAGAAAAGCCCGTGCTCGCGGACGGCGTCGTTGATTTCGTTGGTCACGACGCCCGGCTGGGCGACCACGACCATGTTCTGAGGGTCCACCTCGATGATGCGGTTCATCCGGTCGCATAGCAGCACGATTCCGCCGTATATGGGCACTGCGCCGCCGGAAAGACCGCTTCCGGCGCCGCGAGGCGTAACGGGTATACGATGCCGCGTGGCGAGGGCCATTATCGCGGCAATCTGCTCGGTGGATTCCGGCCGGACCACGCAGTCCGGCATGTGCGCGTATTCCGGATCGGGAACCTCGTCGTGGGAATACGGCTGAAGCTTTTCGGCATCCCCGTGGATGACGTAACGCTGGCCGACGATCTCCTGGAGTTGGCGGACGATGTCGGGGGTAAGAGCGTTATATTGGCCGGCTGGAGCGGCGCTGCCGTCCTTCGCCCGCCGGCCGGGCTGTTCACGAGGCGTCGTTGACATCGACGATCTTGCCGGGGTTGAGGATGTTATTGGGGTCCAGTGCCCGCTTGACGGCCCGCATCATCTCCAGCGAGGCCTCAGGGACGACAAAATTCATGTATTTCTTGCGTTTGTGGCCGATGCCGTGCTCGCCGGAGATCATACCCCCGAGCGAGTGGGTGAGTTTGTACATATCCTCCATTATCCGCGGCAGTTTCTCATGCCATTCGTCAAGCGTCCACGCGGGGTTCATCACCGGCGTAGCGTGCAGGTTGCCGTCGCCGGCGTGGCCGTAGCAGGGGATCTGAACTTCGTGGCGGCCGGATATCTCGCCGAGTCCATCGACCATATCCGGAATCGCCGCTATCGGGACCACCACATCCTCCAGCGACTGGTGCGGCGAGACCACCTTGAACGCCTCGGCGATGTTGCGGCGGACCTTCCATATCCGCTCGCTGGTGGTGTAGTTGTCCGCCACGTACACCTCGATGGCCCCGTTTTCCAGGCACAGCTCGCCGATGGACTCGTATTCGCGCTCGACCTGCTGCTCGTGGGCGCCGTCAACAGTTATCAGCAGCATGGCCCCGGCGTCCTGGTAGGGGATGGACTCGTTCAGGTACTCACACGAGGCCCGAACCGAGCTTTGGTCCATGAACTCTATCGCCGTGGGGATGATTCCTCCGGCTGTCATGATTGTCGGAACGGCTGAGATGGCCTCTTTGGCGGTCCTGAACAGTACCAGCAGGTCAACGCTGGACTTCGGCAGCGGCATCAGCTTAAGCGTGATCTCGGTAAAGACGCCCAGCGTTCCCTCCGAGCCGACCATCAACTGCAGAAGGTTGTAGCCGGTTACGTCCTTTACGAGCTTTCCGCCGAGGCGGACTATCTCGCCTGTCGGCGTAACAAGCTCCAGTCCCAGCACGTATCTGCCGGTTACCCCGTACTTGACGGCCTTCCCGCCGCCGGCGTTCTCGGCGACGTTGCCGCCTACGTAGCAGGTTTCCAAGCTCATCGGGTAGCCGGCGTAGAACAGTCCGTACTGGCTGAGGGCGTCGTTTATCTCGTTCGTGACCAGTCCCGGCTGGACTGTGACGGTCAGGTTCTCCCGGTCAATCTCCAGGATGCGGTTCATCCGGTCACAGAGAAGAACGATGCCGCCATGGACGGGCACGGCCCCGCCGGAAAGCCCGCTGCCGGCGCCGCGTGGCGTCACCGGTATCCGCTCGTCGTTGGCCAGGGACATTATCGCGGCGATCTGCTCGGTGGATTCCGGCCGGACCACGCAGTCGGGCATGTGAGCATATTGACTCTCGGCCACCTCGTCGTGGCTGAACGGCTCCAGCTTCTCGGCATCGCCGTAAAGCACGTACTTCTCGCCGACGATCTCGACAAGCCGCTCGACAATTTGGTCAGTTACAGCGTTATATTTATTGCTCATTAGCTCAAATCCGCCATCAATCTTCCGCAGCTTCCCGAAGCTTCTCCGCAATTGCCGGCACTATCTCAAACAGGTCTCCCACGATTCCGAAGTCGGCAACGCGGAATATCTGTGCCTCGGGGTCGTTGTTTATCGCGACGATTGTCTCGGCCGTCTGCATGCCTGCCAGATGCTGGATGGACCCGGATACGCCGACCGCGACGTAGAGCTTCGGACTGACGGTCTGGCCGGAAAGGCCCACCTGGTGCGGGTAGCTCATCCAGCCGCGGTCCACGGCGTCCCGGCTGGCACCCAGCGCCGCGTCCAGCGACTCCGCCAGCGGCTCGACCACAGTGACGTTCTCGCCTTTCTTTATCCCCCGGCCGACACTGACCACCACATCGGCCTCGGCAAGGCCGTGCTCAGACTCATCCGGTACGAAGTCCACCCGCCGGACCCGGCTGCCCAGAAGCTCCTTCGGGGCCGTCTGCCGGTCGATTTCGCCGCCGCGTCCTGGCTGCGGCTCGGCCGGGCGCGTACTGCGCGGCCGGACCGTCGCCATCTGCGGGCGGTACTCCGGCGTCTTGATCGTCGCCAGGATGTTCCCGCCTATCGCCGGACGGGTCTGGAGCAGGTTTCCGGTCTCCGGCTCGATGTCCAGCACGGTGCAGTCGGCCGTCAGCCCGGCATCGGCGCGGATGGCCAGGTAGGGCATCAGCGTCCTGCCTGTGCTGGTTGCGCCGGCGATGATTATCTCCGGGCGGTGCCGTTCTATCAGTTGCATCATGCAGGCGGTGTACGGCTCGACCAGGAAGTGCTCCAGCTCCGGCGCCTCCATGGTCAGCACGCGGTCGGCCCCGCGGTCGATAAGCCCTTGCAGGTCGTCGGCGTCGATGTCGTTTCCGAGCACGACGGCCGTCAAATCCGTTTCGCGTTTGTCCGCCAGTTCCCGGCCGCGAGTAAGCAACTCGTGGGATATACGCTGAACGCGACCTTCCGACTGCTCGCCTACAATCCAAACGCCTCGATGTTCCATTTACTACCTCGCTGCAGTTGTCTGTGCCGCGGCTCGCACAAAAGGGGCGATCCGGGCCGGGACCACGGCCGGTGCCGGGCTTGTCATATAAGCTCACGCTGACGGAGGAACTCGACAAGCTCATCGACCGCCGGACCGATGGATTCCTCATCCACGGCTGTCACCTTCCGGCACTGCCGGGTTACCTGCGGGCGGAATATCTTAACCACTCGTGTCGGAGAGCCCTTCAGCCCCAGCCGGTTCGGGTCCGTGTCGAGGTCATCGGCTCCCCAAGCGGGCACCTCGACCTTGCGGGCCTTCTGCTTGCCGCGGAGCGTCGGCAGCCGCGGGTCGGCGACCTCCTTGACCACCGTCAGGACCGCCGGCATGTCGGTTTCCAGTACTTCGTAGCCGCTCTCGATCAGCCGGCGGACGCGGCAGACATCGTTGTCCACGTGTTCGACCTTCCCGACGTACGTCGCCAACGGAAGGTCCAGAAAACTGGCGATTCCGGGACCGACCTGTCCGGTGTCGCCGTCGGTCGCCCGCTCGCCGCAGATGATAAGTCCCGGGTCGCCGATTCGGCGTATAGCGGCGGCGAGCACATAGCTGGTCGCCCAGGTGTCGCTTCCGGCGAAGGCCTTGTCCGTGATCAGCACGCCGCTGTCACAGCCCATGGCGATCGCTTCTCGGATGGCCTTTTCGGCGTTCGCCGGGCCCATGGAAATGCTTATCACCTCGCCGCCGTGCTGTTCGCGCAGGCGGATCGCTATCTCGATGGCGTAAAGGTCGAGCGGATTGATTATCGACTCGACGCCCTCGCGCACCATCGTGCCGGTTTCCTCATCCATCCTGACGGCGTTGGTCTCCGGCACCTGCTTTATGGGAACGATAAATCTCATCCGGTCCTCCTGGGGGAGTTTTCGGGGCCTGTGCCGCGCCGGCTGCGCGGCGGTTGAGGGCGCTACTGGTCGGCACCCAGTTCGCTGAGAGCCCTTTCCACCGCGCTGCGGACTCGCTGTTCCTCATCGTTGCGAACGGCTCGCAATGCTTCAAGGGCCTCATCGCCACCGATCCGGCCCAGGGCGCGTGCGGAGCTGGTGCGAACCGACTCGTTTTGCTCGGCATCCTTAAGGGCATCGGCCAGCGTCTCCACAGCGCCGGGATCGCCAAGGTCGCCAAGGGCCGTTGCGACGGTTGCCCGCATCTCCCAGTTGCCCCGTTCGAACGCCTCGACCAGCGGCTCCAGGGCGCGCTTGTCTCCAAGAGATCCGAGCGATTCCGTCGCTTGCAGCCGAACCGAGCGCTCGCCGTCCAGCCGCCGCACCAGCGGCTCAAGGGCGGCTTCATCGCCGGTCAATGCAAGGGAGTTCATGGCCTCCAGTACCACGCGGGGTTCGTCCGAATCCAGCGCATCTATCAGTGCGCCGACGACCCTGTCGCCGCGGTACGACCCGAGCGCCTGTGTGGCTTGTTGACGGACGCCCGAATCGGCATCGGTATTCATGGTCTCTATAAGCGGCTCGACGGCCGTCTCGTCGCCGATGGCCGCCAGGGCGCGCGGCGTAACCACCCGCACACGCTCATCCTCATCATCGAGCCGCCGGATGATCAGATCCAGAGTCTTGGCGTCAACCTCGCCTCTCCGCCCCAGCGCCTCGACGGCCATCTGCCTTACACGCCATGACTCGTCGTCAATGGCCTCGACAAGAACGGGCACGGCCGGTTCGCCAAGCTCAAGAATCGCATCGATCATCTCTACGGCCTGGCCCCAGCCGGGCGCTTCCTCGCGTGCCTGCTGAAGGATGTTACGGGCCTGTTCTTCCGGCGGACCGGTCGGCGCCGGGTCCGTGTCGGGCCTTGTCCTGTTCTCACAGCCCGTGGAAGCATAAAGCAGTGCCGCCGCCAGCGGAAGCATCAAAAGCCGTTTCAGGTTCGCCATTTCCGATCTCCTCTGCTGCGTCGGCCGCACCGCCACCAGCACGATGATGAGTCGGTAGCCGAAACCGAAGTATAGCCGCCTGGGTGTTCGAATTCCACCCCGGCCGTGAGCGTGTTTTGTCTGTCCGCGTTAGCGGCGCGGAGATATACTGTCGCGCACTTTTCCGCGACTGGGCCGGTTGGGTTTCGCCGGCCTCTTTGCTGAAGGAGCATGCATGAAGGCCGCTTATCTGACTGGTATTCGTAACGTTGAGATTCGACAGGAGCCGGCCCCTGAACCTCCCGGTCAGGGCGAGGTGCTGCTGGAGGTCGAGGTCGTCGGAGTCTGCGGAAGCGACATGCACTACTACCGCAGCGGCCGAATCGGCTCGCAGATAGTGGCATACCCCTGGCGCGTGGGGCACGAGTTCGCGGGTCGCATCCTGCAAGTCGGTCCCGGCGTCGATACGCTCAGCGAGGGCAGCCGCGTGGCGGTGGACCCGCTGATTGTCTGCGGCAAGTGCGATCAGTGTGTTTCCGGTCGTGAGCACACCTGCCGGAATCAGCGTTTTCTGGGCTGTCCGGGCCAGGCCCCGGGTTGTCTGGCCGAACAGGTGGTAATGCCGGCTCGGTGCTGCTTCGAAGTGCCGGAGTCGATGACGGCCGAGCAGGCGGCGCTGGTCGAGCCGATGGCCATCGGGCTTTACACGCAGCGGCTATCCGGCGTCCGGCCGGCGGCGCGTGTCGGTGTGCTGGGTACAGGCCCCATCGGGCTGTGTGTGCTGGCGGCGCTGTGGGCCGACGGCGAGTACACCGTCTATGCCACAGACCTGCTGAACGACCGTCTTGAGCTGGCCCGCCGCTACGGCGCGGGCTGGACCGGCAACGCCGGAGAGTCCGACGTGGTCGGCGAGATTCTTGCACATGAGCCGAACGGGCTGGACGTGGTTTTCGAATGCGCCGGCGAACAGGAAACGCTCGATCAGGGTGTGGACCTGCTTGCGCCCGGCGGGACGCTGATGATAGTCGGGATACCCCCTGACGACCGCGTCAGCTTCGACATGAACCACATGCGCCGCAAGGAACTGACGCTGCGGAACGTCCGCCGCCAGAACGAGTGCATGAGGCCGACGATAGAGCTTATGTCATCCGGCAAGCTCAATCTTGATGCGCTTGCGACGCACAGATTCGACATCGAGCGGACGCCCGAGGCGTTCGACCTTGTCGCCGACTACCGTGACAAGGTGATAAAGGCCATGATTCACATATCCGACCGGTCGTGAGCGGCCGGCCGGGAGACGGTGTGCCGGACCCGCTCACTTCTGTTATGGATGCGCCTTGCGGAAACACCGGTCCAGATGTTCCTCACTCTGTGGCTTCGTCAGCAGACTCACGACGACCGCCGTCAGTATCGAAAGAGGCAGGGCGATTACTATCGAGTCCACGACGGGCCAGTTGTGGTGTCCGTCCAGGATGCTGTGCTTTCCGTCGGTGATGATCTGGACGATGCCGATTTCCCGGGCTTCGGACGCCTTCACCAACGCCAGCCAGAGCAGCGAACTGAAGAACCCCACGCTCATCGACGCCAGCGCCGCCGGCCGTGTCATCCTCCGCCAGTAAAGCCCGCCGATATAAGCCGGCAGGAAAGATGCCGCACAGATGGCGAAGAACAGCGCCGTGGCCCGCGCGATGAAGTCTCCTCCGGCCAGATACCCGATAGCGACGGCCACCACAAAACCCACCAGAACGCCCAGCCGCACGACCAGTACGCTGCTTTCCGGTCTGCCGGCCCGGCCGGGGCTTAGCTGCTCGAACACGTCGCGGCTGATTGCCGTTCCCAGGGCGTGGAACTGGCTGGACAACGTGCTCATGGCCGCGGCCAGCAACGTCAGGAGAAACAGCATACCGAACCAACCGGGCATCGACCGGGTGATGTAGTTGGGCATGAGCGTGTCCACCTGACCGTCCACGTAGTGCAATGCCGGCGCCCGGCCATGGGCGATATCGCCCGGCTGCGGCAATTCCGCTCCGTCCGACCACACGGCCAGCACCACCGGCACCTCAACCGGCTCGCCGTCGTTAAGAAGCAGTGTCGGCTCTTCGGCATCGTCGTCTTCCAGCAGGGCCATGACGACATGCCCCTTGTCGGCGTCCAGCGTTTCGACGACCCGGCCGGTCAGGATGTCTCCCTGCTGTGTGTAGTACACGTTGGACAAGCTGCCGACCACGTAGGCGGTGCCGGGAATCATCAGTATGAACAACCCGCCGACCAGCACGGCGCGGTTCAGCTCCTTCTGGCTGTGGACGGTCATGAACCTCACGGCCAGTTGCGGCTGGGCGAGCACTCCGATGCCCACTCCCAGCGTCAGCGTAGATACCACCACCCACCAGAGGTTGTACTGCGGGTCGCCCCAGCCGAAGCGGGGCATCGAGGTCCACCCCGCGTGGCCGCCGGCGCCCATCTGGTGCTCGGCCAGGCCCGACAGGTCCGTCAGCGACTGGTGGCCGCCGACCACGCCGCCGACCGCGACGTAGGTGGATATCAGCAGGATCAGCATGCCGAAGAACATGATGGTCCCCTGCAGCGCGTCGGTGTACATGACGCCCTTAAGCCCGCCGACGATGACATAGGCCGCGACGATTACGCTGAATACCAGCAGGGCGATGTTCGCATCTACGGCGAGTTGCTCGGCGATGAAATGTACGCCGCCCAGCAGGACCGCGGCCGCGTAGAGCGGAACAAAAAAGAAGATAATCAGCCCCCCGATGAGTTGTACCGCCCGGCTCTGGAACCGGCGGCCGAGCAGTTCCGGAAACGTGTGCGCGTCCAGGTGGTGGCTCATACGCCGAGTCCTGCCGCCGAGGAACACGAAAGCGATGAAGATGCCGACAAAGATGTTGAGGAAGACAAGCCAGAGCAGCGACATACCCACACGCCCGGCCACGCCGCCGAAGCCCACTATGGCGCTGGTGGAGATGAAGGTGGCGCCGTAGCTCATCGCCATTACGAACGGGTGCGTACGCCGCCCGGCGATCAGGTAATCCGTCGCGCCTCGGGTGCGGTGGTAGCCCAGCCAGCCCAGATAGCCAAGCACGGCCAGGTAGCAGATGATTACGATGGTTTCCCACAGCCCGACATGGTGCGTTTCGGCCAGAATCGTCATTGCATTGGCTGCCTTATCCGCCCCTCGGTTTATACAAAGCAACGTTCCGCGGCCGAACGGCCGCTCCGCCAGCCATTTCGGCCCGTTGACCCCGACTTAGCCGCCGGCGCCTGTCCAACCGCGCCCGAAAGCTCCAGCCGCCGGGGCTTACGAAGAGTCCGTCACACGGTGGTCGATAACCCGCTTGGCCTTTCCGACGAACCGCTCCAGGGTCTGCGGCTCGATAAGCTCCACGCTCATCCGGATGCCCGTAATGGACTGTATTTCGCGGTCGATACGATCGCGAAGGGCCTGCATCTGGCTCATCTTGTCGGAGAAGTCCTGCTCGCGGACCTCCACCCGGACCGTGGCGACGTCCAGCGTGCCCGGTCGGTCCACCTCGATCATGTAGTGCGGCGCGGTGCCCTCCACGTGGAGCAGGGCCTCCTCTATCTGCGAGGGGAATACGTTCACGCCGCGGATAATCAGCATGTCGTCGGTACGTCCAACAACGCGGCTCATTCGCGCCGTCGTCCTGCCACAGGGGCACGGTGAGCGGTCCAGCCGGGCGATGTCCCGTGTGCGGTATCGCAGCACCGGGAACGCCTCCTTGGTCAGCGTGGTGATGACCAGCTCTCCCTGCTCGCCCTCGGCGACCGGCTCCAGCGTGTCGGGGTCCAGACACTCGATGAGGAAGTGGTCCTCCTGAACGTGCATGCCGTCGCGCAGGGCGCACTCTCCGCTGACGCCGGGGCCGATTACCTCGCTCAGCCCATAGTTGTTGAACGCCAGCAGTCCGAGCCGGCTCTCTATCTCGCGGCGCATATCCTCGGTCCACGGCTCTGCGCCGAAGTGCCCGAACCGCGGCGGCAGATCGCGCGGCTCCAGCCCGGCCGCTGCGGCCGCCTCGGCGATTGTCAGCGCGTAGGACGGAGTGCAGACCAGCACGTCGGTCTGAAGGTCGCACATGAGCGTGAGTTGCCGCTGGGTGTTGCCGGCCGCGGCCGGAACGATGGCCGCGCCGACCTTCTCGACGCCGTAGTGCAGGCCGAATCCGCCGGTGAACAGCCCGTACCCGAAGGCGATCTGAGCCGTATGCTCCGGACGCAGCCCGCCGGCGACCAGAAAGCGGGCGCACAGATTCGCCCATAACTCCAGGTCCGCGGCCGTGTAGGCGACGAAGGTGGGCTTGCCGGTGGTTCCGCTGGAGCCGTGGATTCGGGCGAGCTTATCGCGGCCGACCGCGAGGAACCCCAGCGGGTAATGCTCTCGGAGGTCGTCCTTGGTGGTCATCGGCAGACGACGCAGGTCGTCAAGTGACCGGATGTCTTCGGGGCTTGTGCCCGCCTCGGCGAAGGCGTTCTTGTAGAAGGGCACGTCGGCCAGTCGGGACACAAGCCCACGGAGCCGGTCGAGCTGGAGTCGTTCCAACTCGGCCCGTGGCGCGGTTTCGGCACTGTCCCAGATACGGTTCTCGAACGGAAAGTCGGTCATAATCGTGCCGTGGCGCCTACTGCTCCACCAGTTCGTACAGCTCTACCGGGCTGAGGACGTTGAGTTTCCTGTCCTGGAGCTTGGCGACGGCGGCGTCCGGATCGTCGAAGCGGAACACCAGCACCGCCTTGTCCTCGCTGCGAAAGGTGAAGGCGTACATGTACTCGATGTTGACGCTCTCGCTCTCCAGCGCCTTAAGGACCGTCGCCAGCCCTCCGGGCTGGTCGGCGACCTCGATGGCGACGACCTCGGTGACCTTGACCACGCAGCCGGCCTTTTCCAGCACATCCCTGGCCTTCTGCCAGTCGCGCACGATCAGCCGGAGTATTCCGAACTGCTGCGTGTCGGCAAGCGACAGCGTCAGGATGTTGATGCCGGCATCGGCCAGCGCGACACACGGCTCGCTCAGCCGCCCGGGCTTGTTCTCCAGAAACACCGACAACTGATGCAGTTTCATGGCCGTTCCTCTCTGAGGGCTTCAATTTCGCCGGCTGCCGCTTGCCGTAGGCAAGCGCTTACTGCCGGCTATCTTATCTTCCTTGTCTTCGTGGACTTCGTGAGCTTGGTGACGACTTCTTCCTATTCCAGTTTGCGCTTGTCCATGACGCGCTTTGCCTTGCCCATGCTCCGCTCGATGGTGTTCGGCTCGACCAGCGATACTTTGCACCGCAGGCCCAGCGTGTTTTCCAGTGCGTGCGACAATTGCGCCCGGAACTGCTCCAGCCCTCTGACCTCGTCGCTGAAGACCTCCGGCGTTACCTCCACCTGCACCTCCATCTGGTCGAGGTCGTGTTCGCGTGTAAGGACAATCTGGTAGTGCGGCAGCGTACCCTCGACCGCAAGCAGGGCGGTCTCCACCTGTGAGGGAAAGACGTTAACGCCGCGGATGATGAACATGTCGTCGCTGCGGCGTGTGATTCGCTTGATACGGCGGATAGTCCGGCCGCAGGGGCAGGGGCTTGGAACTACCTGGGTGATGTCGCGCGTGCGGTAGCGGATCATCGGCATGGCCCGTTTCGACAGCGTGGTCAGGACAAGCTCACCTTCCTGGCCGTCGGGCAGCGGATCGCCGGTCTCCGGGTCGATGATTTCCACGAGGAAATGGTCCTCAAAGATGTGCAGTCCCGCCTGATACTCGCACTCGATGCCGACGCCGGGGCCGATAATCTCCGAAAGCCCGTAGATGTCGTATGCCTTGATGTTCCCGGCCGCCTCGATGCGAACGCGCATCGGCTCGGACCACGGCTCGGCGCCGAACACGCCCGCCTTCAGCGGAAGCTCCCGGATGTCCACGCCCATCTCGCTCGCCCGCTCGATTATGTGCAGCAGGTAGCTCGGCGTGCAGCAGATGACCGTGACGCCGAAGTCCTTCATCACCATAATCTGCCGCTCGGTGTTTCCGCCGGAGATGGGGATCACCGTAGCGCCCAGGGCCTCGGCGCCGTAATGTGCGCCAAGCCCGCCGGTGAACAGTCCGTACCCGTAGGCGTTCTGGATAACATCCCCGCGGTGGCAGCCGCATGCGGCGAAGGACCGCACCATGACCTCGGACCATACCTTGAGGTCTTCTTGTGTGTAGGCGACCACGGTGGGCTTGCCGGTGGTGCCGCTGGAGGCGTGCAGCCGCACGACCTCGCCGATGGGCCTGGCGAACAGTCCGAAGGGATAGGCGTCGCGAAGATCTTCCTTGACCGTGAACGGCAGACGGGCTACATCGTCAAGCGACTTAACGTCGTCCGGGCCGATGCCGGCTTCGGCGAGCTTCGCACGGTATGGCTCGACGTTGTCATGCGCCAGTCGGAGCACTCCCTGAAGCCGCCGCAACTGAAGGTCCCTGAGCTGCGCCGCCGGCAGATAGTCCGGCGTACTGGCGGGGTGGAACCCGCCCGGTGAATCGTTCCATTGCTCGGTCATCTGACTGTCCTTGTTCTGCGATACTAATCGGGGATTCAGGATTACGCCTGCCTGCTCCGGGCCTCCCGTCCGATGTTGAACGCCTCGATATTCGCCTCGTGGACCTTTTCGGGCAGGTTCGCTCGGATTGCCCGATGCCATTGCTCTTCGGGTATGTCCAGAAAGGTGCTCAACGCGCCCAGCATCGCGACGTTCAAGCTCCTTCGGTTGGCGAGCCGGCTCTCGTTGATAAGGTCGGCCGTAAGTAACACGCCGCCGTTTTCCTTCAGCAGGGGGCGGGCGAAGTCAACCTCCGATACCGACAGCACCACCAGGTAGTCCGCCTCGGCGATCGGGACCATGGGGCTGGCGACCGAATCGCCGAAACGCACGTCGGATGTGACCGACCCGCCACGCTGGCTCATGCCGTGAAGCTCGCTCTTCTTTACGTCCAGCCCGCAGCGGAAGGCCGCATCGGAAAGTATGTCCGACGCCTTCAGCACGCCCTGTCCGCCGAGGCCCGCGAAGACAACATTGGTAACACTGCGTTCGCTCATCTGAGATGTCCTTACAACCGGCGATTCGACCGTCGGCTCTGGCCGGCGGTTCATCGCCTCCAAAAGGTGCTCCTGGTCGCTACATCGGCGCAATCGGTGCCGAATCTGTGCAATCGATTAGTCGCGTCGTTTACTGTTCGGCCGCCTGGGCATACTGGCGTATCTTTCCGGCCGCCAGAACGCAGGGCCGACGGACCACGATGACGGTCAATTCGTTACTCTCAAGCGCCTCTGACAGGTGCTTGCGAAGCTCGTCGGCCTGCTTCATCGGATCCACCACATGGACGTTGGGCACGCCCAGCGACCGGGCCAGGTCCTCGAAGACCACCTGCGATGTCGGCTGGTGGTCGAGCTTCCGACCGGTGCCGGGGTGCTCCTGCATGCCGGTCATGGCGGTGGTCCCGTTGTCTAGTATCAGTATCACATGCCCGGTAGGCGGCGGGTTGTAGATCATCTCAACCAGGCCGGTGATGCCGCTGTGAACGAAGGTGCTGTCGCCGATGATGCTGACGACCTTGCGGGCCTGTTCTTCTGGCAGCACGTGCCTCAGCCCAAGCCCAACACCTATGCTGGCACCCATGCACACGCAGGTATCCATCGCCTCAAAGGGCGGAAGCACGCCGAGCGTGTAGCAGCCGATGTCGCCTGTGCCGATGCAGCCGAGATCGCGAAGAATCTCGAATGCGGTGCGGTGCGGGCAGCCCTGGCACAATTGCGGGGGTTTGCCCCTGGCCGGAGCCGGTTCGGGCGATGTGTCGCCGGCAAGTATCCGGCGGACCCGCGCCACATTCAGCTCGCCGAAGCGGTACATATCCGGCTTGCCCTCGACGGTCACGCCTTCGGCGCGAATGCGTTCCAGCAGATACGGGTCGCCCTCCTCGATGACCACGCACCTTTGGACCGACTCGGCAAAGCGGCGGATGGCCTCAATCGGCAGGGGGTGAACCATGGATATCTTCAGGAAGCTCGCATCGGGCGCCGCCTCCCGTGCATGGGCGTATGCGACTCCGTCGGCTATGATGCCTAGAGACTTCTCGCCCTCGACGACCTGGTTCAGGCCGGACTTCTCATTCCAGTCGGCGATCTCGGAGAGCTTTTCCCGCAGTCGCACGTGTGCTCCGCGGGCGTAGGCGGGGATCATTACCCGCCCCTTGATGTCCCGCTGGTAGTCGGCCGCAGGCGCTTCTTCGGCGTCCGGTCGGCGATGCACCACCGTCAGTGAGTGGCAGATTCTGGTAGTCATCCGCAGCAGCACGGGCAGCTTCCACCGCTCGGATATCTCCACCGCCTTAAAGAAGAAGTCGTACGCCTCCTGCGAGTCGCTCGGTTCGAGCATGGGCAGGCCGGCGGCTCTGGCGTAGTGGCGGTTGTCCTGCTCGTTCTGACTGCTGGCCATGCCGGGATCATCCGCGGTTACGATAACCAGCGCGCCGTCCACACCCGAGTAGGCGGCGGTGAATAGCGGGTCAGCCGCGACATTCAGCCCGACGTGCTTCATCGTCGCCAGCGCCCGGGATCGCCCGTAGGCCACGCCGATGCAGACTTCCAGAGCGACTTTTTCGTTGGGCGACCATTGGGCCCTGCCGCCTATTTCCGAAAAGGTCTCCAGTATCTCTGTCGACGGCGTCCCGGGATAACCCGCACCCAGCGCGATGCCGGCGTCCAGGGCCGCGTGCGCGACCGCCTCGTTGCCACTGAGCAACATACGTTCGGAACTTACCATTCTGTTCTCCGGCCTTTGTCCAGCGCCTCGACAAGCCATTTCGGCGGGCGAATCGGCTTGCCCTCCGGGTCGGTCACGGCGTGGATGGTGTATCCGCGTGCGACGTCGGCGCCTCCTTCGGCGTGTGCGATGGACACGTCGAAACGCACTCGCGCCTTGCCGACCATGTCGCCGATCGTTGAGACCTCCAAGAGGTCATCGTACCGCGCCCGGCCCAGATACGCCACATGCGCCTCCACAAGCGGAAGCAAAACACCGTCCAGCTCCATGCGTGCGTAGGGGGTTCCCAGTCGGCGCAGAAACTCTGTCCTGCCGCATTCGAACCATTCCAGGGCACGGGAGTTGTAAAACGTGCCCATCTGGTCGGTTTCGCTGTATCGGACGCGAAGCTGGAACTTGTTCTCGACGGCGCACATGGTAACGCAGGTCGCTGTAACCGCCCAAAAACGCCCTCCCGCACCGTTGCGGCAGGAATAAACGAGTCGGGTAAATACCATAATCCCCCTACAACATCAAGAACCGCTCTGATATCCGCGCCGCGGATCAAGCCCCGCGCGGCGGTTCGGCCCGACGGAAAGCCGGCTGCGGAATCTTCGGCGGGGATTCTTGACTTGACCCGTGCGATTGGGCGATTGTGGGCCTCGCCGACGTCGGCGCCGGCGACAAGACTGGCCTAGCGGGGGCGTTCTGGCCGAAAGCAGTAGTAACCTTTGCTGTCATGGTGGTGAAAGCGATGTCCCGAACGGCGCAGAGAACACGCAAGACCAGAGAAACGACCATCGAGCTTTCGTTGAACCTCGACGGGACCGGCCACGTTGAGGCCTCCACCGGTGTGGGGTTCCTGGACCACATGCTGGACCATCTCGGCCGGCACAGCTTGACCGACCTGACTGTCAGCGCTGCCGGCGATGTCCACGTGGACGACCATCACACCACCGAGGATGTGGCGATTGTGCTGGGTGAGGCGCTTGCCGAGGCCCTCGGCGACAAGGCCGGCATACGCCGCTACGGCTCGGCGTCGGTACCGATGGACGAATCCCTGGCCGAGGTGGCTGTTGACCTTTCCGGGAGGGCGGCGGTGGTGTTCGATGCACGTTTCTGCTGTGACAAGATAGGAACCTTCGACACCCAGCTTATCGAGGAGTTCCTGCGTCGTCTGGCCTCGTCGGCCGGGATGAATCTGCACATACGCGTGCGCTACGGCGGCAACGATCACCACATCGCCGAGGCGATCTTCAAGGCCGTCGCGCAGGCGCTTCGACAGGCCAAGGACATCGACCCCCGCGCCGCCGGGGAGATACCCTCAACCAAGGGCACGCTGTGAGGCCACCCGCGGCGCGACACGACCGGCCGCCGACCGCCGCGGTGTTCGATCTCGGCGGTGTTATTATCCGAGTCCGGGTCGAGGGCATGTTCGAGTACTGGTCGGGCATAACCGGCGCGCCGGCGGAGCGGCTTGCCCATGCCGTGCTCGCCGACGGTGCGTATCGCGAATTCGAACGCGGCGAGATGACCCCCTGTCAGTTCCACCGCCACATCAGCGGCGTGATGGGGATTGATCTGGACTTCGAGCAGTTCCGCCGCGGCTGGTGCAACGTCTTCGACGGGCTGTATGACGGCACAGAGCAACTGCTGGGCGACCTTTCGGCGAGCATGCGCATAGTGTCGCTGACCAACACAAACGAGCTGCACTCGGCCATGTGGCGGCCGCTGTACGACGAGGCGATGAGCAGGTTCGAGGCCATCTTCACCTCGCACGAGCTTGGCGCCCGCAAGCCGGAGCCGCAAAGCTACCATGCGGTACTGGACTACCTGGGCGAAGCGCCGGCAAACGTGGCGTTCGTTGACGACCGCGCGGAGAACATCGAGGCGGCCGAGCGGCTCGGAATGCGCGGCATACTGGTGGAAGACCCCGCCGACATCCGCCGTTCCATTAGGAAGATGGGCGCGGCTGTCTGAATATGCGGGCAGGGCGGCAAACATGTCTCGACTGACGGTATTGGGCATCGGCAACCTGCTGATGAGCGACGACGGCGTGGGGCCGCGCCTGCTGGAGGCGGTCCGCGCCCGGCGTGACTGGGGCGAGGGTGTGGAGTTCGTTGACGGCGGCGCCGGCGGGCTGAACCTGCTTAACGTAGTAGAATCGGCCGAGCGGATGGTGGTCTTTGACGCCGCGGAGATGGGCCTGTCACCCGGTGAATATCGGGTGGTGCGCCCGGAGCAGATATCCGATGACACCCCACGGGACCGTGTGAGCATGCACGATGTCCCCTTTATGGAGACGCTGAAGCTGTGCGGGAGGTTCTACCACAGTCCCGAGACGGTCACGCTGCTGGTCGTCCAGCCGAAGACGACCGACTTCGGCCGCGGACTCAGCGAGGAGCTTAGTGGGGGCTTTGAGGCCCTGGTCGAGGCCGCCGAAAGGGTTGTGGCCGATGCGATGGGGGATTGATGCGGTGCGGAATGCGGTGGCTTATCCTCCAAAAACCACACACGTTAAAAGAGGCAATGCCGACGGGCCACACCCGGCTGTAGTTGCTTGCCGGACCATCGATGGCCGGGGCCTTATGTGCCATATGCTATCGGCGGGAGAAACAGCCATCGTCCCGCATGCTAATCCAGAAGTTTCAGGGCGTCGGCCACTTGTTCGAAGCCCTTGGCCGTAATCAGCCGTTCGGTTGTAACGACCGCCGGGTCTTCGGTGTAACTGCCGGCACCCTGGAAGGCCCATCGCACCTGCGCGGTGGTTGCGAAGGACTTGCCGTCGAACTGCTCGCGACGGCCGATGTAGAGCGAGTCGAACCCGAAGGCGACGATAGTGGCCCCTGTGCCGTGTCGCTCGAGCAGCCAGTCGATCCGCGTATCGGTTTGCATGTGCTCCCCCGGCCAAAGCCCGCCGGGGGCGACGATGACGGCGTCTTCGGCCAGGTTGGCGTCGTCATAGGTTGCCTGGACCTCGGCCGGCGTGCCGTTGATGCCGCGAATCCAGCCGGCTTCCGGGCCTATCACGAGCACTTCGTGGCCCTTGTATTCCAGATGGGCCTTCATAGCCGCGAAGACTCTGCCGTCGAAGCCGTTGTCCAGTGCTATGGCGGCCGTCGCCGGTTTCGGCTGCGCGGGCTGCTCGGCCGGCATGTCCCTGAGGGCCTCGGTAAGCAATTCACCGATGATCTCGCCGTGGGAGCCGTCGGGGCGGAGCACATCGTCGCCGACAATGCCGGCTTCAACCAGCTTGTCATACACATCACCGACGACTGCCACCCCCACGTCGGCGTCGGCGAAGCTGTCGATCAGCCGTCGGACGTGCTCGTGTTCGACCAGCTCATCTTTCTGCCCGCCGCTCAGGACCAGCAGCAGTTGATACTGGCCAGGGTCGTAATCCTCGGCGTCAATAAACCGCTCGACGCGCCACAGAGGCAGGTCCTCGATTTTCGCACCGGCGGCCGGCAGCGCGCCGAGATATGCCCAGCGGTCAAGCCGGTCGGGCCTGGGGTTGATAACGGCGATGCGTGGTCGGCGCTCGTCGAATTCATGCCCGGCCGCTTCAGCCAGCTTGCGCCGCGTGCGTCGGGTGAACGCCGGCGTGTCCCACGGGTATCGGCTGGTGATAAGGTTTCCATCCTCGACGACCGCCTTATCAACGTAGGCGCCCCTTTCGCCGGAGGTCCACAGGTCCGGAAGCTCGTCTTTGATTCTCCAGAGGGATGTGAACGCGCGATCCTCCAGGAGTCCGGCTTGCATCAGCAGCCGCGGCCCGTGGCAGATGGCGCTGACCGGCTTGTCGGCCTCCATGAAGGCGCGGCAGATTTCCAGGGCTTCGGGATATTCCTCGAGGTTCTCCGGGCCGTGCCCGCCTGGAATAATCATCGCCAGGTAGTCCTCGGCGTTGACGTCGGCAAGGGCGACATCCGCGTTTACGTCGAGGTCGCGGTCGTCGTATGGGGACTTGACCGGTCCTTCTTCAGCCCCGGCGATAACCACGCGGTAGCCGACCGCGGTCAGTGCGAAATACGGCTGGTAGAACTCGTCGCCGTTGAACCCCTCGCCGAGCATGAACAGCACCGGTCTGGCGTCCGGCGGACCCTCGGAGGCGGGCATGCCCGCGGTGATGCACAGGAGCACCATAACGGCCGGGAGAATGCGGAGAGTCAGCGCTGTGCGGGTCATGACGGCCTCCTTTGCTACGGTTTCGGCGGGCTGGATCGCTGTCTGTTCGATGCCGGCGCCTACGCCATCGCCATTTTTTCGTGCGCTCCGACGGTGAGGTTGGCTCCGTCCTCGCCCGGCTCGAAGACGTGCGTCTTGGCCATGTCCACGTAAAGCTTGATGTCCTGTTCGTCTTTAAGCTCTCGTTGCGACTCGATTCGCGCGACCAGATACGGATGCTGCGGTGTGGTCACGTGAAGGTCCATGATCTGGCCGAGGGTCTCGATCACGGTGATGGTGGCCGGCAGGACGTTTTCCTCGCCGCTGAACCGTCCCTCCGGCTTGGTGGCCATGCCATCCGGACGGATACCGAGAACAACGTCCTGACCGGCGCGGTCGGCGAGCATCTGCTCCTGCTCGGGCGCCAGGCGTATCACGGCGCTGCCCTCGTCGAAATACAGGTTACCGTTCCGGGCAACCAGCTTGCCTTCGAGGAAGTTCATAGGCGGTGTGCCGAGAAAACCGGCGACAAAGCGGTTGGCCGGCTCCTCGTAAACCTCCAGCGGCGCGCCGCACTGATGAACGATGCCCTGCTTCATCACAACCACGCGGTCGCCGAGGGTCATGGCCTCTTCCTGGTCGTGCGTGACGTAGATGGTGGTGGTCATCAGCCGATGGTGCAGCCGCTTAAGCTCGGCTCGCATCTCGACGCGCAGCTTGGCGTCGAGGTTGCTCAGCGGCTCGTCGAACAGGAACGCCTTGGGCTGGCGGACAATCGCCCGCCCGACCGCCACACGCTGGCGCTGACCGCCGGAAAGCGCTCGCGGCTTGCGGTCAAGCAGGTCGTCGATGCCCAGGACCCTGGCGGCGTCGCGGACGCGCTTGTCGATATCGGCGTGTTTCATCCTCCGCAGCTTCAGCGCGAACGCCAGGTTCTTGTACACCGTCATGTGCGGGTACAGGGCGTAGTTCTGGAAGACCATCGCGATATCGCGATTCTTCGGCGGCATGTCGTTGACCACGCGGTCGGCAATGCTGACCGCGCCCGCGGTGATCTCCTCCAGCCCGGCGACCATTCGCAACGTCGTGCTCTTGCCACAGCCGCTGGGGCCGACGAGCACCACGAACTCCTGGTCGCGGATGGTCAGATTCATCCGGTCAACAGCCGTTACTCCACCGGGGAAGGTCTTGCTTACGTTCTCGAGTGTGACTTCGGCCATGGCTTAATCCTTTTAACTTGAACACAGATGCTACAGAAAGGTTCTGTTTGTTTCAACCTCGAACAGCGGGGCAAAAAAAGTAGCGACAACGGCCTGAGACCGGCTATAAAGACGGTTGGCGCGGCTCGCCGTCGGCGGGCCTGCCGCCTTGTGAAGGTATTGAAGCAAGCGGCATGTCGCATCCGTCGAGGCGGCCGAGATCGACGGCGCGAGTAAGTGGCAGGTTTACTGGGAGATTATCCTGCCGCTTGCCAGGCCCGGGCTGATAACACTGACGATATTCACTTTCCTGGGCAACTATATGAGCTTCTTCTGGCCGCTGGTGATGCTCAAAAGCTCCGAAAAATACACGCTGCCCATCGGCTTGCTTTACTTCGACAGCACGCAGGGACAGGCGACTCACCTTCTGATGGCGGCGGTGACGATGTCGGTAGTGCCGCTGATAATCCTGTTCGTGGTGCTCCAGAAATACCTCGTCAAGGGCATCCAGCTCGGCGCGGTCAAGGGCTGAGCGAGACCGCCCGCGGACTATGCGCTTGGCGCAGGAGCGTTTTGCGGGCATATACTGGGTTATTAGACTAAGCCACTTATCGCTGGTTGGGCCGGTGGTCGGCAACCAACCAGTTGGGAGAACTGACATGGAATCGACGGTGTTTCGTGTGCTGGCGACGGCCCTGTTGCTCGGCGGTCTGGCCGTTACGTCGGGTTGT
Organism: Phycisphaerae bacterium; assembly: GCA_003551645.1. Taxonomy (GTDB): domain Bacteria; phylum Planctomycetota; class Phycisphaerae; order SM23-33; family SM23-33; genus PUND01. Next base: position 5,032 of record PUND01000033.1, on the reverse strand, counting down.
GCTGCGATGGTTGCCGCCGGAGCTGTGGGTACCGGCGTTTACTGGCATCGCGGCGAGTTGACGGCGACGTACAACGCATCGGTGCCGGATGTGATCTCGGCGGCTGAGGCGTCTCTTGACGAGATGAACATTACCCTCGTCAGCAAGGAATCCGACGAGTACGAGGGCCGTATCGTCGGACGTACCGCCGGTGACACGCGCGTGAGAATCTCCGCCGACAGAAAGGCGGAGCGGGTCACGGACGTCGCGATCCGCATCGGCACCTTCGGCGACCAGGACCGAAGCGTGGACCTCCACAACCGCATCCGCGAGCGGCTCGGGCTTCAAGAGTAGCCGAAAGTCGGGCATGCCTGCCCGATAGAATCGCGAGTCGCGAGTGGCGAATCGTGACTCGCCGGACCACGCCGTGTGCATAGGGCCGTTTGTGCGTCTGGCCTTGAGTGCCTGGCGCATAGCCGACTATAGGCACAGGCGGCATAAGCCCGGTTACTTGTTCCAGGTTCCATGGTTCCCGCTTACACGTTTCCGGTTCACTAAGGAGCAGCGAGGTTTTCAATGCATGAGCACGGGCTTGCCAAGGAGCTTTGGCCGCAGTTGCGGCAACTCGCCGATACGCACGGCTATTCGCGCGTTCGCCGCATCGAGATGGTCGTCGGAATGTTGCACGGCGTCTCGGCCGACTTCCTGGCCCACAGCTTCGAGCACGCATTCGAGGGCACGAACTTCCAGGGTGCCGAGGTGGATATCACCATCGTGGACCCCGGCGAGCAATATACACCGCCGGGCGCGGAGCAGCCCCAGACCGCCAGCGGCTGGGAGCTGCTCATAACGCGATTCGAGGGCGAGGAATAGGCGGGCCGACATAATGTGGCTCGACCTGCGGCTGATTCGCAACTCGCCACTGGCGATCGGCGGAAGCACGAAATACAAAACACGAAGCACGAAAACAGCGGGTATTGTCGGGCCGCGCCGGCGGCGTGCCGTTGGGAGTATGTCCGACCCGCCTGCCTGCTACTCCATGTCCGCCAGAAGCCGGTCTATCTGCCTCATCTGTTCGTCGGTCAGCGGTCCGAACTCCATCGAGCCGGCGTTTTCTTCCACCTGCTGAATCGTCTTGAAGCCGGGTATGGGGATTGTCTTGTCGCTCAGGCCCCACAGCCAGGCCAGCGCGCCCTGGACGGCCGTCCGCCCGTCGGAGGCCAGTACATCGCGGATCGCCTGGAACCGTCGGAGGTCTTCGGCCTGCCGGCCGCTCTTGAGGTCCCAGTGCGGGTGGCGGACATCGTCCGGGGCGAAGGTGGAATCGTGGGAAAACTTCCCGCTGAGCAGGCCCTTATACAGCGGCGAGCGGTTCAGCGAGGCCAGGTTCTCCCTTTCGCAGAGCCGCAGCGTATCGCGGGTGCCTTCGAAGGGGTTCATCCGCTGCTGGATGGCGGTGCAGTGCCTGCCTTCGGCGAAGACGGCAACCCGGTCCGGTGAGTCTGTGCTCCAGCCGTAGTAGCGAATCTTGCCCTGTTCGACGAGCTTTTCGCACGCCTCGCGGACGGCCGGCGCCTTGTCGGGGTCGTAATTGCCCTGGTGGAACTGGTACAGGTCGATGTAGTCGGTCTGAAGCCGTCGCAGCGAATCCTCACAGGCGGAGGCGATCTCGTCGGGACTTTCGTAAGGACCGAGCACCTCGCGGGCGTCCTCGTCGAAGCGGTGCCAGAACTTGGTCGCGATAACTACCTTGTCCCGCCGGCCCTTGAGGGCTTCTCCGAGCACGCGTTCGCTGTGTCCGGCGCCATAGCAGGCCGCTGTGTCGAACAGCGTCACGCCCAGTTCGATTCCTCGGTGGATTGCCCGTTTGCTGGCATCGTCGTCCACCTTGCCCCAGCCGCAGGGGTTGCCTTCGGGGTTGGTGTAAGGCCCGCCTATGGCCCAGCAGCCAAGGCCCATGGCGCTTACTTCGATTCCGCTGCGTCCGAGTGTGCGTGTGAACATGTGGTGGCTCCTTACTTTGGTACTTGGTTAACTGGTTCACTGGTTAACTGGTTGCCTCATCAGGCGGCCGGGCAAAGCCGCGTTCGCCCTCCGACAGCTCCGGGCTACCAGGCGTAGCCCTCGGGGGCCTCGCCGCCGGGGCCGGGCCAGATTTCGTCCAGCTTGGCGAGAGTTTCATCGTCGAGCGTGATCTCCAGCGCCCGCAGCGAGCCGGTGAACTGCTCCATGGTTCGCGGGCCGATAATCGGTGCGGTTACACCCGGTCGGGTAAGCAGCCAGGCCAGTGCGACGTTCGCCGGCTGCTCGCCGAGGTCGTCGCACAGCGACTCCCATGCTTCGAGCCGCTCGCGTATGGGTTCGAGTTGTCCGCGTTTCCGTCGCCCGGCTCGGCGGACACCCTCATCGTCGCCCAGCACGCCGCCGAGCGTACCGCCGGCCAGCGGACTCCAGGGAATCACGCCGACGCCGTATTCGCGGCAGGCCGGCAGCACCTCCAGCTCCACCGTCCGGGCCGTCAGATTGTACAAGCTCTGCTCGCTGACAAGCCCCAGGAAGTTTCGCTTAGACGCCTCCTGATTGGCCGTGGCTATGGCCCAGCCGGGGAAGTTGCTGCTGCCGACGTATATGACCTTGCCTTCGCGGACGAGCTGCTCCATCGCCTGCCACAGTTCGTCCCAGGGCGCCCTGCGGTCGATGTGATGCATCTGGTAGAGGTCGATGTGGTCCGTGCCGAGCCGTTTCAAGCTGTCCTCACAGGCCCGGCGGATGTGGTAGGCGCTCAGCCCGCGGTCGTTCACACCGGGGCCCATGCGGTTATAGCACTTGGTCGCCAGCACGATACTCTCGCGCCGGCCGCCTCCCTGGGCAAGCCACTTGCCGATGACCTGCTCGGTCCAGCCCTCGAACTTCCTGCCGCCGTAGCCGTTGGCCGTATCGAAGAAGTTGATGCCCTCATCGAGCGCCTTGTCCATGATGGCGTGACTGTCCTCGACGCTGGTCTGGTTGCCGAAGTTCATGGTGCCAAGGCACAAGGGAGATACCTCAAGTGCCGTGCGTCCAAGCTGCCTGTATCTCATGTCCATCGTGGTTCCTTTATGCATCGAAATCCAATCGGCTTGCGCATTGCCCTCCGTTGAGGCCGGACGCCGGACAGAGGGGCCTTCACAGCAGTCTTGGCGCATCGGCGGGTAATTTCAAGTCCGCGGAACTCTGTGGCGCCGGTGGAGTTTCAACAACGGAGGTGTTATATTGTCGGTTTGCCTTATCCGAAGGCGGATTGGATACGTGTACCGATTTGAGTTGGAAAGGACCTTTGTGATGTATTCTAAGCTCCTGTTGACGGCCCTGACTGTCGCCGCAATCCTGGCCGCGCCGGCGGCCGCCGATGACGAGAAAATCACCACCGATGAGGACGGGCTTGTCCGCGTCCGTCCGGTGCCGGTGGATGCGGAGTTCCGCAATACCGAGTGGCCCGAAGAGCTTGAGCAGGGCTTCTGGGAGCGGGCAAACCATATCATCGAGCACTACAGGGGGAAAAGCTACGGCAGCAACTGGCGGGAAAACAAGAAGTCATCCTACGGCCGGGCCTTGATTGATTTTGTCGCCGGCAACCGCCAAAGCGCCGTAAACTATCTTCAGGCCCGTCCGCCCGAGGCCGGCGACGACCACCCCCACACCGAGTACATCGACTTTTACTGGTGCTTCACGCTCAAGCACCAGGCGAGAAAGTACTTCTTCCTTGGCGAGTATCTCAACGCCCTCGATCCGGACTACATGGAGCGGATGAAAAAAGGCGCCGATTCCTGGACCGAGAAGAACCCGCGATATCGCCCGCACCCGACCCACGGAGAAGGCGACCGCGACAAGCCCGGCTGGGGGCCGGAGCGTTTCGGAAGCTGGGTGGACGTCCGCAGGACCGACAACCTCCGCGCCATGCGGGAAACCACCGTGTACCTGTTCGCCGAGGCGACCGGCAACGAGGAGACCAGGCAGAAATACAAGGACAAGATCACCGAATACGTCACCACGCTCTACCACATCGGGATGGGCGAGTGGGACAGCGAGACCTACCACACGCACACTCTGGTGCCTTACCTGAACCTGTATGACTTCGCGCAGGACCCAGAGGTGAAGATGCTCGCAAAGGCCGCCTGCGACTGGCTGGCCACCGCCGGCGCCCTGAAGTATTACCGCGGCGGATTCGGCGGACCCAGCAAGCGTGACTACGGCGGTGGGAACAGGGTCTTCGGCGCCGGGGCCTCGCACATGCTCTGGCTGTATTTCGGCGACACGCCCATGCCCAACCCCAGCCCGCACTACGACGACGGCCATCCGATCACAAGCGCATACCGCCCGCCGCTTGCCGCGGCGCACCTGGCGAAGAAGGAGTTCCCACGCCCGGTGGAGATGCACAACACCAAGCCGACCTACGAGAACTGGAAGCCCGGCGCGGATGAACAGCCCGAGACGTGGGAGACGCTCTTTTTCGGCGAGACCTATTATCTGGGTACGTGCGTCTCGAAATCCGGCATCGGCGACGTAGGCCCGTTCAAGCTGCTGGCCGAGAACTCCGAGCGAGGCGTGGATTACTTTATCGCATATACCGACGACAGGCCCCAAACCAAGCGCGGCGGCGACCAGATGGGCCAGTACCGCAACCTGATGGTCTATCTACGGCCCGCCGACAAGCCCTTCGGCTTTATGATCCCCGGCACGGCCGAGGTGGATACCGATGGCGACATATGGTTTGTGGAGATGGAGAAGACTTATCTTGCAATTCGGCCGATAAACCTCGGCCCTGCCGAGCGGTTTGAGCCGGAAGGCCGGACGGCCGACCGCTACGGTGAGGAGATATGGCTCCGCGCCGATTCCAACGGCGACCACCTGGCAGGGTTTGCCATGGAGGTTGGCGAACAGCCAGACCACGGTAGCTTCGAGGGCTTCAAACGCGCCGTCCGCGACAGGCAGCGGCTGGATATTTCCGCACTCGATGACGATGAGGTCACGCTGGTCGGCACGGACGGCCGGGAGCTGAAGATGGGCTACAATC